>NZ_JAEHFP010000035.1 GCF_016446475.1 Paracoccus binzhouensis | reverse complement strand
CAGGCCCGACGACAGCCGAATCTCGCAATTAAGGGCAAAAATTGTCGTCAAACGCGCCGCGTCTCAGAATTAAGGGCAACGCGACAGCTGCTGATCGAGCCGCGCGGCCGCCTGAACGAGATCCGCCAAATTCGGGCCAGCGGTGTTAGAGCAAGGCCCAGCTTTGGGCCGAGGCAGGACGGCATCGCTGAAAGATGTGACCAGTCCGCCCCAAGCTGGCGCAACCTGAGCGACGCGTTTCCAATAAATGATCGCGGAACTTCTTCGCGTTCCGAACGGCGTCGATTGCCCGTCCGTCAATTGCCGAAACAGCTGATAGCGATCCCGATGAGAGAGGCGCGCGATGGACATTGGCCGTCGACTAAATTGAAAGCAGGCTGATCCAAGAAAGTCCGGGAGTGATCGCCCCTCTGCCATTCGATGCCCTGATGCCTGCAGACGAAGCAGATCGTCGATCAGACGCTCAAGACGCCGAACCCCATTGGTGGCAGGACGGGTGCGTTTGCATAGGGCCGCGCCGCACCAGGCGCAGATCTGATGCGGCACAAGACGCTTCTGGCTGAACGGAGCCAATCCTTGTCCGCAGGATGGGCACCTGTCCCGAAGTCGGCAGCCGTGGCGAAAGCAAGAAACGCGTGTCGCGAGGCGCCAGTCTCGGCGAAAATAGGGCGTTTCGTCTTCCGCCAGACAGGCCGGGCAGAATTGCAGCCAGGTCGCCTGCGTCTTTGGTGCGCAACTCTGCTGAGGCGATGCCCGCAGGGGCAAACGCAGCACGGCCAAAGGGTCGGGAGCATTAGTCAGAGCCGTTATGTCTTCCAGAGGTATGTGGGTATGCTCTTCCAAAAGCTGCAGGATGCGACCGGGCAATGCCCGATCAAGCCGCGCCGACCAGTTCTCACCCGGCGCTTCGAGAAGCGCACCAAAATAGTGCGGAGGTATGCCGTTTGCGTAAGCGAGGCGGTGCAGCCAACTCGACAGAAGTTCACCTGGTGCGGGCATAATGCTCATGGGCCAACGGTTTCCCGCCGCACTTTCATACCGCTCTGCACGTGTGACGGAGATCCCGGTCGGCCCAAACCTCATGTCATCTCGTGACGCAAAGCCGAATTGCGGCGCCTCGAGAGAGGCACATAGCCAAGGTCCGACAGGGTTGCGCCCGTGATCCGGTCCTCACCGCGCGAGATGGCCGCAACTGCGGCCCGGGTGACGATCTCGACAACCTCGCCGATCAGCCCCTCTGACAGATCGTGGATGATCTTCGCCAAGGGTTCGCGCGACAGATCGGAGGCATTGGCTAGCGGCAGACTTACCTCAAGGCTGTCGAGTAGCGTCGCGAAATCCTCGTCATACGCCCAGCGTGGAATGGGGATCGTATCGAAGCGTGAGCCCATTTCGTCCGTGTCATGCACCGCATCGTAGATCGCGATTTCGCCGACAAGGACGGGTGAGATGTCATGCACTCGTGCGATCCGCCGCAAGAACGAGAAGATGGCCTTCACATCCTCGCGCCGCCCGCGCAACGCGCTGTGGAACTCGTCGAAGATCAAAAGGCGCGGCTTCAGGCGCTCCAGAAGATGATCGACCTGATCGCCGGCGCGGGCCAGGCTGCGCCAGCCAGCGGCTTGTGGCGCGCGCAATCCGGACAGGATGCTGGCATAGAAATGCGACAGCCCTGCACCTTCCCGGGTCTGAATCACCCACACCTTTTGCTGCTCGGCAACACGCAGATGTTCGACGGCGAAGCGTTCGGCGATCATGGTCTTGCCGTTATGGTAGGGACCGGCAAGCAGCAAACCGCGTGGGCGCAGGGATGGCGGTCGCTCAAGCAGCAGTCGCATCGCGTCATGCGCCGCGCCGGCCGCCGGATGGCTGATCCAGCGCGGCGCGCGCACATGGGCGATCCGCACTGCGTCATCGGCCTGCAAGAGTGGGACGGTGGCGGACATGAGGTGGTCCGGCACCTTACCAATCCTCGACAGGGAAGACCCGCCGCGGACGATCCGGGTCGAGCTTTGCCTGGGCCGAGGCGGAAGGCGCAGCGAAGTCGGCATAAGGCTTCTTTGCCTCGGTGGCATGCCGGGCGCGGGTCATCTCCTTCAACCGGCTTTTGGGGGTTTTGGCGGCGGCAACGGTTGCGGCGATTTCGCGTCGGATGGCTGATGCCTCCTGCACAGGGCGCCGCTGGATTTCGCGCCGCCGCTGTCGATCCGTCTGGTGCTGCCAGAGCGTGATCGGCTCGGCCAGTCCGTCCCGTCGCCTGACCGGCCGCCAAGCCTGGGTATCCGGATCCTTGACGTAGACATGGCTGATGTCGCGAGGATCATAGCACAGATCGAGCGGGTTCAGCCGGTCACGACGCGCGACCAGCGGGCCCAGCCAGGGCTCGAAATAGTCGATGGCGAAGAGACTGATGCCCTGAGGTGAAATCTTCCGCGTCTTGCGCGGCAGGAAATTCAGCAGCACATCGACAGGTGCATCGATCGGCCGATCCTTCGGTTGGAACCGATCTTCCCACTCTTTCGCCGGAACGGTCAGCTTGCGCGCATTCTGACTCAGGTTGTGGTCGATGATCGCGAGCGCGATGCAGCGTTCAAGATCCGCGAAGCTGAGCCGTGCCCGCGCTTCCGAGGCATAGTCGCCCCGATCCGCGATGGAACGCCCCGTCTTGCCCGGCAAAGCCCGCAGCGCCGTGTTCACTTTCCCCAGCAGGCGTTCGACGACTCCGCCCCGATGCACGGTGCCCTTGTTCCGCATGCGTATGGCGATGCCATAGTCCGCGCATCCTCTGCTGAAGGTGCTGCTTTGGAACTCCTTGGCGGAATCGACGACGATCTGCTTCGGGCGACCATGCATTGGCCAGGCATGATCGATGCCGCGTTCTGCCAGCCAGGCAGTCTTGCAGCACATCGCGTGCGCCAGACAAAGCGCGACAGACAGTCGTGACGGCCGCTCGAGGGTCAGGCAGAAGCCGATGATCGCGCTCGTGGCCACATCTGCTGCGATGGTCAGATAGGGGCGACCAACGAAGACGCCGTGGTCATCAATCACCTCGACAAACTGGATGTCTGCCGGCGTGTGATCGATCTGGACAACGTCGAGCGCGTGGTTAGCCCGGATGTAGCCGGGTCGCGGCTTCAGCCGGTTCAGGTGTTTACTATCTGACAGGCGGCGGCGGGCAATTTCTTCCGGTGCGAACAGAATGGGGATCCGCCGGGCGACAGTGACATAGGCGGGTGGAGTGTGCCCTTCCTCTGCGCAGCGGGCGCGGATCTCTTCAACGATCGGTGCAAGGTCTGGCTGCTCAGGGCAAAGCCACATCTCCCGCAGGGTCATCGCGATGATACTCTCGACAGCGGGGCTGACCCGTGGTTTCCTTGTCTCACTCGTTCGCGGCAGCAGGGACGATACCCTGCGCTCTTCCCGATACCGCGCCAGATAGTTGTAGACTTGGCGTGTCGAAAGCCGCAGCTCGGATGCCGCGCGCATCACGGCCTCACGCACGGGCGCCGCCCCGTCAAGAATCCGGTCCAACTCGCGCGCGATCCGCGTCGCCTTGGCCCAAGCTTCATCCGAGGCATGCGCTCCGCCGGACGTCATCGATATGAAACTTTCGAAACCGGCTGGGCAGTGCGCCAACAGGGCGGCCACTTGCTGAAATACGGAACCAAAATTGAAACCTTAAGCTGAAAAATGATGTGCGATATCGCCGTATCTTCCAGAAATCACGTAATAATCATGTGCTGAAATGGTGAAGAAAATGCGACACTGGTTTCTGCCGGGACCACTCGAAGAAGAACCGGATGATTTGCCTCCCGGGCCACGGGCAGAACCGCCCGACACTGCTGTCATAGAAGACTGGGCAAAGGCAGAAGGCGTTCACGCTGCGCGACTGGCACGGGTCGCTGGACGCCTGGGTGCTTTGGACGACCGGCTGCTGCGCGGCCCTGAAGGCTGGCGGCACCGCCTCGCACTGATCGAGGCGGCAGAACTCAGCTGGTTTGCAGGTGATCGGGTGAGTTCTGATCGTCTGGCGCTCTGGATATCGATGCGGCTCTCGGGCGCACAGGATGACCAAAATGCCCTGGCAAGGGTTGGATGGGCTGTTCGGCGCCTGACAGGCGGTCCCGGACCGAAGGCTGACTTGGCCGCCTTCTTGGATCGCCGCGATCCCGAGAACAATGAAGACAGCGCTGAGCGTTTCGAAGATCGCGCGGGCGGATGGCTGGACGTAATGGCCGCAGCAGCCGAGCTCCACCCAATCACGCGGGCTTGCATGGGCTTTCATCTCTGGAGCCTGGCCGGCCTCGGACAGCACGGTGACCAGATGGAAGCCGCCGTCACCGCGTCCAGGATCGCGGCCAGCGATGGAAGCGGCGCCATCTTCGCACCGCTCGCCATGGGCGGGGCGGGGGGGCTGCGTGTTTCGGGCTTGCCGCCCGAACGTTTGGCCCGCTGGCTGGATGGGATGAACAGCGCAATTCTAACGGCGATGCGCCATCTAGATGGTACCCAAACATGGAGTGTTCGGGCGGAAGGAGCCATGTCTCAGCTTTCGGGCAGAACTCCGGCCGCTCTTCGGTCTGTGTTGACAGAGTGGCCTTTGGTGTCGGCCCCGATGGCGGAGGCCCTAACAGGCGCAAGTCGTGCGGCTGTTCAAAGGAACCTCGCATGGATGGAAGAGAGAGACCTGATCCGAGAAGTTACACAACAGGGACGGTTCAGGATGTGGCGCATTGCAACCTAGGTAAGACGAGCAAGTGGTCAGGCCGTCGAACAAGGGACTGTGGTTGACGCACTATGCGTCCTGTTGGCTCTCGCGGCCGACGTGCTAGCGACCGCAACCCACATGAAAAAATGGGCCGCCTTCGCGGCCCGAGTACAGGTTGAGGTATAGTCTTCGCTACCGCCGTTTTTGTTCGAAGGATGCAGAAGGTTCGTTAGCCAGAACCGAGGCAGGAGAAATACTCAATGTCCCAGTTCAAAATGCGACAATACAAGAACGTTTTCGGCGAAAAATGGCTGACAGCTACAGTTGGCTGCAAGAAACGGTGACTTGGATAAGCACCAGGACGGGATGGAACGATCTTTGGGCGCGTCAACCGGCTATGACGGTTGCAATTGCTGCACACCATATGACTTGCGGGGCGTCGCCGAGTTTCCCAAACCTGACCAGCGGCGAAAGCGGTTTCGGATTTTGACCTACTGCAGAAGCCCAAGATGCCGACCGACTGCACCATCCTTGCCGGAAGGCGCGACCCTGGAAAACTTGGCGGCTTTCCTTCGACTAGGTTAAGCTCAGCACTGCCATGAGCATGATTGTCGCCCCCCGTGCAAGATCGGCATGTATGGTCGGACCGTCGTATCGGGAAGCCGCGCGCCAGACGCCTATGACAGCTACCACGTTGTATGGAACTGAGACCCCGTAACCGATAATCAACGCGGCCCATGCCAGATCCTGCATTATCAGTGTCAGGAAAAGCACGCTCGTTACCAAGTTGACCAAAACGCCAATGGTTACTGCCCACGTCCAGAAGGCGTCGGCGAGGGCGTAGTCGCCTCGCCAAAGGGTGCTTAGCTTTGACATACTGGACAGATAGGGCTTCTGCCGAGAAACTGCGAGTGAAAGTGACCGCCAGTCTAAATGGCCGAACTCCGGGCGGCGCAGCGGGTTGAATTTTCATCGGAAACACCTTTCTCTCCAAAAGCTTTCGCAAAGAATACAAGAGACGATAGGCATGATCCGTGATGTTGTTAAATGGCGCGCCTTCCTGATCGGGGCCATTCTAGCGGGCACGAGTGCATTCCTCATCCTCGAGGAGCCATGGCGTCCACCGGAGCCGCGCGAAGTCGTTCCGCGTGGCGACCTCGCACCGCAGGAAGAAATGACCATCGCGCTCTTTGAGACCGCGCGCTCTTCGGTCGTGTCGATCACCACCGAAGAGCGCGTGCTCGATCCCTGGTCACAGCGCGCCGTGGATGTGCCTCGCGGCACGGGCTCGGGTTTCATCTGGGACGACCAGGGCCATATCGTGACCAACAATCATGTGATCAGCGGCGCATCCGGAGCCCAGGTCCGTCTCGCGGACGGTCGCGTCCTTGATGCAGAACTCGTGGGGACTGCCCCACAACATGATCTCGCCGTCCTGCGCATCGATGCAGGGCTTGACACACCACCGGCCTTGCCCCTGGGAGACAGCGATACATTGCGCGTCGGTCAGTCGGTCTTCGCAATCGGCAATCCCTTCGGTCTCGACTGGACGCTGACCACAGGTATCGTTTCGGCGCTCGACCGGGAAATCCCAACGCGGGGAAGTGCGACCATCGAGGGCCTGATTCAGACCGATGCCGCGATCAACCCCGGCAATTCCGGCGGGCCCCTCATCGACAGTGCCGGCCGTCTGATTGGGGTAAACACCGCGATCTTCAGCCCATCGGGGTCCAATGCCGGGATCGGTTTTGCCGTGCCGGTCGACACGGTGAACAGGGTCGTGCCGCAGCTGATCGAAACAGGCGCCTATCGTCCGCCGGTTCTGGGCATACGGCATTCCGACCGCATCAACCAGCTCGCGGCGATGCAGGGGCTTGAGGGTGTCCTTGTCCTCGGCGTCGAACCGGGATCTCCGGCAGCGGCGGCCGGCCTGCGCGGAGCGCGTCAGGATGCGTCGGGACGACTGGTGCCCGGGGATGTCATCATCGGGATCGGTGACCGGGATATCGCGGACTCGGCCGACCTGAGCGATGCGCTTGACGCATATGCGCCCGGCGAGGCAATCACGATTCATGTGCTTCGAGATGGCACCGAAATCGATGTCCCCGCGGCCCTCGCTGATCCACGTTTGTGACCGGCTTAGGAACTCGTAGACGCGCCTTTTGCTGCTGTCGGTTGAAAGTGGTTCGCAAATGCTTATTTCCGTAAGGAAAACAATTCCAATGACAATGGAAGGTGGATCGCATGCAATGCCCCGTGGATGGAGAAACGCTCGTGATTGCCGAGCGTAGCGGCGTCGAGATCGACTACTGCCCTAAATGCCGAGGCGTTTGGCTCGACCGGGGCGAACTGGACAAGATCATCGAGCGAGCCGCGCCTTCTGCGCCGCCACAGGGCTACCAGACTGACGCGCATGCCCAACGACCCTACAAGAAAAAACGTGAGTCTTTTCTTGGGGATCTGTTCGATTTCTGAGTTTGGAATTATCAATTCGCGGGGGGCGATGAATGAAGTTCTCTGAATGGCGTTTTTGGCGCCCCTTGCTCGCGAGTTGTGTTCTATCCCTCATAGCCTTCTCGTCGCCAGCGCAAGAAGCGAGCGACCTGTCGACATTGCGGATGCTTGGCGAGTGCCGAGGGTGCACTTTCGACGGGATGAACCTGTCAGACCGCAAGCTCACTGGAATGGACCTTACGGAGGCGACGTTGCGCAACGTTGATTTTGGCGCTGCGGAACTTAATATCACCCTTTTCGATTTCGCGGTGCTTGAGAATGTCTCATTTGACCGTGCCGACCTCGGTGGCGCAAGCTTCCGTGGCGCCCGACTAATAAACGTAACTTTTGAAGGTGCGGATCTTCAAGCCGCCGTTTTTGAAGATGCAATTCTGGAGAACACGGACCTCATGGCCGGGCGGCTCTGCCTAACTCAAATGCCGGGCGAAAATACCAACAGTACTGAGTGCGATTGACTGCTGCGACGCCGCATCAATTGATCGTGCATGTGGCCCTCGTCCGTTCCGGAGCAGTTGTGCATCTCGAATGGTTGCAATTCAAGTCATGCGCCGGAATGTGATCTTGCTGGCGCGCTCCTTTGCGTTGATCGCCGTGGCATAAATTTTTGCGATCTCCGATGAAAACCGCTCGACTGAATGGTGTTGCGCCTCTTCGAGCGCCGCCCGCGCCAATTTCTCACGTTCGGACCGGTTCACGAGTAGGGCATGGACTGCATCGGTCCAGGCGTCCAGGTCTTCTTCCGTCAGGACACCGGTTCGATGGTTCTGAACGAAGGCATCGACGCCGCTTGCGTTCACCGCCACGACCGGAAGGCCAGCGGCCATGGCTTCCAGAACGACCATTCCCTGTGTTTCGGAGACCGAGGTGAAGACGAACAACCGTGCCAAGTTCAGGTAATCCGGAACGTCTTGGAGCGGCACGCTTCCCACCAGTCTGACCTCGGAGGTCAAATCGGCATCGCGAATGTTGCCGGTCAGGCGCGCGCGCTCGTCGCCTTCACCGAGGATCAACAGTCGAAAAGGCGGGGCGTGTCGGCCCTTAAGCTCTTTCATCGCTGCGATCAGGAAATCGAGATTCTTTTCCTTCGAGAGGCGCGAGATGGTCACAAGAATCATGCGCCCGTCCGGATTGTAGCGCGCATTGAGTTCTTCAAGGCGCGCGGGGTCGCTCTGGCGGAATCGTTCGACTTCGATGCCGGTCGGGTGAACGTGAACGGGCCCGTCGACGCCGATCAGGCGGACGTAGTCTCGAGTGACCGGCGTCGGGACGATGATCTCGTTGCACTGGTTGGCAAAGCGTCGCACCAACCAATGCGCGATCACGTTCCGGAAGAGTGCGCCCGGCAAGGGTATGGCGTGAGCGAACTGCTCGAGCCGAGTATGATAAGTAAAAACCGCAGGCACATGCAGTCTTCGCGCCATCCGGAGCCCGAGTGAGCCAAGCCAGTAGGGGTGGTGTAGATGAATAATGTCCGGCTGAAATTCTCGAACTGCCCGCCAGGTTTGACGGTGGAAAGGATTTGCCAGCCGAAAAGCCGCGCCCAGGCTGATCAGGATGGGAATGCGAAAAACTCCCTCTTCCGGGTTTTGGTGTTCGTAGGTAGGTGCGCATAACAACACCTGGTGTCCCTGGCGTTCCAGACCCGCTTTTAGCCTGTTGACCGAGATTGCCACACCATTGATGGAGGGCAGATAGGTGTTGGTGAACATGGCGATGCGAAGCGGTCGACCGGGATCGACCGGCACGCGCAGATCGTAATCCGGGTAGTAGCGGCGTTCTCGGAACAGCCGATTGTAGAGATACATCGCCGTCAGCCCGAACGCCGAGAAGATCGCGAGGAAATTTAGCCAACCGACGTAGAACAGGGAGTAGACGAAGAACCAGAGCCCCTCGACCCGCTGTGCGAGCGGTGTGGGGGCGGTGTCGATGCGAACGAGGTCGATCTGGATGCCGTCGCGACCCGCGCTCAGTTCGAGGTAGTGATAGAAACTCGCCTCATCGTTGACGACGAAGCCGCCGGCGCCTCCGGTCACGATATGTCTGAGCCCGTCAACGACGTGATCCGAGTAGGTGGCGGCACCCGCCGAGATCACCATGTCCACGCCAAGGCGGCTCAAAAGCGTAAGGAGCCTGTCCTGATCTTCCGGCTCGGACCATGCGCCGCGGTCGGGTTCGAAAAGGGTCTCATGTTCGGGTGCGACAAGAGGATGCCCTGCAAAGACGATCACGGGTCTTGCTTCTTCCGTCTCCAGAATGTCGCGTAGCCACCTTTCCTGCCAGTCGGTGGGTGTGCGTCCTGTGGCGTCGAGAAAAACGAGCCGCGCTTGCGGAAGCGCGATCGAGTAGAAGTGTGGTCCAAACCGCTGGTAGAAACGGGTGCTTCCGAATTCCTCGAACTCGTTTTCACCGAAGGTCAGGAGATAGGGAATATCCAGGTGAGAAAGGATCTGAAGGATGGAGCGATATTTATCCTCTCCGCCGCCACTGACGATATTGCCCGCGGAGACGACGAAATCCACGTCCGAGGAATTAATTCTCGGAATCACCTCCCGTTCCAGCATACCGATGGAATTGTTGCCCTCTCCGACAACAGCGAACCTGAGCGGTTCGCCCTCCGCTGCGACCGCCTCGATCCTGTCAATCTGCCGCACGAGCAGCGCGCTTGCATCCGGTGCCGCGGCATAGAGATAAACGCGGTAGACGGCGATCGTCAGGACGATGGCGAGATTGGCATAGAAGAAGAGGGAGAGAAGCGGGCGGTTCATCTGGGTCTTGTCCTTGGATGCAGGGCGAAGACCGACACAGCCAACCCGATGGCCATGCCCAGATAAATGACCAAGAACCGCCAGGCGAAGACGACGAGCAACAGGTCGGCCGGTGCCATCTGGCTTGCCATGAACCCGGCGAAGGCCAGTTCCGCCAGTCCCGCCCCGCCCGGAGTCGGCGCGAAATACATGAGGAAGGTAACGATCGACATCGTTCCAATGACTGTCATCCAGTCGACATCGTAGTCGAGCAGCTCGAGAAGAAGCGCCGGGAAAGCGAAAAGCGTCACGAGGAAGACAAGTGTCGAGATCACTGTCGCGGCGGCGGCGCCACGTGATCCCCCGACGAACCTGGAAAAGCCACTTGCGAACTCGTCGGTCTCCCTGCGGACCGTGCTGACCCAACGGTCTTTTCGTTCTTCACCGATGAGGCCCAGGCGACAGGCGAGGCCAAGCAAGGTTCCAATTAGCACCGCAATCCAGAACGGACGGCGCAGGACCAGAATGAAACCGATGAGATAGAGCACGCTGATGCCCGACAAAGACTGCATCGTGACCCGCGCGATTTCGCTGGTGGACGCGTCGGGATGAAGGAATTGAAACGCGGGCGCCGCGACGAAGATCACCAGCATCGCCAGAATGGTGCGGATCGACGTTGCGGCGGCCGAGGCGCCGACCGACACGCCGTGCCTTTGTAGGTACCACACTTGAGCGAAACCGCCGCCGGTGGCGAGGGGCGTGATGTTCGAAAACAGGAAGTTGATGAAGACAAGGGGGAAAATCTCGCGGATTTTCACCGTCGATCCAATTGTTCTGAGGACGAAATAGAGCCGAAGTCCGTCTGAGGCAAAATAGATGAGCAGGAAGAGCAGGATGGTCGCCACGGCCTCAGGCTGGATTAGTCTCGCATCGAAGCGCGGCGGGGGCCCATCGAAAACCATGGAGAGAGCGGCAAATCCAGCGGCGGTCAGTCCCAGGAACAGCAACGCATACAGAAACCAGGTTCCCGGCGCACCGCGCATGCGCCTTGATCCGGCGGTCTGCCTGAACTCGTCTTGCACTGTATGAATCCTCGCTACGTCTCCTGGGAGTTATTCCCGTCGTCGGCCGAAAACAATGCGGATCACCTGCAATGCTCTGATCCGGCGTCATATTCAGGCACGAGAGCGAATTGCGCGAAGCGTTCTTTGAAGACCGGACATAAAGCATAATCGCCGCTTTAGCCAATAACGCAGCCAAGCCGGTCGAACATGTTGTCGCGACTGCACCTGCGACAACAATCTTCTGGATCAACCTATACATGCCCGACCAGGACGAAGAGGTAGACATTGTCGGTGCGCAGCATACTACTCTGCAGGGTGATGCACCTTTCATCAGCGCATGGCCCAAAGAGAGCGCGTGCGCTGGATTCTCCCGAGCTCAGTTAACCGATCATGGCCTCTGCCCCGGCTGCTAAAGACATCAGGATCGTTGCTGTCAATATGACGGAGGCTCCGCCCAAGGCGAGACCCGCCGAAGCGACTAGCCCGTCTTGCTCGACCAGCCCGACGCCGAAGACGAAAAGTGAGATCGCTGGAAACCAGCCACTTAGGGGCACTGGCAGAAACAGCGCGAAGGCAATCATGAATAAGGCGAGGCCAAGTACGCGCTCGCTCCGGCGGGCAAAAACAAATCTGTAGCGCGGCCGTAGCACACGCTCCAATCTGCGAGTGACCGGTCTCAGGCGAAGAACAGTGTGCCGCAGCTTTGTTTGGTCAAGCTGCAGTCGTTCAAGCGGTCCGGGCAACTTCACGTGCGGGTAGCCAAGCATCATCTGACCGGTCGTCACAAGAAGTGGCAAAGCGGTTATCAGGGTTGATCCTGGCGGTAGCGGCAGCAAGGTGAGCAACGAAAACACAACGATCGCCCAACCGAACGATGTCTCGCCGAGTGCCGTCAACAGGTTGCCGAGGGTCAGAGTGCCCGCCCTATGCTGGTCTCGGGATGTACGTAGGATGGGCAACGACAACGAAGGTCTTCGTCTCTGTCCCTCCCCTCGTTGCATCCGTTCCCCTTTCACAGCGTGTGCTGGATATCGGATCGAAGGCTGAACTTTGCAATCGCAAGTCCAAAAAATCGGTTAAATCTTCTAAATTGAAGTGAAATTCAGGGCCTGCTGTTCCTTTTCCGTCTGGGTCACACTAGATCATGAGAAACGCGCGAGCGCTCACTGCGGAAACTTCCGGACAAGAATTAAGATGCTTCATGATCTCCTTCTCGTGGCCGCCGGCCTTGTTCTTCTTTTTGTTGGCGGCGAAGGACTCGTGCGCGGCTCGGTTGCTCTCGCCGAGCGTCTGGGCATCTCGAAGCTCCTTATCGGGCTGGTCATTGTCGGTTTCGGCACCTCGACGCCGGAGTTGCTTGTCTCGGTCAACGCGGCGATCGGCGGTACGCCGGAGATTGCCCTTGGAAACGTCGTCGGATCCAACATCGCCAATGTCCTGTTGATCGTTGGTGTGGCGGCCGTCATCGCACCGATCCTCGGGTGGGAACGAACGGCAGTGCGCGAGGCACTCTTGGCGACGCTCGTTTCTCTTGCGGCCTTCGCGCTGGTGCAGGGCGAGGTCATCACCCGTATTGAGGGCATCGCGATGCTCGTGGTCCTCGCGGGCTACCTCTTCTCAAGCTATTGGCTAGAAAGGCGGGACCGCGAGGCGAAGACGTTTCAGCACGAAGCGGAAGAGTTCGAAGACATTCCTTTGCCGCGGCCATGGCTCGCACCGCTTTTGGCGCTTGGCGGCATCGCCGCCCTTGTGTTCGGGGCCGACATGCTTGTCGAGGGCGCGGTGAACATCGCCCGCGATTTTGGTGTGCCGGACGCCGTTATCGGCCTATCGCTTGTGGCCATCGGGACCTCGCTGCCCGAGCTTGCCACTGCCATCGTCGCTGCGATCCGGCGGCATTCGGACGTGGTTCTGGGCAACGTGATCGGCTCGAACATCTTCAACATACTCGCGATCCTCGGCGTGACGGTGGTCATCCAGCCCATCGAGGTTAGCGCACGCTTCCGCGAAATTGATGCGCCCGTAATGCTCGGCGCGGCGCTTCTGCTGCTCGCACTGCTCTTCGCCTCGAAAATGATCGGGCGCGCTTGGGGCGCACTGATGCTCATTGCCTACGCTGCCTACATGGTGTTCCTGTTCTGGAACGGGATGGCAGCGTGACACACCCGTAGAACGAGTAGGTCCCTATGTCGACAGGCCGGCGACCACCATACCGCCGATAAGGAGTGCCAGGCCGCCAAAATAAATAACGGCTGCCTGCTTGAGTGTTAGGCCGCCAGATGCCTTGTCTTCCTCCGGGGCAATGCCATCCTCGTTCTCCCTCAAGCTCGTGTTTTCGTCGGCTCGTTGGTTTCTTGCCAAGCGCTTCAACATCATTCCCTGTAGTGGCGCGACTGCGCGGCGCCTGTCATTTCTGCTCTTTGTCCTCTTCCCGTGCCTGCTTTTAGGACGGGATGCCTGTGTCCAATTGACGTAATAAGCTTCGGGCCAACTTCCAAGGGTGTGTCCATTTCAACCACTGTGCTCTAAGGAACATGCTTCAGAAAGACAGACTTAGGGTTCAGTGTGGTAGTCACGAATGCGGTCATGGAAAGCTTATTTCTCTGGGCCAACAGAATTTCGGCACAAAGTTCCTCATTCCGAATTGCGCAACCAGACATGCTGCAATAGCTGATCGCCATGGATGTAAAGTTCTACTCCACCATTGGTCCGATCCTGATCCTCGATGACGTCGAGGATGGGCAGATGTGCCTGTCTGCGCTCTTCATCGCCGCGAAGGAGGCGACCGTTCCGCCGCTTGAACTCCCACATGGCAAGGTCCCACCCATCCCGCTCGCGGAGTATGACTACGCCACCGTCTGGCGGGCGCGCTTCACGCTGCCGGCCGACCGAGTTTCCGACTACCGCTGGAACGGCACGACCCACGTGGTCGCGGGTGACCTGACGAGCGACCTGCGACTGGCCTACGTGTCCTGCAACGGTGAGGAAGTGGGGGACATGGACCGCGAAGGGTCCGAGCGGAACGCCATGTGGGAAAGGCTGAGGAGCGAACACCAACGTCGGCCCTTCGCGCTGATGCTGCACGGCGGCGACCAGGTCTATGCCGACGAGGTGACTGAGGAACATGAGCTCAGCCAACACTGGCCAGAACGTATCCCGAGAGACCCGTCGCGCGCGGCGCTGGACGATCTCCGCCATCATCTGCGCGAGCGGTTCCTTGAACGTTACGCAGCACTCTACGCCGCGCCGCAGTTCGCCTGGCTTGCCGCACGGGTGCCGTCGCTCATGCAATGGGACGATCACGACATCTGCGACGGCTGGGGCTCTTTGCGTCGGTCGCGCACCTATTCCCCAGTGGGTCAAACTCTGTTCGCAGTCGCACGCGAAAGCTTCCTCGTCTTTCAGCAGGCGACAATCGATGGCGACCTACCAGCCCGCTTCGCCGATTCCTCAGGACAGCACCTTGGTTGGGCCATTCACGGCCCCGACCTGCGCATCCTCGCCCCCGACCTGCGGTCCGAACGGACACGGCGGCAGATCATGGGTCAGGGTGGTTGGAGCATGATGGAGGCTGAGGCACAACGGGAGGTGCGGGGCCACACCCTTCTGATGTCGAGCGTTCCCTTGCTCGGTCCCCGGCTGTCGCTTCTGGAAGCGCTCATGGTGCTGATCCCGCGCATGCAGAAATACGAGGACGACCTGCGCGACCAATGGCAAAGTCGAGCGCATCGCGACGAATGGCGCCGGATGCTGCGACTGGTTCGTGACCTCGCCCGACGGGACGGCCACGACGTCACGGCGGTCTCGGGCGAGATCCACCTCGCGACCCGTGCTGTCTTGGATCTCGGCGGCGGACTGCACCTCAATCAGCTTGTTGCTTCTGGGATTGCGCACCGGGCGCCTCCCAAGGGCTGGGCACGGTTTCTGGGGGCCCTGGCATGGCTGGGTGAGGATCCTTTGCCAGATCACCCGATTCGTATTACTCGTTTGCCGGGGCAGCGAAACCGATACGTCGCCGAGCGGAACTATTTGATCTTTGATCGTAAATCAGGCAATTGGACAGCCCGTTGGGATCTGGAAACGAGCGGAATGACAGAGTCTTTGGGGCTGTGACTTCAACCGCCAAATGGAGATTTTCACTACCCATATCGGCCAAATAGTCTTTCGTGCCGACCGTAGCCATGTGCGGAAACTTGCTATTTCCTTGAAAAAGAGCGTTACATGCGCGCAACAGCAACTGCCGGAAGGCCGGACATTTGAAAACCAGAAGCTTTGCCGTGATCGGCCTTGGAACCTTTGGCAGCACCGTTGCCAGCGAACTCGCCCGGTTCGGCAACCCAGTGCTCGGGATCGATACCGATGAGCGGCATGTGACGCGGTTGGCGGATACATTGTCCGAAGCGATCATAGCGGACGGCAAGGATGAAGCAGCCCTCAAGGAAGCAGGAGTCGGAAATTACGACGTTGCCATCGTGGCGATCGGCGAAGATCTCGAGGCCAATATCCTTTGCACCATGAACGTCAAACTGCTAGGTGTGGAGACGATCTGGGTCAAGGCACTGAACCGGACCCACCACCGGATCCTGACCAAGCTAGGCGCGGATCGCGTGATCTTGCCTGAGCAAGAGGTAGGCCAACATATCGCCCAGATGCTGCATAATCCGCTGGTCCGCGACTATGTAAGCCTTGGCAACGGATACCATGTTGTCGATTTCAAAGTTCCTGCGCGGCTTGATGGCAAGCCTGTGAATGATCCGGCGGTATTCTCGAAATACGATCTGCGCGCTCTTGGCGCCATGCGCGAAAGCCAGTTCTTGTCTTGCGAAAGCGGCGATCTGAAACTCAAGGAAGGCGACAAGCTGCTACTGCTCGGCAAGCGAGTTGACCTCCGTCATTTCGGGGATGACCTCCGCGACGGGGCGTGACCAATGGCGCGCGCGTATGGAAAACGGAAGGTCTCGCACCTTCCCCCGCCACTTGTTCTCGTGCTGATCTACGCCGCATTCATCGTGCTCGGCGCGGTGGCACTCAAGCTTCCGATATCCGCAACGGCCCCCATCACCTGGTCCGATGCGACCTTCACGGCGACATCGGCTGTAACTGTGACCGGCCTTGCTGTTCTCGACACGGGCAGCGACTTCACCTTCTTCGGGCAAGCCGTGATCGCGTTCCTGATCCAGCTCGGTGGACTTGGTCTGATGACCTTCGCGGTGCTGATCCTCTCCATGCTCGGCATGCCAGTGGGGTTCACCCATCATCTCTATCTGCGTGAGGATCTAAATCAGACGTCTGCGACTGACCTTCTGGCATTGACCAAAATGATCCTCCGTGTCGTTTTGCTCTGCGAGCTGATCGGCGCGGCACTGCTCTCGATGGTCTTTGTTCCGGAATTCGGTTGGGGCATGGGGCTCTGGCACTCCGTTTTCCACTCGATCTCTGCCTTCAATAACGCGGGTTTTGCGCTGTTCCCCGACAGCCTGAGCCAATGGGTGGGCAATCCCGTGATCAATATTGTGGTCCCCTTGCTCTTTATTCTTGGGGGGCTCGGTTTTACGGTTGCTGCTGACATCTGGCGCACCCGAAAATGGCATCGTTTCGCGCTCCATACCAAGCTGATGCTTGTCGGGACGGCCTCACTTCTCATCTGGTCGACAACGGCATTCGCGGTGATGGAGTGGAATAATCCGGCCACTCTGGGGCAACTCGACTGGGCGTCCCGGCTCTGGGCAAGCTGGTTTCAGGCCGCCTCAACGCGCACAGCGGGTTTCAACACGGTCGATATCGGCAGTCTGACGGATGGCACGACCCTCATGATCATGACGCTGATGGTCATCGGCGCGGGCAGTACGTCGACCGGTGGCGGGATCAAGGTCACGACATTCATCGTTCTGCTGCTTGCAACTTACGCGTTCTTCAAGCGGCACCAGCATGTTGACGTCTTTGGGCGCAGGTTGGGAGCGGATCAGGTGATGAAGGTGCTCGCCCTCGCGATGGTGAGTGTCCTGCTGATCCTCTTTGCCCTGTTCACGATGCTCGTATTCCATGAGGGCGAGTTTCTTGACGTTGCTTTCGAGACGATTTCAGCCTTCGGAACCGTTGGCCTGTCGCGCGGCGTAACCGGCGATTTCGACACCGCTGGACGCATCGTGATCATGTTCATCATGTTCGTTGGGCGCGTGGGGCCGCTGACGCTGGGTTTCCTGCTCGCGACGCGCAAACCGAAGCGGATTTCCTATCCCTCCGGCACGGTCTATTTGGGATGAGGGGCGCGGCATGAACTTCGTCGTTTTTGTCAATGGCATCGTTATGTTGTTCTTCGCCGCCCTGATGGGTGTCGATGCGCTGATTTTTCGGCAAACAACAGAGGTCTTTGGATTTTCTGCTGTCCTGGTCGGGCTCGTGGGGGGATTGCTTGCGATCTCCTCCTCCTCATCCTTTGCAGGTCTGCATCGCACCCACACATTCCTGCTGACCTCATCGGTCTGGGTGGTCGCCGCCATAGCAGGGGCCGTCCCGCTTTACTTGTGGTCCCTGTCACCGGTTGACGCTCTTTTTGAATCCATGTCCGGCATTACAACGACCGGCTCGACGGTCATGAGTGGGCTCGACACGACACCGCGCGGGATCATTTTCTGGCGCGCGATGCTCCAGGCAATTGGTGGCGTGGGGTTCATCGTGACCGGGATCGCTCTGCTTCCGATCCTCAAGGTTGGCGGTATGCAGCTTTTTCGAACGGAAAGCTCCGACAAAGGGGACAAGGAACTGCGAAACGCGGCCATGTTCGCCTCCGCGACACTTCAGATCTATCTCGGCCTCATGGTATTCTGTACGCTCGTTTATGCAATTGGCGGGATGAGCGCGTTTGATGCCGTGACGCACGCCATGACCACCCTGTCAACGGGAGGATACTCGGGCTACGATGCCTCCTTCGGGCATTTCGACAGCCCATTTCTGCAATGGTCAGCAACCCTTTTTATGCTCCTCGGCGCATTGCCATTCGCCTGGTACGTTCGCGGAATTTATAGAGGCAAGTTCAAGAGCGAACAGGTGAAGGCTATGCTGTGGTCATTGGCAGCGGTGATCATCGTACTGGCCATGTGGCTTGCGATAACCAATGATCTGAACTTTTTTGATGCCCTGCGACTTGTGGCTTTCAATGTCGTGTCGGTTGTCACAACGACGGGTTATGCCACCACCGACTATACGCTTTGGGGGCCGTTTGCAGTTGCAGTGTTTTTCGTTTTGACAGCAGTGGGCGGTTGTACCGGTTCGACAGCCGGCGGCGCCAAGGCAATGCGCTGGCTTTTGGCAGGCCGCGCCATCCTCGCCCAGGTCAAGATAATTCAATCCCCAAGTCGATTAGTATCGATCAAATACGAGGGTAAACGTGTAGATGAGGATGTCATGAGCGGGGTGATTTCATTTTTCGTGTTCTATTTCTTCACACTTGCGATCCTGTCAATCGTCCTGTCGCTGCTTGGGCTTGATATGGTCACCGCAATCAGCGGTGCATTTACCGCGGTTGCGAATGTCGGACCCGGACTTGGGCCCATCATCGGCCCGGCTGGGAATTTCGCGTCCCTCAGTGACCCGGTGAAGTTGGTTCTTGTCCTTGGCATGCTGCTCGGGCGTTTGGAAATTCTGACCGTAGTCGTATTGCTAACACCTGTGTTCTGGCGGGAGGCGTTGTCGTGACCTCATTCCAGAGACGTGCGGTTCGATGAAAGCTGCCGTTCGAACCTTATGTTGATCCAGCTCCAGTCCACCTCGTACGGACGCGGCGCAAGGGTGCACCCACGTTGTTATCGTGACGATCTAAGCTTTGCGTTTACTCTCAGGAATGAAGTCGTGCCTTTTGGGTACCCGCGGCCGTGTCAGGTAATCCGCACCCAGCCGATACAGATGTTGATGGAAAAATCCGCAGCGTTACCCGCTTCAGGATAGTGGATTGCCGAACAGAATACCCAGGAAGTTGCTAATTTGGACACTTAGGAAGTGAAGAATTACCCCTTCCTCCAATGCATATCGCCAGATTCTCCGGGAGAATACTCCATCGACATATGCCCACCCGGTGGCTAGCACGAAAGAGATGGCATTGATCTGCAGATTTACGATCCGGTCAGCTCCAAGAGCCCAATACAGCGCCGTGCCCCAAAACACTGAACGAATGAGCAATTCGGCGATAGGAACGAGATGGTCACTCCTGTGCAATATCTCAACCAGTCTTGCAGGAAGTCGATCTAACAGTCTCGAGAAGCGCATGTTCACCTCGCGACCGATCTAAGTTCGGCACTGGCCACGTATTTCTGGTCATCATACTGCCTTGGCGACGAAAACTGCAACGGCTTCGCGCTAAGGCTAGACCGTTGTGATCAGATCCAGCGACAGGGACATTCGCGGTTCATTGAGGGAGGAGCGCCCACCGCCAATGCTTACGTTCATCGATGTCGCCAAAGGGTGGTTTGCATATCGACCTAGGTGTCTTGGTCAAAATCGCTCTGTGTGATCCGGCAACGAGCTATGGCAGCCTTTCGAAAAGATCCGGTGTTTCCTCGTCGCGCCGCCTGCTCAGACCCTCGCCAAGATGCAGACAAGGGTGCTTAATTCGTGTCAGGCCTTTGCCGCTCTCAAAATGGACCCACCCTCCTCTGGGCATGCCCACGCTTACGATCAGCGCCCCACATATCGGACAAGTCCGCCTGAACGATGCGCCCCTCTTGCTTTCACGATCGCCCCGAACTGCCCAACCGCCGCGGACGGATACCGTGCGCCCTGACGACAGACGGCGGGTGTGTGCCTTCCGGTAATACCAGCGGTCCGTCATCCCATACCCGTTCTTTCCTCGACCCGGCTGCCGCTTGGGGTCGAGCGCACGTAAAAGCCTTGTGGAATAGCCTCCTGCACCAGCCCGACGTGCGAGATCAGGCCGACGGCCCGGCTGCCCTCTGTCAGCGCAGCAAGAACTTGGATCACCTGATCCAACGTGCCCGCGCCATTCTCGGTGTCGAGACTCCCGAAGCCTTCATCGATAAAAATTGTGTCCATCCGGATCTTGCCCGAAAGGCTCTCGACCACATCAGCTAGCCCAAGCGCAAGGGCCAGTGCCGCGATAAAGGTCTCGCCGCCTGACAGCGTGGCTGTCGGGCGCGCCTTACCGGTGTTGATGTCGAAGACCTCGATTTCGAGCCCACGCTTGCCGCGACCGCCAGATGCCTCGAGCCCGCGCGTCAGCCGGTAGCGCCCACGTGTCATAGGGTCGAGCCTCATATTCGCCGCCTCGAGAACCTGGTCGAACATTGCACCGATCGCGAAGGTCTCGAGTGTCATCTTGAAATCGTTCTTGCCGTTAGCCAGATCGGCCAGCCCCCGGAGCGGACCGGTCTCGGTTTCAAGCCGCTCGGTTTCGGCCAGCGCCGCCGCAAGCGATTCCTTGAATTTGGTCAGTGACAATACATCCGTTTTCGCTGTGGCGAGTGCAGCATTGGCCGCGGTCACGGTCTGGGTGGCGTCTGCCAACGCCAGCTGAAGCGGGGCAAGATCCGGGCGTTCACGATCTGCACAAGCGGCGATGGCGTTCTGCAATGTCGTGCGAGCCGCAATCAGGCCCTCACGATGATCGGATACCGTCTTCTGGTCGGCATCGAATGTCGGGAAATGCGCCTTGCAAGCATCATATCCCGCTTTGTCCAGCCCGACCTCGGCAAGCCGAGCACCAAAATCATCTTGCGCCTTTTTCACGCGCTGTTGCTGCGCGTCGCGCGCCCGCTTTGCTGCTTCAAGCTGCTCTTGCGCACGGGTGAGCATTTCACCGGCGGCTCGGTCCTGTTGCGTCGCCACTTCCAGCGCCTCGGACAGTTGCCTTTGCTCTCTCTGTAAAGCCTCCCGTCGAGCGACAACCGCCTCGGGCGTGCGCAGACCTTCCGGCAGGGCCTCGAGCACTGTGTCCAGCTTGGCGCGCGCGCCGGCAAGAGCGGTCTCGGCCTTTCCCGCAGCGGTGCGCGCCGTAGCCTCGGCAGCTTCAGCCTCAGTCAGTTTCAGCTTGAGTTGGGCCATCTGCTCCGCCATCGCGTCTAAATCGACCGCTTCTCCAAGCGCGGCGACGTCGCCTTCAAGCCGTGCGATTTCAACTTCGAGCTCCGCCAACGTGCGCTCAGGACGTTCCTGTTCCTCCAGCGCCCGCTTCTTTTCGTCGAGCCGCATTCGAAAATTGTCAAGTTCGCTTTCGGCCCGAACTCTGGCTTCGGCGGCAATTCTCGCCTGAACTTGCGCACTCCGAAACGCTTCGGTCAAACCAGATTGTTCGGGCGTACCATGGGCAGGCGCAGGATGATCATGGGAACCACAGACAGGGCAAGGCGCTCCTTCGGTCAACTTTTCAGCCAGAATGATCGCTTGCGTGCGCGAAAGCCGTGCCTCGGCATCTACCAAGGCCGCATCAGCGGCTTGCGCCGCGTCGGTTCTTGTCGCCAGTTCGCTCGATGCCGCTTCAACATTTCGTTGAGCATCCGCGACAGCCTCTTGCGCCTTAACATGCGCCGCTGCCTTGACTCTTTCTCGGTTGACCTCGGCCAACTCACCGGTCAGCTGGCCTCGCACCGTTTCGGTCTTTCGCGCTTGATCAAGTGCCAGATCTGTCGCATCGCGCTGAGACTTGAGCTTGTCTCGGGCATCTATGGCCTCGGTCAGAGCCTTCTTCGCTGAAGCTTCATCCTTCGCAGCGTCGTCAAACGCGCTTCTAAGAGCCGATGCCTGACCGACCTGGTTCTCGATCGCCTCCAACCTTGTTAGGTCAGCCTGAACTTGCTGCCGCCGGTCCTCGCCCGACTGTGCCTCAACGAGTTTTTTTCCCGCCACTTCCTTCGCGCCATTGGCGATGTCTAGTTCCGCCTCTACTTTTGTGACAGCCTCCACCGCATTCCGGCTTTCCTGCTCCGCATCGCGCAAAGCCGTCTCAAGATCACGGGCCTGCATGGCATTCCGGACAGCCTCAATCCGCTTGGCCAGTTCTTCGACCTCGCCCGTTTTCTTTTCTAGATCATCGAATGCCTGCTGTGCCGTGTCGACAGCAGAAAATGCCTTTTCGACTTGCTCGCCTTCGGTCAGAGCTTTGCGCGCGGCTTCGTTGGCCATCTCCGCGCCGCGCTGAATGCCTTGCTTTTCTTCGACTTTGGCTTCGGCTGTGGCAATTCCGAGTTCCAGCGCTTCGGCGCTCTCAAAACCACGTTCCTCAAGTCGAGCCACGTAGAGAGCGCGCTGGTCGCGCAACGATCGTTCTGCCTCTGAGGCTTCTTCCTTCAGCCGTGCGGCGAGATCGCGATAGATCTTCACGTCGAAGAGATCCCGCAATATCTCGACCCGCGCATCCGTTTTTGCGGCTAGGAACGTCTCGAACTTACCTTGCGGCAAGAGCACGATCTGTCGAAACTGATCTGCCCCGTACCCAAGCAGCGCCTCGACCTGCTGCCCTACTAGCGAGACCTTCTTTTCCGCAATGACACTGCCAGATTGACTCGGACCAAGAGTGTCCACCGGAATCCCGGTGACGTCGAATAACGAGGCTTCCGCCGCGTCCTCAGTGGTCCCTTCACCGCGTGCCTTCGGACGTTCCTGCGCCGGACGACGACGGATCAGATAGGTCTTGGCGCCCAGCTCAAAGACAAATTCGACTTCGGTAGGTAGATCCGCCGCGGCGTGATCCGAGCGTAGTGAACGTGGTTCCTGATCAGTCTTGGTCGGCGCCCCGAATAGCGCGAAGGACATCGCCGAAAACAGCGTCGACTTTCCCGCGCCGGTCTGACCATAAATTCCAAACAGACCCGTCTCCAGCGCGGACCGGAAATCGACTACCTCGGTTGTCGCAAATGGCCCGAAGGCTTGAAGCGATAGGCGAATTGGTCTCATGTCTGCTCCTCCCCGGAGGTTACCGCGTGGAGCTTTTCCGCGACGATCGCGACTTCGGTGGCGTTTGGTTCCCGGCCGCGCACAACCTTCACGAAGTCGCCAATCATCTCGATCGGCGTGACCGCGGCCCTCCCGCTGCCGAGCGCCTTGGTCTCCGCAGCGCGCTCCTGCCGGGCATAGGCCAGATGGCAAGCATTGGGATAGGTCGCGCGTAACCGTTTCATCGGATCGATCAGAGGGTTTTCATCCGTCAGGATAGCCTGGATGAAATCGTCAGACGGCGTTCCTTCCAGGAGATCCGAGAATGCCCCGGTAAGCGAGCGAACCTGCCGAATCGGTCGGAACGGTACGATGCGGATCTCGACCCCTTCAGCTTTCAGATCGACGACGGTCATGGATTTTTCGTTTCCCGCCTCGTCGAAACCGAAAGCAAGCGGTGCGCCGGAGTACCGAATATGGCTAGCGCTCACTTCCTGCGGCTTGTGCAAATGCCCCAGTGCAACATAGTCCGCCCCATCGAAGACATCGGAGGGAACAGTTTCTATGCCTCCGACTCGCGTCAGGGCGCGCTCGGTCTCGCCGACCGCACCCCCCGCGACGAAAGCATGGGCCACGACGACCCAACGCGCTCCATCAGGCACCTGCCTCCTTGCCGCAGCGATCTGGGCGGCAACTACCTCCGCCGGCGCATTAATGCTTTCATCCCTGAACACCTCGCGTGCGGCGTATTCATAGGAAAAGGGCAGTGCGGAAAAGGCGACCTCGCCCTGCGCGTCACGCAGCACCAGCGGCGCTTCCACCGCATCGGCAATCCCCCGCACCAGCACACGAGACGCGGTGGAAAAGACAGACATAGCCTCGATCCTGTCGCCAGAATCGTGGTTTCCAGAGATCATCACCACAGCGGCTTCGGTCTCCTCTGCTACACGCTTGAGGAAGCGATTGAACTGCCGGATCGATGAATTGGGCGGAGAGGCACGGTCAAAAACGTCCCCCGCGATGACAAGAACATCGGCTCGTTCGACCACAAGCGCTTCAAGGATCTGACCCAGGATAACCTCATGATCCTCCTCGAGGCTCAACCCCATGAACTGCCGCCCCAGGTGCAGATCTGCCGTATGAAGTAGTCTCATGTCGCACCGTCATTTATTACACATGTAAAAATTATATGGACAATTGTAGAGAGTCAAGATATCCTTCCCCCATGCCCTTCGAAGACGTCAAACACGCCCAACGTGCGCGCCTGGAGTACCTCGACAGATTGTTTTTCTGGGACGGGGCAGCGACTCGCGCTTCCTTGATCAAGCGTTTTGGTATTTCGAATGCACAGGCCGCTCTCGATTTTCGGGCTTACCTCGCTGAAGCGCCAAAAGACGCACTGCATTATGATGCGTCGTCGCGCCAATACCTTGCCCATGACAGCTTTGAACGGCTCAGTGGCAAGGCGTCCTCGATGGAGTTGGAGCAACTCTTGGTTGGCGCACCATTTTCCGCATTCGATAGATTGCCAGATTTGCAACGCACTCAGGACCTGCGTGTCTTACGGCCGCTCTACCGTGCCTTCAGGGCGAAAGAGGCAACGAGGATCGTTTATCAATCGATGCGAGATCCAGAACCGATGACTCGCTGGATTGCACCTGTTCGGTTCGCTTCTGATGGCGTTAGGCTTCACGTACGAGCCTGGTGTTTTGAACGTGAGGGTTTCCGTGACTTCCATCCTGCTCGCATAGACCCTGATCAGTCTTTCGCAAGAACCAAGCCAGCCGAGGCAGTGCCCCGAGATGACGATTGGTTCACTTGGGCCATCCTGAAACTCAAACCGCATTCAAGATTGACTGAGGCGCAGCAGCGCGTGGTCCGCATTGAATTTGGGTTCACCTCAGATGTGCTTGAGGCCAGAACCCGGAAAGCACTTGAGTTCTACACGGAACGCCGGTGGGGTCTTGAGCAAAAGGAACCTCGCCTTGAACGGGTCTCTATCGACTATGTCCCAATGACCGAGGAAGAGATCGATGCAAATTGATATGCGCCGTATTGATCCCTCCCTTAATATGAACCGGTTCTATTCCATGGAGCTGACCAAAGACCTCTTCGGCCAACACGGCGTCCATCGGCAATGGGGTCGCTTTGGGACTTGGGGGCGACATCGCCACGATTGGTACGCGACAAAAACCGAGGCTGAATCTGCGCTTTCCGATCTGGTCAAACAGAAGCTGGCGCGCGGTTATCTGATCAAACTGCCAGTGACAGAAGGCCAGGGGGTCTGAAATGTCATCGTTTGGGAAATGGTCGCAACAAGGTGTTCCCAAGAAGGGCTGGGCATGCATCGGATTTGAGGATCTTGGTGAACCCCCCACCCAATGTGAAATGTGCGAAAACCAGGACATCCGGTATGTTCACCAGATGCAGCACCCGGACTATCCGCACATTCTGGAGTGCGGCTGTGTTTGTGCTGGCAAGATGGAGGAAGATTACGCGGCCGCTTCCAAACGGGAATCCGACAGCAAGAACCTGACCCAACGGCGCGCGCGCTGGCTGACACGAAAATGGAAAGTCTCGCAAAGTGGAAATCACTACCTGAAAAGTAACCCTCCGGCGAGGACCGTCTGACGGGGCGCTGGAGGCGATGATAAGTCCGACGTTATGGTCGACCTTACGTTC
Organism: Paracoccus binzhouensis; assembly: GCF_016446475.1. Taxonomy (GTDB): domain Bacteria; phylum Pseudomonadota; class Alphaproteobacteria; order Rhodobacterales; family Rhodobacteraceae; genus Paracoccus; species Paracoccus binzhouensis. The sequence continues at coordinate 11,823 of NZ_JAEHFP010000035.1, read as the reverse complement.
ACACCTCAAATCGAGATCCTGTCCGCCGAGGACGCGCCGCGGCGGCGGCACTGGAGCGACGCGGACAAGATCCGGGTGGTCGAGGAAAGTCATCAGGGACATCGTCAGGTCTCGGCAACCGCGCGGCGGCACGGCATCTGCCGTTCGCTTCTGACCATTTGGCGACGACAGTATCGGAACGGCGAGCTCACGACCCAGAGTGGCTCGGCGTTCGTGCCGGTCGAGATGCCCAACGAGATGGACACGCCGCTGCATCAACCCGCCCCGGTCGTCCAGATCGAGATCGTTCTGAGGAACGGATGCCGCCTGCTCGTGCCTTCGTCGGTGGACCCGGACGCATTGGCCAGGCTGCTGCCGATCCTCGAGGGCAAATGATCGCCTTCCCGGCGGGGGTGCGCGTGTGGATCGCTGGCGGGGTGACCGACATGCGGCGCGGCATGAACACGCTGGCGCTGACGGTCCAGCAGGGGATGGGGCGCGATCCGCATGCCGGAGAGGTCTTCTGCTTTCGTGGCCGCAAGGGCGACCTGGTCAAGCTGCTCTGGCATGACGGCGTCGGCATGTCGCTCTACACCAAGCGTCTCGAGGCCGGGAAGTTCATCTGGCCGACCAGCAGCAGCGGCGAGGCCGTGCAGATCTCCGCGGCGCAACTGGGGTATCTTCACGAAGGTGTTTGGGGATACCCCCTTTGGTGATACTGACGAATCTTTTCCGGAGGAGGTTCAGGTCCTTGATCCAGGCCATCCGCTCTTTGGGCGCAGGTTCCAGGTTCTTGGCCGCTCGTTGTTTCGCAGGGGCAGTTCTTCGCCCTTCTACGAGGTCGCGTATTGCGATGGCGTGACACTGAATGTGCCGGTGGCGGTGACCGAGCCGTGTGCTTTGCTGACTTCTCCTACCAAACTGAGCGTGGAGGCTTTGCTGGAGCTACTAAATGTGGTAAGTTTGGATCATGAGCACGGCACCCGAAGATCTTTGGACGATGCTGCCGGTGACGCTGAGGCGCCAGATCGTCGACGACATAGCCGTGGTTCTGGCGGAGGTCTTTCGTGATGTCCGAGTTGATCCAACTGGCGCATCTGAAGCGCAAGGCGGTCGTCTACATTCGGCAATCGACGCCGCATCAGGTCGTGAGCAACCAAGAGAGCCTGCGGCTGCAATACGCGCTCAGCCAACGCGCCCGCGATCTTGGATGGCATGAAGCCGACATTGACGTGATCGACGCCGATCTCGGTCTGAGCGGCGCCTCGGCCGCACATCGCAGCGGGTTCCAGGAACTTGTCGGTCGGGTCGGGCTCAGCGAAGTGGGGATGATCCTGTCCGTCGACGTGACGCGGCTCGCGCGTAACTGCTCGGATTGGTATCCTCTTTTGGACATCTGCGGGCTGCGGGGATGTCTGATCGCCGATCGCGACGGCGTCTATGACCCGGGCAGCGCCAACGGGCGCCTTCTGCTTGGCCTTAAGGGCACCATATCCGAACTCGAGCTGCATACGATCCGCAGCCGCCTGACGACGGGCTTGATCGCCAAGGCTCAGCGCGGGGAGCTCGCCCTCACCTTGCCGGTCGGTCTCGTGCGGGATGCCGGTGGTGTCGTGCTGAAGGATCCCGATATGGGTGTTCAGGACCGGCTTGGTCTTGTGTTCGAACTCTTTCTGAAGCTGCGCAGCATCGCCAAAGTGATGCGCATGCTGAACAATCGCGGTCTCGATCTGCCACGCCGGGACCGGCATGGCGAGTTGCACTGGGCGCGCGCGACGGTCTCCGCGGTTGCCACGATCCTGAAAAATCCCGCTTACGCAGGGGCCTTCGTCTATGGCCGAACCCGCATGCGGGAAGCCACGCCGGACAGCCGGTCTCCGGCAAAAGCGAAAGTGGCGAGATCTCTTGAAGAATGGCGCATCGTCGTGAAGGACCGGTATCCGGCCTATATAGACTGGCCGACTTATGAGAAAATCCGCAGCATCGTAAATGACAATCGGGCCGAGTATATGCGCACCAAGACACGAGGCATTCCCCGCGACGGCGACCTTCTTTTGCACGGCATCGTGTGGTGCGGACGGTGCGGCCACAAGATGTATGTCCGATACAAGGGCGGCGGAGAGTATGTCTGCAACCATTTACGCACCCATTCCGGATTGCCCACTTGCCAGCATATCCGGGCTCAGGCAGTGGACGCCGCTGTTGCCGACGCATTCCTGACCGCATTGGCTCCCGCGGAACTCGATGCCCTGTCGCGCGCCCGCCGGGCCCAGAGCAAGATCGACGGAGCCTTGCGTGCAAACGCCGAACGCGAGGTTGAACGCACACGCTATGCAGCCGCTTTGGCACAGCGACAGTATAATCGCGTCGACCCTGACAACCGTCTCGTGGCCGCCGAACTTGAACGTCGCTGGGAAAGCGCGCTGATGGAGGCTCGGGCGGCGGAGGCGGCGCTGGCCGAGCAGTCCGCACAGCAACCGCCCGCGCATGTTGCCCTGGGGAAAGCTCTTACCGGCAAGGTTGTGGCGCTGGCGGGGCGTCTACCACAAATCTGGACGGATCCCGATGTCACAGACGCGCATCGCAAGGCGCTCCTGCGCTGCCTAGTGGAGAAGGTGGTGCTCGACCGGACGCCCGAGAGCGCGCTGGTCCGCATCGTATGGCGCGGTGGGGCGGTTACCGACCTCGATATCAAAATGCGGGTCACGGCGATCGCAAAACTCGCTCGGGGTGGCGAAATGCGGGCGCGCCTGCTCGACTTGGCGAAAGAAGGCCGACCCGACAGTGAAATTGCTCGCCTTCTCACCGAAGAGGGTCACCGATCGGCCAACTGTGCCGACAAGGTTCTTCCCGTCACCGTGCAACGTATCCGGCTGGCCGAAGGCATCAAGGCGCCTCCTTCGTGCAGGCGGTGGGAGCACGATCCCGGCTTCCTGAGCACAACAGAACTTGCTGCCAAGTTGGGGATTCCGGTCAACTGGCTCTACGTCCAGATCAGGAAGAAGCGTATGCTCATCGAACCTCAGCCAACCGGTGCCTATCTGTTTCCCGACACTTCAGCAGTGTTGGACGGAGTGCAGAACCTGCGAAATCACGTGATCGGCGAACTGGATTTGAGAATCTGTCAGCCTGACAATGGGGGGTATCAACATGGGTGATCGCTGGAAGGGATCGACTGGCGTAATCCGCGCTGGACGCAGCGCCCGACGAAGGCGGGATAAAAGTGCGCGAAGCCCATATTTTGTTGGGTGTTCCATCCGTTCAGGATATGCTTCGGGCATGTCCGATACCGCCTCCGAGATTGCTCGACTGCGCGCCGCCCTGGCGGCGTCGGAAGCCCGTGCCGAGGCCGCCGAGAGCGAGCTGGCGCAGGCCCGGGCGGTAGTCTCGACTTCCGAGGCGATGATCAAGCACCTCAAACTGGAGATTGCCAGGCTCCGGCGGGACCACTACGGCCACAGCGCCGAACGCCGCGATCGCCTGATTGACCAGATGGAGATGCAGCTCGAGGAACTCGAGGCCGCGGCCACAGAGGACGAGATTGCCGCCGGGAAGGCGAAGACCACGGCGGTCGCCGGGTTCGAGCGCCGCCGCCCGGTGCGCAAGCCGTTCCCGGACCACCTGCCGCGCGAGCGCGTGGTGATCGACGCACCGACGGCCTGTTCCTGCTGTGGCTCGGATCGCATCGTGAAGATGGGCGAGGACATCACCGAGACGCTCGAGGTCATCCCCCGTCAGTGGAAGGTCATCCAGACGGTGCGGGAGAAGTTCACGTGCCGAGCCTGCGAGAAGATCAGCCAGCCGCCGGCCCCGTTCCACCCCACGCCCCGTGGCTGGGCCGGGCCGAACCTGCTGGCTATGATCCTGTTCGAGAAGTTTGGACAGCACCAGCCTCTGAACCGTCAGGCCGAGCGCTACGCCAGGGAAGGCGTCGACCTCAGCCTCTCGACGCTGGCCGACCAGGTCGGAGCCTGCACCGCGGCACTGGCACCGATCCATGCCCTGATCCGGAACCATGTTCTGGCGGCCGACCGTCTCCATGGGGACGACACCACCGTGCCGCTCTTGGCAAAGGGCGGCACGCAGACGGCCCGGCTCTGGACCTATGTTCGAGACGACCGACCCTTCGGCGGCGGCGCGCCACCGGCTGCGCTGTTCCACTTCTCGCGCGACAGGGGGATGGCCCACCCAAACCGGCATCTCGCAGGGTGGCAGGGCATCCTGCAAGCCGACGCTTACGGCGGTTACAACGACCTTTACCGGGGCGGCCGTGAGCCAGGCCCCGTCACCAGCGCCCTGTGCTGGAGCCATGCCCGACGGAAGTTCTTCGAACTTGCCGACATTCAGGGGCGCGCCCGCAAGGGGAAGGTCGCGCATGACATATCGCCCGTCGCACTCGAAGCCGTGGGTCGGATCGATGCCATCTTCGGCATCGAGCGCGGGATCAATGGCGTGGATGCCGGCACACGGCTCGACGCCCGGCAACGATTGACGGCCCCGCTCGTCGAAGACCTGCACGACTGGATGCGCACCGAGCTGGGCGTTCTGTCGCGGCATAACCCCGTCGCCAAGGCGATCGGCTACATGCTTGGTAAGGGCCGTTGGGCTGCCTTCACCCGGTTCCTCGAGGACGGGCGCATCTGCTTGACCAACAACGCCGCAGAACGGGCCCTGCGCGGTGTCGCGCTCGGGCGAAAATCATGGCTCTTCGCAGGATCAGAGCGCGGCGGCGACCGCGCGGCCTTCATATATTCCCTGATCGTCACCGCCAAGATGAACGATGTCGATCCGCAGGCATGGCTTGCCGACGTCCTCGGCAGGCTCCCCAACACAACGGCCTCAAAAGTCCCGGATCTCCTGCCGTGGAACTGGCAGCCATCGGAGCGCCAACTCGCTGCATAAACGCGGCCTACGCCGGATGCTTACCCTGAAAACGGACGGCTTCCACATTGTGGTCTTCCCGAAGGGCAGCAGATGGAGCGGAACGATCACCCGGTTAGGCACTGGGATCTCAACTCAGGCCCGCCGCCTCTACGATACCCAAGATAAGGCGAAGCTTGGTGCCTTTGATGGCATGATCTGGCTAAAAAGCCACTAAGTGGGACTGTCGGTTTGCCAAGGGTTTCCTGCGTGGCTTGATCGAGTTTTCATCTTTAACAATGCGAAACATACGCCTTATCCCTCACCATTTCGCACATAGGTCACGTAGAAGCCCTTGATAATTCGGTGCTCTTGCAAACGGTCCCCAAGTGAAAACCCATCCTTTCTGATGGGTGCTTGGAAAATATCGAGACCACGATCCAGCACGATTTTCCAGCCGGTGTCGGTGACGATATCGCGGGCATGCGCGGTGCCTGTACCATCGAACGCCCAGGTGAACTCAACGCCTGAACCGACGCAGGCGTCTGTGATTGAATCCAGCAATTCACGTTGTTTCGCGACGTTACCGTCATCAGGACCGGTTACAAGATGAACGCTGATCTGGTCTTCGGGCGACTTGCGCCGAATGACCATTTCGACGAACTCCATCATGTTTCGGATCTGGTAGAAGAACCGCACATAGGGGTCCGTCACGATAATCTTGGATGCGCCCGCAATGTACGGGCCAAAGAGGCGATCGTAACTGATCCCCTTGCGATCCTCAGTGAAGACGTGATGCCCTTCTTCCAGAGCAGGTTTTGCGTCTGTCTTGGCCGCAAAAGCGGGCTCCGCCGAGGTGCCGGAAGCTGATCCCGTTGCACCAACGTCCGAAGCGACATCGCCACCATCAGCCGGCGTGTCAGTCTGTTCCTGTTCTTTGGGGTCCAGCGCTGGCTTGAGATGGTAGAACTGCGGGTATTCTTCTTCCTCGACCGTCGTCACACGCCGCTTGGTGCCGTCGGTTCCGAGATAGTGGAAATCGACCTCGGGATAGGTACTGTCGATGCGCGCCAACTGGTCTTTGACCCGCTTACGGCTTTCCATGGCTAAGCGCAGCAGCTCTTCGACATCTTCCGCCGTCTCCCCGCCATTCGGGAAGATCAGCTTTAGAAGGCCCGACATCGTCTTGTAGATCGCATCCCGGTCCCGCGTGGAAATCTTCTCGCTGATTTTGAAGTGCTGGTCCGGCCGGTGCGAGAAATCCTCCTGGCGTAGGTGACGCAAGATTTCGGCCAGATAGTCGACGATGAAGCCGTACCCCTTGGTGAACATCTCGCCGCGGATAACGTCGATTTCCCAACCAGGCAGATAGGCATGCAGGCGGTCGATGAAGGCCGAGTCGTGGAACTGCGGCGGCAGGGCCTCAAAGAGGTCGCTGTTCTTAAGCATAAACGGCACGTTGTGGTCGGTGTTGCCCACAAACGCGAAACTGGCCTCGGCCCCCATCGGGTTCACCCCCCGGGAGAAGGTCTTGTTGGCCATATAGTTTTTCATGATGTCGACGAGAGCTTTGTTCGCCGTCTTTTCACGACCGGCAAACTCATCGAAGGCCACGACGTCCCAGTAGCCTACAAGGCCAATGCGGCCGTTCGAGTTGTTCACGAAGAGTTTCGGGATCGATACCTCACCGCCAGAGATCAGCTGGCCATGCGGGGAGAACTCGGAGTAGATGTGCGACTTGCCCGTGCCTTTGGGCCCAAGCTCGATGATGTTGTAGTTACGCTCCACGAAGGGAATCAGGCGCATGAGCTGCAACAGCTTGGCACGACGCCCAAAGGCTTCCGGGTTGAAGCCGATACTCTGCATCAGCAGGTCGATCCAATCGTCAGTGCCGAAATTCTCACGCGCTGCGCGGTAACTCTCATAGTCGACCTTGGCGATCTGAATGGGCTTGATGGTTTCGAGGATCCAGGGCGAGATGCGGGCATCCTCGGAAAACTCGTATTGCACATCCGCGATGCACCAGACGCCCGTCACAAGAAGCTTGGGGTGCGCCTTGATCGTGCCGCTGTCGACCGCGACCTTCTTGATGGCGAGGTTGTCGAAGGTGGCTTCGTAGCTGTCGGTCTTCTCATTCAGCGACACGCTGATCTGGTCGATGACCTTGTAGCGCCCCTTTTCCTTGATCGTCGACTGAATGAGCCCGGCTTCGCTACGGTGGACGTAATGCTTGCGCAGGATTTCTTTGACGGTTTCGATGCCCGTGGCGATCGATGCTTCGTCATCGGTGGCGCAATACTGGCCGAGGAGGTACTCGAGCACATAGGTTGGAACAATGGCGTTTCCCTTGACCGCCTTGACCAAGTCCTTGCGCACGACGAAACCCGCGAAGTGTTCATTGATCCTGGCGTCGAGATCACTCATGGGGCCGCTCCTCAAAAGTCAAAATCTGTTGTGATGCCACGTTTCAACTGGAAGCGGTGGCTTGTGTAGTCCTGGTAATGGCTGGTTTTGCCAACCCGCTCGCGCAGTTTCAGGAATACGTCCTGATTGTTGAAGTTATCCGCCTGACGCGACAGCAGGAATTTTCGCGGCATTTCACGTTCTCGGGCATTGTCCGAGGTGAAGTCGAACTGCAGAACATGCTCGTCTGAAATCAGCGTGCCGTCGGCGGCGTAGATTCCCGCGACCAACTCGCGGGCCTGCATTTTCTCGGAGACGGTTTGCGCTTGGTAGAAGATCACCGCGGTCTGCCCGGAGGTGATCTGGCTCCGGCCGGACACAATGATCTGCACCTCGACCTGGTTCACATCCGCCTCGCGTTGTTTGCCAACACGGATGACAGGGATGACGATTTCCTGCAGCGAAGCGCCACCATGGACAAACCGACTTCCCGCGCCTTTGACCCGAAGACGGTTGATAGAGTTCGGGATCAGGACATCGAGGTCGCCAGTGAGGCCCAGGTTGACCGAAGAGAACTTCTTCATGCCTGCGGTCTCATGAAGGCCACGACCGACGACGAACCGACGGTTCCGCATCAGAATTTCGTCGCCTTTGGGATCGGCGACTGCGAAGTCGCTCTCATCAAGCGCTCGGTGCTGGTAGAGGAAGCCATGATCTGCCGTGATTAGGATGTTCGAAAAGTTTGCCGAGGTCAGCTTTCGAACGAGTTTGGTCAGCTCTTCGATCGCGTCTTCGGCAGCCTTGGGCAGCTGATCCTCGGTCTGCAGCTTGTCCCCGATCGCGTCGATCAGGTTGTGATAGATGTAGACCACGTCGTTGTCGCGGAAGAGCTCTTTGCCCTCATCGACACGCATATCCAGTACATCGCGCGCCAAGAGGGCCTTGGTACGATCCCCTGCGCGTCCGGTTGCCAGAAGCTTTTCGCGCGCGGCGAGGCCTTGGGTACTCTCCCCACCTGACAGGACTGAACCCTGCCCATCGGTCGCAAAGCACAGGTCCCGGTTTGGCAGAAGCGCTGCCATACCGAGCTGTGTATAGCTCGGAAGCGCGCTGATCATGGGTTTCAGCTCGGCATCAAATCGGTTCAGCGCTCGTATGCGGCGCAGGCATTCCTCGGCTACCTCAAAGCGCAAAGCATCCGAAACGATGACCGCGACCTTCTGGTCCTTGCGACGGAACTCTGCGGCCTGCTCGAAATAGAAGGCGCTTTGGCGTGCGTATCCGGGAATGGCCCAATCGGTTAGCCCTGCGACCTGATCCTGCCAGGCATCGTTCAGCTTCAAGAGGTAGCTGTTGGTGTATCTGTTCTCGACCGCATCGTAGAGTTCCGAGAGTAGTGAGGCATGGCCGCTGCGCTGCATGTGGTAGATGAATTTGCGATAGAGCTGGTCGAGCTTGTACCAGCTGCTGACATACCGCTTCACCCCCTCGGCAGGGCTCGTCATCCCCAGATTGGCCTCGGCCAGCGCCTGTTGGAATTCGGTCGCAAAGCCAATCGCCTGATAGATATCCTCGTAGCTGCCATACCAATGGCTCTGCCGGCGCTCGCGGACCCATTTCAGCACCTCGGATGCGCTCACGGTCTGGGTCGACATCGCATGAACAAGCTGTCGAATGACGTGGCGATCGATTTCCTCGAAATGGTCGACCGCCATTACCGACCGGAAATCGCGCTTGGACAGATCTTCCGGGATCTTCAGCAGGCCCTGATAGCGTGCGGCCAGCGTCTCGAAGGCTGCTTCCCAGTGGCGGTTGTTCTTCCAGCGACGGAAGACCAGCAGTGCCTCGGCGTTCAGCTTGCCATCTTCGCCGAGCGCTCGCAGATACGCCGACTGGAAGAGCGCGATCGCAAAGTCCTCGAAATCGGGCTCGTCGGGCTGATAACCATAGGCATTTCCGACCTGCTTCCAGAACACCTCCATCAGGCCCGAACGCTCGATAAGCCGCATTGCATCATCGCGACCCTCAGCAAGCTCGCCCAACAGCGCCTCGACCACAGTATCAAGCCCACCTTCGGCGCCAGCACAGACGGCAAGCATGCGCAGCCGAACCTGCGATTGGGTATCGGCGGCATGCAAAAGCCGTTTCAATTCCGACACCCTCGCCTTGGACCGGTAGAACTCCATATGGTCGCGCACGACGTTTTCAAACTGCGGCGGCAGGCCCAGCTCGCCCAGCCAGCTCGCCGCCTGGTCCGCCTTGAACACCGCGGTCGCCAACTGCAGGTCCAGCAGCCAGTTCGCCGCGCTCAAAGGCTCTGGCCCGTCATGGAACACCAGAAACTTTGCCTTCGGCTCCTGGCGTAGCATCCGGTATTTGAGGCCGAACTGGTTGTTGGCGATCTCCACCTTGGTCACCCCAGCCAGATCGAGCGCATCGAACTCTGCTCGCATGTCGCGCGCTGCGTCATACCAGAAGACGATGCGATGCTCGTCGAAGAGGCGTCTTAGGCTGGCGGTGATCCGGTCAGTCATCCTTGGCCTCTAATCCGGGGATCTTCTTCAGCGCCGCGCCGAACTTCGGATAGTTGGCCTTCACACCGTCATCGAGATCGATCTCGATCTTGGCCTGCGCCAGCGGGAAGACGACATCTCGCTCCCATTCGTTCAGCTCGTCGATCTGCTTGGCGATGACGGCCATGTCTTTCAGCGCCTTGGTGCGCTGGCCTTGGTTGGCGCTCGGGTCGTCCGACAGCTTCTCAAGCCGGCCGCGCTCCCCTTCCAGCTTACTGATGAACTCGCGCAGGTAGTCGTTGAGCAGCACCGACACCGTATCGCCCCGATACCGGTGCATGTATATCAGCGCGTTGAATGTGCCCTTGGGGCTGGAGAACATCCAGTAAATCGGGCGCTTCTTGTAGCGCTTCACGTGGTCGGCGTAGAAATCCTTGGTGAAATACTTGCGGATGTCCTTGCCAAGGGCGTCCTCGATATAGCGCAGGTTCTCGCGGAAATGCGCCTCGCCGAAGGTCACGCGCAGGAACAGGCGGAAGCGTTCGGTGATGTCATCGGCGAACCAGTTTTCGTCGAGCACGGGGATCACGTTGTCGGCGTCGGGCATGAAACTCGGTTCCGGGATGCGGGCGAGGTAATCCTCAAGCCGCTCGCCCTGGTTGGCGAGAATCAGGCCAGGTTCGTCGAGGCTGTAGCGGCCGAACATGCAGCCCACGGCATAGCTGAGGAACTCGGCCATGGTGTCGGCGCGCAGCCGGGCTTCATTGGCCTCGACGTCGTTCTTCACGCCATAGCGATAGGCGGGGTTGCAGGTGAGGGTGATCTCGTTGAGCGGCACCTCGGGGGTCAACTCGTCTTGAAGGCCATAAGCGTCGATGAAGATGCGGTTGTTCTCTTCCTCCAGCCGCTGCATCTCCTCCGTCATGGACTGCCAATGAGTGCGGAGGGCGGCGTAGCTATCCTCCAGCGTCTCGCCGCGATGTTCGGGCGAGAGCAACGGGAGCGTGGTGAAATCCCAGGAGGTTTCGTAGGCGTCCCAGTCAGATTTGGCGATGCTGACGGCTTGGCCTGCCCTTGACGTAGCGGCATCGTTGATGGTTTGGCCGGAAATAAGAATTGGGAGTCTTCCGATTGGACCTTCGTGAAAGTCCAAGGTGGGGCTGGTGGCTTGAAGGAGGTGGCTGGTGATCTTGGTATTCAAAATGCCTAGAACTGATTTAGTTTGCAGAGCGTCGTCAAAGAAGATCATGGCCCCCTTTGTTTCAAATATTGAACCCTGTGGAGAATAACGAAGGGCAAAGTCTCCGGTGGAGATGGTGGACCATGTTAGCCCCTCACGAAAATACCGGTCACGGTTAATTACCCTCCCGTTTGATTTGACGCGAACGCCTGGCGTATTGTCGATGTAATCGCAAATCGTCTGGCCTTGGTTTTCGTAGTTCACTACAAAAAAGTTGTTGCCATACCATTTGCGAAACTCTCCCCCCTTGTTGACAGGGAACCATTTTAATCTCGTGGTGGCCGCCTCTTCCGGCGACAAGCCGAAACCTGAGCTTACGCGCTTAACTTCATGCCATTGCCGCAAGAAAAGGTCATTATTTGTTGTCGCCATGCCTTGGCGAGGATGCGCATGTTCTTTCAATTGGTCGAATGTTTCGAAAACATTAAGAGTTTCCGGGCTCAGCCAGTAGGCGATCGGCGATCCGGGGATTTTGCCAAGATCCTGCGCGGATGTTCGGAAATGCCACGCAGCCTTTGGCGATTGCACTGCTTGTACCAAGAGGTTTGCCTTTTCCGCTTCAGATTTTCCCTTCGTTAAGCGTAGGAAGTCTCCGGAAAATTGAAGGTATCTTGCGTTGCAAACCACAAAAGCGGTTGTGGATACAACTGCTCCTCCGATCGAGTCGAAGGCCCGCTCTCCCAGATGAGCCATGGAAAGAAAGGTCGACTTGGACAGGAGTTTGCCGCGCAGTTTTTCAACCGACATTCCCCAAGTGGCCCGCCGCTTGACTTCAAGATCGCCTGATTTTGCTCGCTGGGCAAGCGTTTTTCGCCCCGAGCGGTGTCT
>NZ_JAEHFP010000034.1 GCF_016446475.1 Paracoccus binzhouensis | reverse complement strand
ATTAAAGGCAAAATCTCATATTTAAGGGCAAAGGACAGCCGTTGATTTCGTTGAATCTCTCATCTCACAATTAAGGGCTACGCGACAACAGGCTTCTCAGGCGGTAGCGCCGCAAGCCAGTGTGCATACTCCTTTGAGCCAATCGCCTTTGAGAAGTGCGGGGCTGTCGGATAGCTTGTATAGCGCGGCACATTGCGGCTCATGTAGGTTTTCAGTGCATCAGTCATAAATGCCCCGATCTGCATTGCCAGCTTCCCGGCTCAAGACTTGGGAAAATGCGTATCGCGATTGACCGCCGCCTTCCGTCGCCCATTCCAAATTCGCGGCCCTTCAATAAGCCGCGCTTCCGCTCAGCTTCCCGGAAAATATTTGGCGCGTCTTTAATCAAGATCACAGATGCCTCAGGCGACATCCCGTTCTTTGCCCATAGCTGCTTGCAGCCAACTGACCAAGACACTTCTCGAAGGCTCAAGCTCTGTTGCCGCCGGGCCTACGAATTCCTGAAACGCGTCCAGGTTCAAAGAGTTGACCCCGACAAGAACAGGAATATCGCGCGAAATCGCCTCTGCAATGACCGATCGAAAACCCCGGCCATCGGCCTCGTGTTTTCCAAATTTATTCACGATCAGAAGCTCGGGAGCGGTATTGAGCTGCATCTCGACCAATCCAACAGCGGTTTCCAAGACTGCGGGATCCAACCTGCATCCTTTCGCTTCCCCTCCGAGGTTCTGCGAAATCCGCAGCACAGGCCCGTCCGGAAGCACCTGAACATCCATGTCACAAGGATGCCCGCCACGATCCGTATTGATCTGAACTGTCCCACAGGTGCGGTAGCCCTCAGCCGCGAGATCTTGCGCCAGCGTGAACAGCAATTGATCTGTATCACCGCGTCCGGGTGCCATCGTATAGGCGATTTTCATGGTCATTCTTCCTCTATCAATCACAGAATGGCTGGAATTCCACCAGCGCGCCTTCTGGCAGGTTTTCAACTTCAGAGGGAATCAGAATGACACCATCCGCGATGGGGAGGCGAGCCACGCGCCCGGAATGGGTGGCATCATCAAAGTGAACACCCTCTCGGCCCATGCCGTCAAACCCGGACAGTTCCGCCAATCGCAATTCACATCGCCCGAACTTGTGACGCAACGGGCGCGACAGGACGACGTGTCTGCGGCGGCTGTGCGGTGCCGTGCCCCCGGACAGACACCGGGAAAGCACTGTCCCAAACATTTGCCAGGCAATGAATGCCGAGAGCGGATTTCCAGGCAAACCGAGCCAATGCACAGCTCCCAATTTCCCGTAGGAAACTGGTTTCCCAGGCTTCATGACGACACCAGTGAACGCCATGAGCAGGCCAAGATCGGTCAACGCAGGTTTTACATGGTCTTCCTCGCCGACAGATATACCGCCGGTGGTAACAATCAGATCGACGCTCTTAGCAAGTTCGCCAAGTTGTCGTCGTAGACCGGCGCGGTTATCCTCACCGGTTTCGACGCGGACAAGTTCAATCCCGGTCGTCTCAATTGCGGCTCTCAACATCGGGGTATTCACATCCCAGATGCCTGAAGTTTTTCGGGAGTCTCCGGTCGTACTCACTTCATCGCCGGTGACCAAAAGAGCAACACGAACGCGACGCCGGACCCTAACAGCCGCTGACCCAGCGGCCGCGCAAGCAGCAATGTCCCGCGCCGTAAGACGACGGCCAGCGGATACGACAACGTCGCCTGCAACCATGTCCTCGCCCGTTCGCCGGACATGCGAACTCGACCTCACCTTTTGCAAGACAACTATTGCGCCTTCGGTGCGCTGGACGTTTTCCTGCATCACTACAGCATCCGCACCCTCCGGCATTGGCGCGCCGGTAAATATCTGCGCAGCGTTTCCAAGGCGAACCGATCCTACGTTCTTCTGCCCGGCCGCAATCCGGTTTGTCACAGGAAGAATCCACGGACCATTCCCCGTCAGGCAGGCTGAATTGATCGCGTAGCCATCCATCGCCGCATTGTCGAACGGTGGCGCGGCCGAGATCGCACAAACAGGCTCACCAAGCACCCTTCCGCGTGCACTGGCAAGAGACAAGATTTCCGTCTCCGCGACCTCAACCGCATTCCGAACAATACGGGCTATCGCCTCGTCGATTGAGACCAAACCGCCCAACTCATCAGCTGCGCCGCACCCGCACCCTTGCTCAACGATTCTTGTCAGAGCTGTCATTGTGCCGCCTCCTGTCGTTGTCTCGAACAAACTTGACGTCATGATACGACACTCCTCCCGTGTGTTTCACACAATCACTCTATACACAGAGCAGGAGAGTTCGTTGATCTAGCACAAGCTCGCTGAAATGGCGCGGCGCGACTGCATTGGCCATGTGCAAGAGTCGCTCGGCAGTCCGCCCACCTGTCGCATGCCCCAAGTGACTGACAATCTCCCCGACACGCGAGGTGCGACGTGCAAACGGACGTGCAACCGATAGGATCTGGTCTGAAAACGTTCGGCGCGGGCAAGCGGAAGCCAAACATCGCCAGCGGCAAACCTGGAGTTCCACTGTGACCTCGTCTCCATGTGCGGGAAAATCCTGTCGCCGATGCGGCCATCCGTGACGTCGTCGTGAACGCAAACCACAGTCAGGGCAAATGCCCTGAGGTGCCAGAGTGCCGGATACAAGCCACCCGCCGGCTTAACGCTTTGAACCGAAACATCGCACACGGGCGACCAGTGCTTCTTTGAAATCACAACTATCCCTCCTGAATCTTCCAGTCTCAGGATAGTTGCGCCACACAGATTGAGGCAGAACCATTTTTTTAGAGGTTTGCCCGCTGCACTGAGGATCAGTCGTCGATATCCTCGATCCAGGTCTTGGCGGCCACGGCGCGGGGTAGGCCAAGCGGTCCGATGGCCAGCATGGCCACCTGAATGATTGCAGCAACTTCGATCCCGTCGACCTTTGCCCGTCGGGTGTGGGAATGCACCGCCCCCTCAGAACCCACGCCGATCGCAAGTGCGAGCTTGACGAGCCGTTTTTCCCGATCGGTCAGCGGCCCGCAATCGGCTGTTGCCTTGCCGAGGGCCGAATAGGCCTTCCAGATATCGGGATGCTCATCGGCGAGGTCGCCGGCGGCACCGGGCATGGATCTGGTCATCTTGGTCTCCTTCATATTTACGGTTTGTCGATCAAAGGCTGGGTTACTCGATATTCCGCGAAAACTTGAACGCCCGGCTGAGGTTTCCGGGCTGATCTCGAGGAAAGAGGCAAGGCGTCGCTTGTCGTGGGGCACATTGAAAGCGGCATCGCCCCCAACTTATGCACTACCAGTCTCGCGTCGCATACGAGCGCGGCAAGCGCGCGGGCCTACTCGCAGGGGACGGTCGCGCCGGTGACGGCGAGGCCCAACATCAGCGGTGGGAAAGCGGGGCGCGATCATGCTACGCCCATGCCTATGAGATCGCGTGCAACCTGCTGGAAGGCCTGCGCCTGCGGGCTGTCAGGCTTGGTAACCACGATGGGCGCGCCGCCGTCTGAGGCGAGCCGGATGTCGAGATGAAGCGGGATTTCCGCCAGCAGCGGCACGCCTAGCCCCTCAGCCTCCGCCTTGACACCACCGTGGCCGAAGATATGCTCTTCTTGCCCGCAGTTAGAGCAGACATGCGCGCTCATGTTCTCGATCATGCCCAGCACCGGCACATCCAACTGATTGAACATGTCGATCGCCCTGCGCGCATCCAGAAGCGCCACGTCTTGCGGCGTCGAGACAATGATTGCGCCGTCCAACTTGGCTTTCTCTGTCAGCGACATCGACACGTCGCCGGTGCCCGGCGGTAGATCGACGATCAGGCAATCGAGCGCGCCCCACTGCACATCCATCAACATCTGTTGCAGCCCGCCCACCAGTCTCGAGCCGCGCCAGAGCAACGCCTGATTTTCGTTCGCCAAGAGGCCGATGGACATCATGGTGACGTCGTGATTGTGCACAGGGAGAAGGACCTTTCCGTCGGGGCTAGTGGGGCGATCCGATACGCCCAACATCCGGGGCTGCGAGGGACCGTGGACATCGGCATCGAGAAGGCCCACCCGGCGGCCCTTGGCGGCGAGCGCGCAGGCGAGATTTGCCGAGACAGTGGATTTGCCCACCCCGCCCTTGCCAGAGGCCACGGCGATGATGTGGTCGACGCCGGGCACGCGCTGCGGCCCCTCGGGTACGACCTTGGGCTTGGGCTTGAGTTCGGGCATCTCCACTGCCGAATGCGCGGTCAGCACCGCCGAGACGCGCTCCGCACCCGCCGATTTCGCTGCCGCCTCGGCGGCTTCGCGGACCGCCTCGTAGGCCTTGACCTTGGAGGGATCGATATCGAGCACGAAGCTAACTGTCTCGCCCTCGACCGTTAGCGCCCGCACCACGCCCGTAGCAACGATATCGGACCCGCTCACCGGGTCGGTGATCCGTTTCAGCGCCTCTAGAACGCCCTCGCGTGTTGTTGTCAATTCAACTCTACCCCTTGATTGTTCCGGTCACCACATCCACCACGCCGAGTTCCTCAACACGACCGACATCTCCACGCCATGAACGCCGCGCCCGCACACTGTATGATCAGTAACGAGTGTCAAGCTATTCGATGAGGGGTGGCGCTATCTCGGGAAGTATCTTGAGATACTCAAGAACACTTTCAATATCAGATCGCGCCAAAATATACTTAAATTGTGGCATGATGATTGCTGGTGGCTCCAGTCTGTTAAGACCTTCGCTGATTTCCTCCATTATTTCCTCATCACGACCTTCAATAATATATCCGTCTGAAAGATCCGGAATGTATTGGTATTCTCCAAAGCTTGAGGCCCTAGGCCCATCGCCCCGACCGAACAACCCATGGCAAACTGAACAATTTTCTGAATAAATTAGGCGCCCATTTTCGGCTGACACTTCAATTACTGACGTGAAATAGGGCATAGGCACCGGACTTGGTGCTGATAGAGACGAGTCCGTTGCCCCATCAGATTTCTCCTGAGAAAATACTGATGTCGGGGTCAGCATGGCGCCGGCCATAAGTAGTCCAATAAACGATATGCGGGTTCCCATCACGATTCCTCCAAGCTTCTGTTGTCGTCCAGGGTAATCTCAGTAAATTCGCCACTGTGGTGATCGATAAAAAGCCGGATCGCACCAACCAAATCCGAGTAAATGTTATCTGGTTCGGCTTTTTGGGCGATCAAAGCCATCTGTGTCACGAAAGGAACGGCAAACCGTGCAAGAAAATAAGCTTGTTTGTCCCTCCAGAACTTTGCAACTTCCCCTTCCTTATCTCGCAAGCTTTCGCTCTCCCGAAAACTCAGGTATTGAAGAAACTCAAGCTCGACGCCGAGGTGGTCGGGAAGTTCCTCGTGCTTATCAGACAACGTCATACCAGATTCTCGGTACGCCTCCTTGACAGCCGTCATTTCTTCGAGACGCTTGGTTTCATCGACTGTAAAAAGCGATCCATAGGGTGGGCAAGGAATAATCGGATAGTTACTCGAGAAAAGCTTGATGTAATCTCCCTCGATTCTTTGGACAGATGACTCCCTAAGATTCCTGAAAAATCGGTCGAAACAATTATACATTTCTTTATCAAAAGCAGCTGGGCGATCAACCTTACTCAGAGTTTCGTCTAACGACTTTTCGGTGGATTCTTGTCGAAAATA
This sequence comes from Paracoccus binzhouensis, assembly GCF_016446475.1. GTDB lineage: Bacteria > Pseudomonadota > Alphaproteobacteria > Rhodobacterales > Rhodobacteraceae > Paracoccus > Paracoccus binzhouensis. Next base: position 31,969 of record NZ_JAEHFP010000034.1, on the reverse strand, counting down.
CTCAATTCCCTGTTCGGCAGGGTGGCCAAAGGCCAGCTCTAGGAAGCTGTAGATTTGACCCCTTGCCATTGCAGTTTCGGAACCGTACAAGTCGGACCTTTTGACCATTTCAGTCATAACACTGTTATCCTTGTTCTAGAGTCGCGAGTTCAGAGATCTTTCATCTTAACCTCTTCCGGCACGGGGTTAGGCTCCTGAATGAGACCCTGCATCGCATATCCAAAGTACTTTTCAACCTCTTCTGGTGGAATATTCCTTGGAGGGACGTACCAGACAGATGGAATAGTTCCGAAGTCCGGGCGATATTGACGGCGTTCGCCTTCACTGATATTGCGATGGGTCGCCTTGAGGCCTACTTCGGGGTCATAAGGCTGTACACCAAGAGACGGATCGCGAATTAGTTTTGAAATCGTACTTTCTGGATCCATTAAGTTTCCGAAAATTCGAATCTTTCCAACACAGCTCTTCACACATTGCGGTTCTTGTCCCTTCTCCAAGAGTGGGAAACAGAATACACACTTCTCTGATTTTCCCGTCGTTGCGTTGTAGTAAATCTTGTCGTATGGGCAAGCCTTCACGCAGTACTGGAAGCCTTTGCAGTCGTCTTGGTCAATCAACACGATCCCATCATCGTTCTTGTATATTGACCGTGTAGGACAGGCCGGTAGGCATGCTGGATTAGCGCAATGGTTGCACGGTCTTGCCAAGTAGAATTGCCAGAGGTCAGGACCGGTGCCTTTGGGTGTGTCCTGGTACAGATTTGGATACCGATAGTCATACTCGTCGTGACTGGCCGTTTCCTCACCGTGACGGGGATATTTTCCATAGGGCGCGGTCGTGACGCTGTTCCAGAACATATCCTCCTGGCCCGAACCGCTCGTCCAAGTATTCTTGCAGGCCATCGTGCAAGTGTGACAGCCAATACATTTGTTGATGTCAATCAGCATCCCATATTGTGCACGATTTCCGTATTTCGGGTTTGGCTGACCATAGTATTTTTGCCAAAGCTCTTCGGACATCTTCTTTCCTTTCAGTTTCGGAAGTTAAGCTTTCTTGACTTCACAAATTTGATCAAAATGCCCGGACACCGGTCCCCAAAAATCTGGTTTGAAGTAGATTTCATGGATCGGATTGATATCAACGCGAGATAGACCGTTCCAATGACCCTCTCGGATTTGTTGCCGTTGCCATCCGAAATAGATCAGAACAGCACCTGTCGGGACTGAGTCGCGAATTTTCACCTTCGCCTTGATGTAACCATGTTGGTTGTACGCAATGGCGTACTTACCCGCTACTAGGTCACGCTTCGCAGCTTCTTCGCGGTTCATCTCAAGCAAAGGTTGGCCGATATCGTCCAATTTAAGGAGAATATCCGTTGTTCTCCAAGACGAGTGAACGCTCCAACGCGTATGTCTTGCGTGGTAAACCAGCGGATAGGCCTGCATGTTTGGGTTTCGTTCCTTTTTCGCCTCGCTCCAAACTTTCGATGTTCCATAGGGTGATGCGACGTGCGGCTCCTTATGAATGGGCAACTGTTCACCGTATTCAATAAACCTGTCTTCGTCCTTATAGAGCTCTTGGCGCCCAGAAGCTGTGGCAAACGTTGCCTTACCTGCAACCTGCTCCGTGAAGGGTACGTAAGTATCAGACAGCATATTTACCTTCACAACCCGCTCTTTTTTCATTCGATCCAGCGTTATGCCTTCCACTTGCGAACCACCGGTCCTCAACAAGAGGTCAGCGACCTGTTCTGGATCATTGTATTCGAATATATCGCCGGTTCCCAATCTCTTGGAGATCTCGTAATAGACCTCTAGGTCCGTCTTAGCCTCATACATCGGCTTTAGTGCACCCTCATGCAACTGAATATACGGGTGCGCAGGCGTCGTGCAGAGATCCATCGGCAATTCGTACCAGCTGACGATGGGGAGCACGATATCGGCAAGTTGCGCGGTACTGCTCATCTGAACTTCCGGAGAAACGATAAATTCGATTTCTTCATCAAGTGTCTTCGCCAGCTGGGCTTGGTCCGAGGCCTGACCAAAGAGATTTCCGCCGGCCGCCCATATACACCGAACCTGACGCCAATACTTTTCCTTTTCCGCCATCGTTTCTGTCGGGCCTTGCACGACATAAGTAGTGTCGAGAGGTAGTGGACGGTAACGCTCGGACCCGCCTTCAGTTTTCTTCGGAAAAAAGTACTCGGTCGGATTAAGGCGCACCTTGTGCTGTCCGGACCAAGGGCCAACTCCGCCACCTGGTTTGCCGATATTACCTGTCATACAACCTAAGGCAATGGTGCACCTTCCCATCAAGTCTCCGTGGTACCAGTGGTTAATGCCGGTGCCAGCCCAGATACTTGCCGGGTCTGCAGAAGCATACTCAACCGCAATCCGTTCAATGACTTCAGTTGGAACACCGGTAATTTCGGAGACTGTTTCTGGATCGTGCTCATCAATCGTTTTGAGAAATAACGTGTGCGAGGTAGAGCAGGAGATCGTTTCACCATTCGCAAGCTTGACCGGCCAGCTTCCCGTCAGCGGTGCCTCATCACTGAAATACACATCGGGAACAGCGGTCTCCGAATCGAGATCAAACACCATGAAGGTTTCAGAATCTCCGTCGGAATCAACATCAGCGGCCTTGAGATACTTTCCGTTATCTTCTCGGATGAGCAACGGGCCACTCGTGGTACGGCGGAGATGCGCCTCGTCTGTGAGCCCTTTCTTGACAATGACATGGCACATACCTAGCGCCAATGCGGCATCAGTTCCAGGGCGAAGCTTTACCCATTCATCAACACCGCTTGCTGTGGGGTCAAAGTAGGGTGAAATGTAAACAAGCTTAACCCCTTTCGCTCTGATATCCGTAAAAAAATGAGCATCAGGCATCCGGGTTTGAAATACATCGGACCCCCAAATGATCGCATATTTAGAGTTAAGCACATCCCGAAACTCATGTTCTTCGCTCTTGACGTTCCACGTTATAGGGTGGGCAAGAGGAAGATCACCGTACCAATTAAAAAACGTACCTATACCGAAACTGTTTACCGAAGCGAAACGAACGCCGGCGCCTTGTTTTATTATCCCGGTCGCTGGCACCGGAGGGTAAAGCCAAACCGTGTTGCTACCATATTTTTCAGAAATTCGTTTGATCTCAGCGGCAATGTAATCAAAAGCTTCGTCCCAACTAAGCCTTTCCCAAATGCCCGCACCGCGCGCACCCACACGCTTCATGGGGTATTTTACCCGATCAGCCGCATACACCCGGCGGTGATAGGTTTGGCCCTTCATACAACCACGAGGATTATACTCATCGTCTGGGTAATCAAGCGGAGGTTCGACTCGTTGAACGATGCCGTCCTTCACAAAAACATTCCAGCCGCAGGACCCCGTGCAGTTTGGCATATTGACGGCGCGGAACTTCGTCTCCCCAAGGAACTTGTCTCGCATTTGTTGTTCCCATGGGCGCGCTTCGGTCTGGACCAAAGCCGCTAATGCGGCGCTGGTTTGACCGAAAGGATTCACCGAGGCACCCACAAGCGCAGCCAAACTGCCCTTGATGAAACTACGTCTTGTTGAAGTGGTCATCTTCTTCTCCTATCCGTGCTTGCTAGCATCGGCGCGTTACTTCAATGCCGAAAGTGTCTTCACCACGTCTTCAATCGGCTGGATGGTCGAAAGGATGGTCGGCTCACCCCACTGTTCATGATACAGATTTTCGGGAACCTGCATCAAAGACACCGCCAAGTTGTTGAACGCATTTAGATCAGCGGTCTCAAAATATGTAATAAAATCGACATCGTCCAATCCGGTCGAATGGTAAAGCTTGCGCTTGACGTTCACGAGGAATTCAAGCGTCGGTGCCGTGTGGACTTCCATCTCCGCAAGGCGTTCTTCCTGACTCATGTTCCACCACTCTGCATTTTTCTCGATGGGAACAACAATCGAATACCTGGGTTCCTCACCTGAGTACGAAGCAGAAGACAGGCCGGCGTTCATTTCTGGCGAATCTTCCCTCGTGATATAGTTCAAGGGTTTCGTGATGCCAGTCAGAGTTTCAGTCACTTCCGAGTGCATCCCAAACCGGGTATTGTTGAAATCTGTCATGAAGTTTTGAGCGGCTTCGAGGTCATAAGCATGTACGCGAAGCATGTAGTCGCTCTCAGAGCTAAGACCCCTCGTCAGATAGGCGTCAACCAGCACATGACTTTTGTGCGCCTCAACAACGGTGAGCACCTCATCAACCGCGCCACGACGCTCAGCCGATCCCGCTTGATAATAATCCGGATTGACTTTGAATGTGGCGAAAACTCCGAAAACACCGGCGTCTTTCAGAATTTTCGAACGGTCAATTTCCTGACCCATCGCCATTCCGGCTTCTGCATTCGCTTGTTGTGCATAGACCATCGTGCCAGACATCGGTCCCGCTGCCACGAGCATGGCAGTGGCTGCTACCGTCAACATTTGAGTTGCATAAGTCCGACGGTTTCTGTAGAAAATTGGCATGCTTTTTTCTCCCAAGCTCTTAGGGCAGTCACTAAATGTGATCCTGCATCAATAGTTTCCATCGCAATTAATCATACGAAGGCTGTAAACTGCCTGCCTTGATTCAGATCAAATACGTCGTTGATCTGCCTCGGTCTACGAGAGATCCAGGCACAGGACGACCGACCCTCCGTGACGATCACAACCACTCTCGCTTTTGCAGGATTGACCTTTCTGTCTCGGTTGGCGGACTTTCACGTTTCTTACCCGGAGATAGACATTCGGGTGATAGAAAGTGACGAGCGGCTTGATTTCGATGTGGACGGGATTGATCTCGCCATACGTTACGGGAAAGGCAGATGGCCCGGCGTGGACGCTATTCATCTGTTTGACGAGGAAACCTTCCCTGTCTGCAGTCCGCGCCTCGCCGAGGAGAACCCTGAACTACGGGATATCAGGAGTATTCCGTTGTTCCGCTTGGCTTTGTTGCGCAAAAAGGTTGAAGCCGAGACTTCCCCTTTCCCCAGACGGACTTATCCCACGGGCTCAGTGTCAGGTATGCCGAGCGCGGTGTAGCCGTTCAGGACGGCGGCACGGACTTGGAGTTCGGCGACCTGGCGATCGAAGTCGCGTGCCATGAGGCTCTGCCCCAGCAGCTTCACGCAATGCATTTTCGTCTCGGCGCGGCTTCGTCGGTGGTAACCGCTCCATTTTCGCCAGATCGCGCGACCGAGGTATTTCGATGCGCGTAGCGCCTCGTTCCTTGCGATCGCACCGGCAGTCGAGGGCTTCCACGGTTTGGCGTTCTTGCGCGGCGGAATGACGGCATGGGCGCCTCGGTCGGCGACGGCGTCATGGCATTTGCGCGTGTCGTAGGCACCATCCGCAGTGACCGAGCCGACCTCCACGTCGGCCGGGATCTGGCTGAGCAGTTCGGGCAGCATTGGCGCGTCACCGACGTTGCTTCCGGTGATCTCGATGGCTCGGATCTCCAGCGTCTGTTCATCGACACCGATGTGGATCTTGCGCCATAGCCGGCGCTTTGTGCCACCATGCTTGCGGGCGTGCCACTCGCCTTCTCCCTCTGCCTTGATGCCGGTGCTGTCGATCAGCAGGTTCAGGGGCCCCTGGGAGCCGCGGTAGGGAATGCTCACGGCCAAGGTTTCCTGGCGCCTGCTCAGCGTGCTGAAATCCGGCACCGACCAGTCGAGGCCGACCAGGCGCAAAAGGCTCTCGACGAAGCCTGTCGTCTGCCGGAGCGCCATGCCGAAGAGGACCTTCATCGTCAGGCACGTCTGGATCGCGGCATCGCTATACTACGGCTGCCGGCCTCGCTTGCCGGTGGGCGGCGGCACCCACGTCATATCTGGGTCGAACCAGATGGTCAGGGAGCCACGTTGCTTCAGCGCTTCGTTGTAGGCCGGCCAGTTCTTGGTCTTGTAGCGCGGCGGGATGGGTCTGCTCATGCAGACCAGCTACCATGCTGGATTCACGAGATGAATCCCCCTTCGGTATTTGCGCAACAAAGCCGTTCCGCTTGCTGAACCTGGACGGCCCGGCACATGCAAGCGAAGATTGGGCGAACCTGTTCAGTCTGGCTGGTGTCGAGAACATCGGCAACCTTGGTGGGTTGTGGTTCACTGATTACGGTAACGTAATCAGCGCGGCCCGCGAAGGAAAAGGTATCGCGATTGGATGGAGGCACGTTGTCGATCGGTATCTACGCACTGGTGAGCTTGTGAACCCGACCGGAGAGATATTCAGAACCGGGAGAGGCTTCTATCTGTTGAGCCAGGAATCTCACCGGCTCAGCGAGCCGGCGCAAATTGTTCACAATTGGATACTGGAAACTTTCGGCGAACAAATCGGCAAGCCTTCCTAGGGTTTACACGGTTCGAACCGGTTGCCCAAAGTCGCTCGTATTAGCGTGACCCGTCGCAAAGCTGCCGGGATGGTGGATTTGGATTGGGTCATTATTAACGCTCACTCAGAAAACGGGTCGAAAGAACGGGCGAGGTGCAGCGTTTCAATCCGCTGCACCGCCCGCCAGTGGGCTGGTCATGATGGCTCATCCGCGCAGGCGGTGATGCAGGATGATCGGCACCGCCAGCTCTTCTTCGTCGCTCAGATGGCGGGCAAGGAAGGCCTCGACCGCCTCGGCCTCGTCACGGGCAGCACTTTCATCAAGCTGAATCAGCTTGATCGTTCGGTTGGCAACCCGCGTGTACCGATCCAGCACTCTGTCCAGCGCCGCGTGGTCCTTTTCCAGAATCTCCAGTCCCGCGTCAAAGCGCGGATCGGCCACTGACAGCTCCGGGAAATAGCTGTGATCCTCCCAGCCGTGATGCCCGTGCAGGTTTCTGACCAGAGCATCTCCGAAATAGGACAGCCGCGCGGCGTAATCCTCCGGGTCGCGGGCGCGGTCAAGATCGCCTTCGGTCTCAGACCGCACGAGATTTCCCAGCCGCCGGAACATCTGATGCGCACCAAGCCAGTGCCGCGTCTTGTCCCTGAAGCCCGGATGGGCCCCCCATGTGTCGCGCGGGTACACGGCATACATGGCGCGCGTGATCGACGCGCTACGGATCTAGTTGATCGAGACGAGCCTCTGGCAATGACGGTTCAGGACCTTTTGGCGCGCCACAGATTGGTTGCATAGCCACTCGCCACATCCGGAACCTGCCCTGCCCGGTAACTTCCCGAATAAGCCCCTGCCCTTCCATCCATGCCAGGTTGCGCTGCACGGCAGCACGGCTGGCGCCGGTGAGGGTTTCAGCCATCGGGGCCGAGAGCAATGGCCACTCGGCCATCACCTCACGCAAGGCAGGCGGCGTGCGTCCTGACAGGGATGCCATGACGGATCCCGCCCGTGCTGACCATGCCTCGATATCGTCGAGGTGGCGCATGGCGGTCAGGGTGGCGCTGTCCATCCCGTCAAGCCAGCGGGCGAGACGGTCGGATGGAGGTCCACCTGTGCGCAGCCCCCCTGCCCCACCCATGGCCAGCGGTGCGAAGACCGCGCCCTTTCCCTCGCTCGCGGCGATCCGGCCCGCTGTGACGGCGGCCTCGATCCGGTCGCCGTGCTGGCCGAGACCCGCAAGGTTCCATAGGTGATAGCCCATGCAGGCGCGGGTAATCGGATGCAGATCGCGCGCCGCCTCCATCAGATCCAGCCAACTTCCCGAGCGATCGGCAAAGCGGTCCGCGTCATCGGCGATGTTCTCGGGGTCGCTGCGATCGAGAAAACCGGCGAAGCCCGACTCGGGCCCCGGACCACCGGTCAGGCGTCGCACGGCCCATCCGACGCGCGCGAGAGCGCCCGTGTCGTCCTGCACGCCGGCCAGGCGCATGGACATCCAGAGCGCAAGTCGATCGGGACTTACCCGGTCGCCGGCAAACCAGCTCAGCTCGGCCGCCTCGATCAGCGCGAGCCGATGCCTCCAGCCCTCGGGGCCGCGCCGCAGCCGCTCGTCCAGCGCGCCCATCCGTCCGGCCACCCGAGCGAGGTGCGCCGCAAGTCCTGCTTCGGCCCGCGCCCAATCGGCGAGGGTCGAGGCTTCATGCGACTCTGCCCGTGGCCCGGGAGGCAAATCATCCGGTTCTTCTTCGAGTGGTCCCGGCAGAAACCAGAGATCCTCTTCGTGAGCCTCGTCATCCTCCTCGATGGTGATGAGGGGATCATCGAAATCATCAGTCAAAGCGGAGGCTTGGGTCTTCATATGTGCAAAATACTGTTCTTTTGCACATTACCCAAGTGATTTTGTGGCGGTTGCCTTCGCTCTTTATATAGCATGCGCGTGCGACTGCCGGTGAAACCTCTCAGATCGCGCTCAGCGCAAGGAAACCAAGGGTTTTTGGACGAGCGCGACGAGAGAGCACCTGCTTGCATTCGTTTACAAACGGTCGTTTATTTATGATACCTTAAACTGCAAACGGCCTGTTTTGATGCCCCTGATCGGCTACGCGCGCGTCTCGACCGAGGATCAGACCCCCCTGCCCCAGTCGCAGGCCCTGAAATCCGCGGGCTGCGTCGAGATCCACGAGGAGCAGGCCTCGGGCGGAAACCGCGCCCGGCCCGTGCTTGCCCGCGTGCTGGACCGGATAGGCAAGGGCGATACGCTGGTCGTCGTGCGCATTGATCGTCTGGCGCGATCGCTGTCGCATCTGCTCGAGGTCATCGAGCGGCTGGAGGCGAAAGGTGCCTTTTTTCGCTCGCTGACCGATCCGATCGACACGTCCTCGCCGCAGGGCAAATTCACCCTGCAAGTTCTCGGCGCCGCGGCCGAGTTCGAGCGCGCCCTGATCCGCGAACGCACCAAGGCGGGGCTGGCCTCGGCGCGCAGCATGGGTCGGATCGGCGGCAACCCGGGACTGCGCGCCCGCGATCCCGCGGCGCTTCGCAAAGTGCGGCTGGCGAGGCAAGACGGTTACATGGATCGCCTGAACGAGACGGCACAGGACTGGGTACCGCACGTTCGTCGCCTGCGGCCCGACATGGCCTGGGAGGACGTGCTGCGCATCATCAACGCTCCCCTGCCCCATGAACGTCAGTGGACACAAAGCCGATTGCTCCGCGCTGTGAACGCGTATGTGCGGGATGGGTTCTTGGACGAAACCGTGTTGGGCCGTGCCGGTCGCCGCGATACCGACGACCGTTTGCCGGCCATCGTTGCCGGCATCAAGGGCGCAAACCCGGAGATTACGCTGCAAGAAATCTGCAACAGGCTCGAGAAAATGCGGGAGCGGACGCCGCGTGGGCGGACCAGCTGGCAGCCGTCATCCGCGAAGATGCTGTTGGAGCGAGCCGAGAGGCTGGGGCTGCTTGATTGAAGTCGCGGGAATCGCCATGCGATTCTTATGATCTGCAGTCCGTAGGCGTCCACAATACATGTTGTGGCCACGACCCCACGACCCACGAGCTGTTGAAGTACGCTGCGAACAAGGCCACCCAACGCACTGATACTTAATGGTTTTCTCTCGTCAGAAATCAGCCCCTTCAACGCGCATACGCCGTTCAACGGTTTGGGCTGGATTTACTCACCAAAACTGTTAAGGTCTACAAAACAATAAAGACTTGAGGGCAGTGATGAGCGGGATACGAGCCTCTCAAAGATTCGATGTCATGTCCAAGCGGCTTGGTAGCCGGTTGCGAGAACATGCTCAGGAGACTTTTCCACCGGATGCCCAGAAGGGTCTTCGCCGCTTCGCGATGCGGGAAGCGGCAGATCTCCTACGGCTCAACCAGAACACCTTCCGCCACCATGTGTCAAACCTCGAAGGCTTTCCCGAAGGTATACTCGAGGGTGGCAACCGCCGCAGTTTCTCTGCCGAGGAAATGGTCGAGGCCCAACGCGTCCTTCTTGAGACGGGCAGGATTAAGCCCGATGAGCACCCTCACAGAAGAGCCGGCGAACCGTGCCAGGTCGTGACAATCTTCAACCTGAAGGGAGGGTCCGCAAAAACGTCGACCGTAGCTCATGTTGGTCAGCTACTGGGCCTTCGCGGCTATCGGGTCCTGTTGATCGATCTAGACAGCCAGGCAAGCCTAACAAACCTGTTCGGGGTGACCCCTGAACTCGATCCGGACATGCCGACCTCCTACGATCTGATCCGATCGGAAGGTCCCCTGCCCGCCTCCGATATCATTCGCAAGACGAACTTCCCGACGGTCGACCTTATCCCGGCATCCATGGACATCATGGAGTACGAGTTCGAAGTCGCACTAAGTTTCCGACACGGAGCCACCACGTTCCACAGCCGTATCCGCGAAGCACTTGAGCCTGTCCTGGACAGATATGACGTGGTGATCTTCGACACCCCGCCTCAGCTGAATTTTTCGGTGATCTCTGCCCTCTTTGCCTCCACCGGGGTCCTGATCCCGCTCAACGCGTCCATGCTTGATGTCATGTCCCTGGCGAGCTTCCTCGGTATGGCGAGCAACCTGATGGGTGTCGTCGAGGCGCATGCTCCCGAACACGGTCTGAACTTCGTCCGCGTGCTGATCACCCGCTACGAGAATACTGACGGTCCACAGGTCCAGATCTCGTCTCTGCTTCGGACGGTGCTCGGCGATGCGGTACTCCCGGCCGAGTTCCTGAAGTCGACGGCCGTAGGCGATGCTGCAAACACCCAGCAGAGCATCTTTGAGGTCGAACCTCGCGACGTGAACCGCAGAACCTACGAGCGTGCAATCGAGTCCGTTTCGCGCGTTACCGACGAAGTTGAGCGCGAAATCCTCAAGGCATGGGGGCGTAGCCATGGCGCGTAAGGTCTTCGGAGATTCACTTAAGAACGCGATGGGCAATGCTGCAGCGCCGGACGAAGGTGCGGATCTTGATCTGAAGCGCACGAGCCCAACTATCGCTCGTGCGCAAGCGTCCGTGCTCGAGGAAGACAAACACGCCACGCGCCTGATCGACCCGAGCACCGTGCGGATGTCCGCGGTCATGGACCGTATCGATCCGAGCGATGGCCTCGAGGAACTTGTGTCCTCGATCCGGGAGCATGGGCAAAAGGTTCCCATTCTTATCCGCCGAGCCCAAGATGGCGCACTTGAGATCGTCTATGGGCGCCGCAGGCTTCTCGCCTGTCGTGAACTTGGTCAGAAGGTGCGCGCCACGGTCATGGAAATGACCGAAGAGGAAGCACTGATCGCCCAGGGCGTGGAGAACAATGCCCGCCAAGACCCCTCGTTTATCGAGAGGGCTTTGTTCGTCGCCGGCATCATTCGAGAACTTGGGAAAACAGACGAGACGCGCAAGAACGCCCAGACCATCGCCTATCGGGCACTCCAGATCGATGAGTCTCTCGTCTCTCGGATGAACCGTATCGCGACGGGCATTCCGATGGAGCTGATCCAGGCCATCGGACCAGCACATGGCGTTGGTCGGCGGGTCTGGGAGAAGCTTTTCAGGCTGTGCGAGAAGGACGTCTCGAGAGCCAAGGAAGTCGCCCGCGAAATCCCCCGTAGCTTGCCTGGCCCAGAGCGGCTTGACGCAGCGGTTACGCTGCTCACGGCCACCAAGACAACTCCGCCCAAGGCTGAGCCAGGTGAGCGCGTGAAGATCGGCCGCAAAGGCAATCGCATCACTATCGATGTGGACGCTGATCTTGCCCCACGCGTCGAAGAGGCCGTCCGAAAGCTGATCGGAGAGCTTCTTGACCGCGGTCAAGACGGCCCAAAGTGACGACCCCGTGTCTTGACCGCGGTCAAGACATCAAGAGCAACGAGCAGAAAACGAAAGGAGGAACGGCTAGAAAAGGAAAGACCCCCCGAAAGCGGTGCTTCCGAAGGGCCTCAATCAGTCTCGACACCTGATTGATACCCCCAAAACGAATCGAGTTCAACACCGCTCGCGGTGAACGGGGAAGCTTTTTCTTCCGAAACACCATGAGACATGTCACTCAAGCACGAACCGCCTTGGCGGAACAGGCAGCTAATGCCTGCCCTAACCCCTACGAGCTTCTGGGGCCGGTGCGGGTTCTTCGGAAAGACCTGAGCCTCACGAGCAACGACGTCACCGTACTGACAGCGCTCATCAGCTTTCTTCCGCGCGATCAGAGCCCCAACTCTGGTGAAACACACTGCAAGCTGACCGTTGTGTTTCCTTCAAACGCCTCCTTATCAGAGCGCGCAAACGGCATTGATGAAAGAACGCTTCGCCGCTGCCTGGGGCGCCTTGAGGCTGCGGGACTCATCCAGCGAAAGAGTTCAGCGAACGGGAAACGCTTCCCTCTCCGCTACGGAGGGATCATCAGGGATGCGTTTGGGATCGACTTGGGTCCGCTAATGCAGAGCCACGACGCTCTTGCAGCCAGAGCATCGAAGGTCACGGAAGAGCGTGAACGCCTCCGCTCCCTCAAGGCAGAAGCGCTAGCGCTGCGCGCGTCCCTCCTACAGGACGAACAGCTCCATGACGCACGGCGGGCTTCACTGGAAACGATCCGAAACCTGCTTCGTCGAGCAACCCTGACTGCCGACACAGTCTTGCAAATCATCGCTGGTCTCCGCGAGCTCGGAGCCAATGCCAAACCGAGCTACGGAGAGTGCCACGATTCAAACACCCGTGCGGACCGAGAGCAATCGCAAGACCAAACCCTCGGCCGTGAGTGCGCGAGCGAAATGTCCGCCAGGAACGGACAAAATGACCGGCAGATAGAGTCTGTAAAAAAAGAACATATTAAGAAAGACACGCACGTGAACCAGACCAACGCTTCCCAAAGCGTTGGAGCACCGACCATGAACCGGGACCCGGCAAAAATGGCATGGACGGACTTTTCACATGTCGCGGACTTCTTCCCAGACCCTCCACGAACAAGCGAAGCCCTCAACCGCGTTCTCTTCGACATCGGTCGATTGCTTAGAATACGCCAAGAAAAACTGATGCGTGGTCTTCAGAAAGCTGGGGCTGGACGGCTTTTGCTGATCTTGGACTACCTGTTGGGAAAAGGCGAAGCGATCAGGCAGCCCGAGGCATACTTTGAAACGATCATGAAGGCATAGAGCATCCAACTTGCACGTCTTGACCGGCTGTGGCACAGGCGGACATGCGCCATCTTGATCGTGGTCGTCGCCCCATCGATCAGGACAACCTCGTGGCTCCAGTCGAACTGATAGGCTTCGCCGGGGGCAAAACTCAGCGGCACGAAGGCGGACGAGGCACCGGAGCTTTGAGTGCGCGCCCAGACCGTGGCGTAGCGGCGGACCGCATCATACCCGCCTTCATACCCGAGACCGCGCAGTTCCTCGTAGACCTGGATCAGCGTCAGGCGTTCCCGGCCTCCACGAGCCGCATTGATCGCCAACAGCCGGCTCAACTCCTCAAGCCAGGCGCCCAGCTTCGGGCGTGGCTGAACCGTCCGGGTGTAGGTGAACTCCGTTATCCCGGTGCGGATCACCTTGCGCACCACCTTCTTCGACACCTAGGTCGTGTTGACAAAATGGATTCACATGGCGGTCTGAACGTGATTCAAGCTGGTATCTGCGATGGAGACCAGCTTGGCACGAGACCTGATGTCGGACGAGGAGTGGGCGTTTCATGAACGCTTCATCCTTGCCGCCCGCGCCCCGAACGGACGCAAACCCCTGAACCATCGTCTTGTTCTGGATGGGATTTTCTGGATAGCGCGAACAGGGTCGCCCTGGCGTGACTTGCCCGAGGAGTTCGGCAAGTGGTCATCCGTCTACCGTCAGTTCCGGCGCTGGACCCTGGCGGGGCTGTGGGAGCAGATCATGGATGCGTTGAACGAGAGCGGGCTGGTCCCAGCCACCCTGCAGATGATCGACAGCACCGTCGTCCGCGCCCATCATCAGGCAGCGGGCGCTAAAGGGGGACTCCGCGACAAGCTTTCGGCCGTTCGCGAGGTGGCTTCACGACCAAGATCCACCTCTGCGTCAACGGCGCGGGCCTCCCCATGAGATCGGACATCACACCGGGCCAGACATCGGACTATCTGGGCTTCGATCTGGTCATGGGCGACAACCTGCCAGAGCCCGCCGTTCTGCTAGCGGATCGCGGCTATGACTCTGACAATGTTCGCAAAACCATGGAGGCGCGCAATGTCGTCCCGATCATCCCGATGCGCAAATCCCGCAAGCTGCGGGTTGCCGTGGATCGCACCCTCTATCGGCGACGCGACCTCGTCGAACGCTGCTTCAACAAGCTCAAGAACGCCCGCCGCGTCGCCACTCGCTACGACAAAACCGCAGAAAGCTTCCTGGCCTTTATCGACATAACCTCGATCCGCCTATGGGTCCGCCATTTGTCAACATGACCTAGTGCGGATCGAGGGTCACCGATGGGCGATCGAGGACAGTTTCGAGACCGCGAAGAACGAGTTTGGCCTCGATCACAACGAGACGCGCTCGTGGCACGGCTGGCACCGCCATGTTTCCCTGGTCATGCTGGCCTTCGCCATGACGGCCATCATCCGCCATCATGCCAATGCCGCGCCGCCCCCAAAAACGATGCGCAACCCGCGCCTCCACCCCTGATCCGGTGGTCTATCCGGGAAATCCGCCGCATCGCCAATCGCATGACACAGCGTCAAATCCAGCCCGCACAGATCATCGCATGGTCATTGTGGCGAAGGGCGCATCAGGCCGCGGCAAGACAGGCTCATATCAAGCTGAAAACGCAACTGTAATGCCAGATTCGTTGCCGCTGCCCCTGCTTCCTTCAAGAAGGACCATAGCAAATACCAACCAGATCACCCGTTCCATCCCTCAATACCGGGCGATCAGCCGGTGGCCGCAGCGATAGACCATGCGCACGAAGGTGATCGGCCGGCCCTCCCAGAAGGTCTGCCGCTCGATGCGGAACAGCGGGTCGCCCACGGCGCAACTCAGCTGCCGGGCCTGCTCCGCCTCGGCGGCGCTGGCCGAGAAGCTGATCTCGATGTCCGAGAAGGGCATCTGCCGGCTCAGCCATTCGCTTGGCCCCAGGGTCGAGAAATCCGCCTGCCGGGCCTGCGGCGCGGCCCCCAGGTTGATCCAGCGGTCCTCGAGCTGGTAGGGATGGCCGTCCGAAAGATGCAGGCAGACCAGGTGCAGCATCTCGGCGCCCTGGCGCAAGTCCAGACGCGCGCGCAGCCAGTTCGGCGCCGGCACGGACTCCGAGGAAACCAGCGCATAGCGATAGCTGGACCCCTGCGCCTCGACCTCGACCCGGACCAGCGGGATGTCCAGCCGCACCTGTCGCAGCGGCACCGGCCGCACCCGCGTGCCGGCCTTGCGCTTGCGCTCGACGATGCCGTCGTCGACCAGCTCGCGCATGGCGCGGCTGACGGTGGCCCTGGCCGCGCCGAATTCCCGCGCCAGCGCCAGCTCGTTCGGCAGCAGCGAGCCCGGCGGCCATTCGCCACCGCTGATGCGGCGCAGGATATCCGCCTTGATGACGCGGAAACTGGTCGTCGTACACATGCTGAACCTTGGCGTTGCTGGCCCCAGATGAGCACAGAACCATCCGCAGTGTCTCTAACATGTCCGACAGGCCAGCTAACCTAAGCGAGGCTGGACCTGTGGCGCGGGGCTGTCATTATACCTAGTCATATCCACCCCCAAGCCCAGCCATAAGAGAGCAAGGAACCCATGATCCTGAAGCTGGTACTGCGCCGGTTTGCCATCGGCGCGCTGACGTTGCTTGTCGTTTCGGCACTGATCTTCTGGGCCGTCGAACTGCTTCCCGGGGATATCGCCAGCGAGGTGCTGGGCCAGTCCGCGACGCCCGAGACCCTGGCCGCCTTTCGCGAAAGGAACGGCCTGACCGACCCGGCGATGCTGCGTTACCTGCACTGGCTCGGCGGCGCCCTGACCGGGGATTTCGGCCTGTCGCTGGCCAACCAGCGCCCCATCGCCGAACTGATCGGGCAGCGCGTGGCAAACACCTTCTTCCTGGCCGGCTATGCCGCGGTGATCGCGGTGCCGCTGGCCATCGGCCTGGGGCTGCTGGCGGCGCTTTACCGCGGCTCGGCGCTGGACCGCTTCATCTCGACCTCGACGCTGGCGGTGATCTCGTTTCCCGAATTCTTCGTCGCCTATATCCTGATCCTGCTGTTCTCGGCTTGGCTGGGATGGTTCCCGAGCCTGGCCACCGTCTCGCCCGGCATGGGGCTGGGGGCGCGGCTTTACGCGACCTTCCTGCCGGCGCTGACCATGGTGCTGATCGTCATGGCGCATATGATGCGCATGACGCGCGCCGCCATCGTCAACCTGCTGGCCCTGCCCTATATCGAGATGGCGCAGCTGAAGGGGCTGCGGCGCTGGCGGGTGATCGCCGTCCACGCCCTGCCCAATGCGGTGGCGCCCATCTTCACCGTCGTGGCGCTGAACCTGGCCTATCTGATCGTCGGCGTGGTGCTGGTCGAGGTGGTCTTCGTCTATCCCGGCCTGGGCCAGCTGCTGGTCGACAGCGTGGCCAAGCGCGACATGACGGTGGTGCAGGCCGCCTGCCTGATCTTCGCCGCCACCTATATCGTGCTGAACCTGCTGGCGGACGTGCTGGGCATCGTCTCGAACCCCCGACTCCTGCATCCGAGGTAGGCATGAACGCTCTGCTCAAGACCCTGCGGACGGCACCGCTTTCGGCCCGGATCGGCATGGCGCTGATCGCCGCCTATGCCGTGGTGGCGCTCCTTGCGCCGCTGCTGGCGCCCTATCCCGAGGCGGCGATCGTCGGCGCCAAATACCTGCCCTGGTCGGCCGAGCATTGGCTGGGCACCGACATGCTGGGCCGGGACGTGCTGTCGCGCATGATCTACGGCGCCCGCAACACGGTCGGCATCGCGCTGCTGACCACCCTCCTCGCCTTTGCGCTGGGGGCAGGCACCGGGCTGCTGGCCGCCACCCTCGGCGGCTGGTTCGAGACGACGAGTTCGCGCTTGGTCGATGTGCTGATGGCGGTGCCCTCGCTGATCTTCGCACTGCTGATCCTGACCATCGCCGGCACTTCGGTCGTGGCGCTGGTGCTGGTGATCGCGGTCTTGGACAGCACGCGGGTGTTCCGGCTGTCGCGGGCCGTGGCGCAGGGCATCCTGACCATGGATTATATCGAGGTCGCGCGGATGCGCGGCGAGGGCCTGGGCTGGATCATCCGCCGCGAGGTGCTGCCCAATGCCAGCGCGCCGCTGATCGCGGAATTCGGCCTGCGCTTCTGCTTCGTCTTCCTGTTCATCTCGGCCCTGTCCTTCCTGGGGCTGGGCTTGCAGCCGCCGACGGCGGACTGGGGCTCGATGGTGCGCGAAAGCGCCAAGCTGATCGCCTTCGCCAATTTCTCCAGCTGGCAGGCGGCAACCTTCGGCCTCGCGCCGCTGCTGCCGGCGGGCGCCATCGCGCTGCTGACCGTGGCGGTGAACCTGGTGGTGGACTGGGTGCTGCACCTGTCCAGCGGATTGAAGGAGTGACCGGATGACACGACTGCTGGACATCCGCGGCCTGCGCATCGAGGCGCAAAGCCGCGAGGGCCGGACCGAGATCGTCAAGGGCGTGGACCTGAGCCTGAACCGGGGCGAGATCCTGGGCCTGATCGGCGAATCCGGCGCCGGGAAATCGACGCTGGGGCTGGCCGCCATGGGCCATGTCAAGCCGGGCTGCCGCATCACCGGGGGCTCGATCCGATTCGACGGGCTGGAACTGGCCGGAGCGGATGCGCGGCTGTTGCGGCAGGTGCAGGGCCGGCGCATCGCCTATGTCGCGCAATCCTCGGCCGCCGCCTTCAACCCGGCCTGGCGGCTGATCGCGCAATATTGCGAGGGCCCGGTCCAACACCGCCTGATGCCCCGCGCCCAGGCCGAGGCCGAGGCTGTGAGCCTATATCGCGAAATGCGCCTGCCCGATCCCGAGCGGATCGGGGCGCGCTATCCGCATCAGGTCTCGGGCGGGCAGTTGCAGCGGGCGATGACCGCCATGTCCATGTCCTGCCATCCCGAGCTGCTGATCTTCGACGAGCCGACCACGGCGCTGGACGTGACCACGCAGATCGAGGTCCTGGCCGCGATCCGCGAGGTGGTGCGCCGCCACGACGCCGCCGCGATCTACATCACCCACGACCTGGCGGTGGTGGCGCAGATGGCCGACCGCATCAAGGTGCTGCTGAAGGGCCGCGAGGTCGAGGAAGCCCCGACCCGCGAGATGCTGGCCGCCCCGCGCGAGGACTATACCCGCTCGCTCTGGGCGGTGCGCAACTTCCAGCCCGCCCCGCGCGATGAGCCGGCTGCGCCGGAACCGATCCTGAGCATCGTGGGCGTCTCGGCCAGCTACGGCACGCATCCGGTGCTGCGCGATGTCTCGATCAGCGTGCCGCGCGGCCGCACGGTGGCGGTGGTGGGCGAAAGCGGCTCGGGCAAGTCCACCACGGCGCGGGTGGTGATGGGCTTGCTGCCGCCGACCGCGGGACAGGTCGTCTTCGACGGGCAGGTGCTGGACCCGCTGTCCCGCAACCGGCCCCGCACCCTGCAGCGCCGGCTGCAGATGATCCACCAGATGGCCGACACCGCCCTGAACCCGCGTCACAGGGTGCGCGAGATCCTGGGCCGCCCGCTGGAGTTCTTCCTGGGCCTGCGCGGCCGCAAGAAAGAGGACCGGATCCGCGACTTGCTGGACCAGATCGAGCTGGAGCCGGACCGCTTCATCGACCGCCTGCCGGGCGAGCTGTCCGGCGGGCAGAAGCAGCGGCTCTGCATCGCCCGCGCGCTGGCGGCCGAGCCCGAGCTCATCATCTGCGACGAGGTGACGAGCGCGCTGGACCAGCTGGTGGCCGAGGGCATCCTGCGGCTGCTGGACCGTTTGCAGCGCGAGATGGGGCTGAGCTATCTGTTCATCACCCACGACCTGGCCACCGTGCGTTCCATCGCGGACGAGGTGGTGGTGATGCAGAACGGCGCGGTGGTCGAACAGGGCCCCAAGGCGCAGATGTTCCAGCCGCCGCACCATCCCTATACCGAGAAACTGCTGTCCTCGGTCCCCGAGATGGACCCGGACTGGCTGACCCGCCTGCTGGGCCAGCGACAGATGCAAGAGAAAGGCGCCGCATGAACCGCTACGACACCGTCACCTGCGAACTCGACCTCGATGCCCCCGGCAAGGCCTCGGGCTGGATCGACCTGAGCCATTCCGACGACCGGCACGATTTCGGCGTGATCCGCAGCCCCATCGGCGTCATTGCCGGCGGCGAAGGGCCGACGGCGCTGGTGGTTGGCGGCAATCACGGCGACGAATACGAGGGGCAGCTGATCACCCGCCGGCTGTTCGAGGCGCTGGAGCCGCAGGATGTCGCCGGCCGGCTGATCCTGGTGCCGGCGCTGAACATGCCGGCAGTGATGGCGCGGACACGGGTCTCGCCGCTGGATGGGGGCAACATGAACCGGGTGTTTCCCGGCGCGACGGGACAGGGGCCGACGCGGGCGCTGGCGGGGTTCCTGAACCGCCACCTGCTGCCGCGCGCCGGGCTGGTGATCGACCTGCATTCCGGCGGCGGCACGACGAATTACCTCGACGCCGCCTATCTGACGCTGACCGGCGATCCGGCCCAGGACCGGCGCGGGGCGGCGCTGGCCCGCGCCTTCGGCCTGCCCTGGACCATGGTCGTGGGCCTGGGCAGCACCGGGGGCGACCTGGACAGCGCCGCGCTGGCGGCAAGTTGCGCCATGATCTCCTGCGAACTGGGCGGCATGGCGCAGGTCTCGCCCCGGTCGCTGGGCCATGGCTGGAACGGCATCCTGAACCTGCTGGCGCATGAAGGGATCGTCGCGCCCGAGGCGACGAAGCGGCTGGCCACGGGCCCGGCCTGCCAGACCCGCTTCGTCGACCTGGGCGCGGGCAGCCGCCAAGTCACCGCCATGCGCCACGCCCTGGCCGAGCCGCTGGTCGAACTGGGCGACGAGGTGGCCGAGGGGCAGCCGGTCGCGAAACTCTACGACCTCTTCGACATCACGCAGGCGCCGCAGGTGCTGACGGCGCCGGTCGCGGGTCGGGTGCTGATCCGCCGCCGCAACGGGCTGGTCGGCCATGGCGACCACCTGTTCGTCATCGGCCCCGAGATCGCGCCCGAGGCGCTGGACCGCCGCATCGGCTGAAACGAAAAGGGGGCGGATACACCGCCCCCTTTCCTACAGATCCAGCACCACCCGCCCCGCCGGGCGCGAGCAGCAGATCAGCGCCTGCCCCGGCCCCGGCGGGTCCAGCGGATCGGTGACATATTCCACCGCGCCCTCGCGGATGGCGCAGCGGCAGGTGTTGCAGATTCCCTCGCGGCAGCTGAACTCGGGCTCCAGTCCCGCGGCCTCGGCCAGCTCCAGGATGGTGCGGCTGGCGCCGTTCCAGGGCAGGGTCAGGCCCGAGCGGCCAAAGACCACCTCGGCGCCGGATTCGGTCGGTTCTGCCTGTTTGGCTGCCGCCTCGGCCACCGTGCCGGGCAGCGCATCGGGCAGGCCAAGCGCATCGGGATCGGTCAGGAATTCCAGCTTGGCCAGGGACTTGGGCGCCCGCGCCGGGATGCGGTTGCCATGCACGGGTGCGGATGCCGGCCCCGGCCCGGCCGCCAGCGCGGCCAGCGAGCCGCCCTTGCCGAAGAACTCGTATGCGATGCGGGCGGGGGCGATGCCCAAGCCCGTCAGCAGCTTCCACATCGCCACCATGAAGGGTGTCGGGCCGCAGAGATAGACCTCGTAATCGTCCAGCGGCAGCAGGGATTGCAGGAAGGCGCGGTCCACCACGCCCTCGGCATCGAAGCGGCGCGCGGCGCGGTCGGTCTCGGTCGGGGCGCGGTAGACCGTGCGTGCGATGATCCGCCCGCCCGAGCCTGCGGCCAGCGCCGCCACTTCGTCCCGCAGCGCGTGCACCTCGCCGTTCTCGGCCGCCTGCACGAAGAACACCCGCCGCGCCCCCGTCGCCAGCCGGTGCAGCATGGCCAGAAGCGGCGTCAGACCGACGCCGCCCGCCAGCAGCAGCACCGGCCGGGTGCTGGCCTCGTCCAGCACGAAGCCGCCGCGCGGCGGGGCGATCTCGATCACCTCGCCCTCGGCCAGCTGGTCGTGCAGCCAGCGCGAGCCCAGCCCCTGCGGCTCGCGCTTGACGCTGATGCGGTGATGGTCCCGCCCCTCGGGCAGCGCCGACAGCGAATAGGTCCGCAGCACCGGCCCCGAGAGCGCCGGGATCCGCAGCGTCAGGTATTGGCCCGGCCGCATGTCCCACAGCGGGCCGCCATCCTCGGGCACCAGATGGAACGAGGTGATGCAGGCGCTTTCCGGCACCTTGCGGGCCAGGCGGAAGCGGCGGAACGGATCGGCCATGGATCAGGCCCTCATCTTCTCGTCGACCATGCGCTCTTCGGCGATCATCGCCTCGAGCTGGCGGCGGAAGCGCAGCTGGCCGGCGTCGATGGACAGGTCGATATGCGGCGAGGTCTTGCTGGCCATGCCGATCTGCACCTCGTTCAGCACGGCGCGGTCCTCCTCGAAGGCGTGGCGCACGTCCTCGGACATCATCTTCGACAGTTCCTCGTCATGCGGGCGGATGTTGCGCAGCTGGAACCAGTAATAGCGGGTCTCGGTCTCGGTCGTCGGCGTCATGAAGTTGTAGCTGTCCATGACGAAGGTCTTTTCGTGCAGCGTGCCGTCCGGCCCGCCGGTCCCCGCCGGGGTGAAGACGGCGCGGATCAGGGCGTGGGCGGGATAGCGCACCTCGTAATGCTGCAGCCGGTCGCAATTGCCGTCGAACTCGACGATCTTCTTGTAGAAGGGCGCCGGCTCGACATCCATCATCCAGCGGTGGACGATGACGCCGTTTTCGGTCCGCGTGACCTTCAGCGGCGTGTCGCGCGTCGCGTCCTGGGCAAAGCTGCTTTCATGGACCCAGGCGACATGGGTCGGATCCAGCAGGTTGTCGCACATCAACAGATAGTTGCAGCGCAGCTCCATCGCGGCGCCGCAGTTGATGCCCCAGTCCGGGCTGTCGAAATTCGGAATGTCGATGATCTCGTCCGCATCGGCAATGGCGGCGTTGCCCATCCAGATCCACACGAGGCCGTATTTCTCATGCACCGGATAGGGCCGCACCTTGGCGGCCGAGGGGATGCGCCCGCCGCCCGGCGCCCAGACGCATTGCCCGGCGCAGTCGAAGGTCAGCCCGTGATAGCCGCATTCGACATTGTCGCCCTTGATGCGGCCCTTGGACAGCGGCAGCTTGCGATGCGGGCAGGCATCCTCGAGCGCGATCACCTCGCCCTGGCTGTTGCGGAAGATGCAGATCTTTTCGCCCAGGACGAGGATCTGCTGAAGGCTGTCGGTGATCTCATGGCTCCAGGCCGCGACATACCAGGCGTTCTTGAGGAACATGGCTGCACCTTATGTGGCTGCGTTTCGGCAAATGTATAGGCGAATGCCGAAGCGTTCAGCGCAGAAGCGCAGCCAGATCGTTTAGCTGGACTGAACCGTCCGGCTGCGCAGCGGCTTGGTGGCGCGCATCAGCCAGTTCAGGAAATCCCGCGCCACGGGGCGGTCCAGCGTCGTCGGGCCCCAGCAGACGAAATAGGCGTCGGGCATTTGCAGGCTGGCCTCGGACAGCCGGACCAGCCGGCCGGCGCGGATGTCCTCGGCGGCGAAGGAGCCCTGGGCCAGAACCGCGCCCTGCCCGGCGATCGCCGCCTCCAGCGCCAGGCTGGACATGGAATGGACGGCGACGGGGCGGATCGGCGGCAGCTCGCCAAGGCCCTGCGATTCGAACCAGTCGCGCCAATGCGGCTCGGTCGTGTAGCCGCCGCCCCAGTCGATGCCGATCAGCGGCAGGCGGGCCAGGACGGCGGGATCCAGCGCCTCGGGATGGCGTTGCAGGAATTCGGGCGAACAGGCCGGAAAGCAGCAGTCGGTGAACAGGGCGCGGCTGTGCAGATAGCGCCGCGCCGCCTCGCCGTAGGTCAGGCGGAAGGTCTGCTCCAGCATATGCGGATCGGGTTCCTGATGGGTCGAGATCACGCGGATGGCCAGGTCCTGGGCAGTCGCCTGGAATTCGGGCAGGCGGGGATTCAGCCATTTCTGCATCAGCGTCGGGAAACCCGAGATGGTCAGCTCCTCACTTTGCTTGTGCGCGAGGATATAGTCCTGCGCCAGCATCAGCCGTCCGAAGCCCTGCGATATCAGCTCGTGATAGGCCCGCGCGGCCGGTGTCAGAGTCGCCCGCCGCCCGTCCTTGACCAGCAGAACCACGCCCACATGCTCTTCAAGCAGCCGCAATTGCTGGCTGATCGCGCCCGGCGTCACCCCCAGCGCCCGCGCCGCGGCATTGACCGATCCCAGCCGGCCAAAGCATTCGAAGGCCTGCAAGGCACGCAACGGGGGCAGCGTCGGATTCATGGCGAAAGGTCCTGGCTGGATTCGATAGTTTAGCTGAACTGTCGCGCGCACCACGCAAACTGATTTGTCCGACATGGGGGCCGAGTCTAGCGTTTAGGTCAGTCATAAAAACAGGTTCCCGTCAACGACCAGGCACGGCCGGCAGGCGGGACGAGATCAGGGAGAAAGATCCGATGGCGAGTTTGTTTACCAGGCGTTCCGTGCTGCTGGGTGCAGGGGCGCTTTCCGCGGCGGCCACGCTGGGCCTGCGGCCCCTGCCCGTGCTGGCGCAGGATGCGCCGCGCAAGGGCGGCACCTTCCGCGTCGCCGTGGCCGATTTCGACAGCGCCGACACGCTGGACCCGCAGCTGAACGAGACGCGCTTCATGATGCAGCTGCAATACCAGCTGCGCAACTGCCTGGTCGAAGTCGGCCCCGGCGGCAAGCTGATCCCCGAGCTGGCCACCGAATGGGGCTCGAACCCCGAGCTGACCGAATGGACCTTCAAGCTGCGCCAGGGCGTCGAGTTCCACAATGCCAAGACCATGACCGCCGACGACGTGGTCTATTCGCTGAACCTGCATCGCGGCCCGGACACGGTGTCCGAGGTCAAGTCCCTGCTGGAAACGATCACCGACATCGCGGCGACTGCCCCGAACGAGGTGCGCATCAGCCTGAACGGGCCGAATTCCGGCTTCCCGGCACTGATGGCGCTCGTCAACCTGCTGATCGTGCCGGCCGGGGACAAGGATTTCGGCAAGGGCATCGGCACCGGCGGCTATGTGCTGGAGAATTTCGAGCCGGGCGTGCGCAGCCTCGTGAAGCGCTTCCCGAACTACTGGAAGGAAGGCCGCGCCCATTTCGACGCGGTCGAGATCCATGCCATCGCCGATGTGAACGCCCGCACCACCGCCCTGCAGACCGGGCAGATCGACGCCATCGGCGCGGCGGATACGGCGACGGCCATGCTGCTCAGCGCCATGCCCGGCGTGAAGCTGCTGCAGACCAAGGGCAAGCAGCACTATGCCTTCAGCATGAATTGCAAGGATGCGCTGTTCGCCGATCCGAATGTCCGCATGGCGCTGAAGCTCTCCATCGACCGGCAGGAGATGCTGGACAAGATCCTGTCGGGTTATGGCTCGATCGCCAACGACCAGCCGATCTCGGAGGCCTATCCCGATTTCGACCCGCAGTTGCCGCAGCATGCCTACGACCCCGACAAGGCCAGGGCGCTGCTGGACAAGGCCGGCGTCTCGGGCCTGACCGTGCCGCTGCACGTGGCCGAGGCGCCCTTTACCGGCGCGACCAACATGGCCCAGCTTTATGCCGAGCAGGCCGCCCGCGCCGGCATCACCATCGATGTCAAGCGCGAGCCGGACGACGGCTATTGGTCCAACATCTGGGGCAAGCGCCCGATGTTCGCCACCAAATGGTCGGGCCGCGTCAACGAGGACGTGATGCTGACGCTGGCCTATTCCCGCGAAAGCATCGGCAGCTGGAACGAGACCGGCTGGGACAACGAGGCCTTCAACAAGGCACTGCTGGCCGCGCGTGGCGAAAAGGACGAGGCCAAGCGCCGGCAGCTCTACTGGGAATGCCAGTCGCTGATCGCCGAGGATGGCGGCATGATCGCCCCGCTCTGGGCCGATTTCCTGGACGCCACCTCGGACAAGATCGCCCATGCCGAACTGGGCAACGACTGGGAACTGGACGGTGCCCGCGCCTCCGAACGCTGGTGGTTCACGGAATGAGCCTTGACGCCCACGAAACCCCGGTCGGCGCGGTCAAGGCCGCGCTGGCCGAACTCGGCCCGATCTTCGGCGAGCGGCTGCTGACCTCGGCCGCGGCGCGGGCGCATTACGGCGCGGCGGAAAGCTGGCTGCCCGCCGCGCCGCCGGACGCCGTGCTGCTGCTGCATGATACTGCCGAGGTCTCGCAGGCGCTGGCGATCTGCCATCGGCACGGCGCGCCCGTCATCCCCTTCGGCGCGGGTTCCTCGATCGAAGGACAGGTGCTGGCCCCGCAAGGCGGCATCACGCTGGACCTGTCCGGCATGGACCGGGTGCTGGCGGTCCATGCCGAGGACATGGATTGCATCGTGCAATGCGGCACCACCCGCCAGCGCCTGAACGAGGAACTGCGCGATTGCGGGTTGTTCTTTCCGGTCGACCTGGGCGCCCATGCGACGCTGGGCGGCATGGCCTCGACCCGCGCCTCGGGGACGACGACGGTGCGCTACGGTTCGATGCGCGAGTTGGTGCTGGGGCTGACCGTGGTACTGCCCGACGGCCAGGTGATCCGCACCGGCGGGCGGGCGCGCAAGTCCGCCTCGGGCTACGACCTGACGCATCTGTTCGTCGGGGCCGAGGGCACGCTGGGCGTCATCACCGAGCTGACGCTGCGGCTGTTCGGCATCCCCGCCGCCGCGCAATCGCTGCTGTGCAGCTTTGCCGAGCTGAACGCCGCCACCGGCTGCGTGGTCGAGGCGCTGCAATTCGGCCTGGGCGTTAGCCGCATCGAACTGGCGGACGAGTTGCAGATGCGCGCGATCAACGCTTACTCCGGCACCGACCTGCCCGAAAGCCCGACGCTCTGGGTCGAGATTACCGGCTCGGACCCCGCCGTCGCGCATGACGTCGCGCTGTTTCGCGACCTGGCCGAGAGCGCGGGCGCCTCGCGGATCGAGCTGGCGCAGACGCCCGAGGACGCCGCGAAGCTGTGGCGCATCCGCCATGACGCGCTTTATGCGACGCGGGCGCTTCGGCCGGGCGTCACCGGGCTTTCCACCGATGTCTGCGTGCCGCTGTCGCGCCTGCCCGAATGCATCGCCGCCATCAAGGCCGAGATCGCCGGGACCGGGCTGGTCGCGCCGCTGGTCGGCCATGTCGGCGACGGCAACTTCCACCTGGTGCTGCTGTTCGACGCAAGCGACCCGGCCGAGCTGGCGCTTGGCAAGCGCATCAGCGCCCGCCTGGTGGAACTCGCGCTGGCGATGGAGGGCACCGCCACCGGCGAGCATGGCGTGGGCCTGGGGAAAAAGGACTACATGGCCGCCGAGCACGGCCCGGCGCTGGAACTGATGCGGCGGCTGAAACGGGCCGTCGACCCGCGGGGCATCATGAACCCCGGCAAGATTTTCGATTTGTAGAGGCAAGCCATGTCGCAGGACACGTCCCTGATCCGCCCGGAAATCGCCGCGCTGGCGGATTACAACGCCGGCCTGGCGCTGGACCGCTTTCGCGCAGTCTATGGCGTTGAGGCGCGGGCCAAGCTCGACAGCAACGAAAACCCGCTGGGCCCCGCCCCCGCCGCCATCGCCGCGATGCGCGACTGTGCCGCCGGGATCTGGCGCTATCCCGACGCGGCCGACCTGGCGTTGCGCGAGGCCATCGGCACTGCCACCGGCATCGACCCCGAAGCGGTGATCGTCGGCAACGGCTCCGAAGACCTGATCGGCGCGATCTATCGCAGCGTGCTGCGCCCTGGCGACCGGGTGGTGACGATCTGCCCCAGCTTCGGCCTGCACGAGTTCGGCGCCCAGGCCTTCGGCGCTAGCGTCGAGAAGGTTCACTTTGCCGAAGACTGGACCTTTCCCCTGCCGGGCCTGGTCGAAGCGCTGCGCCGGCCGGCGCGGGTGCTGATCTTCTCCTCGCCCTCGAATCCGGCCGGTCCGGCGGTGTCGCTCGAAGAGTTCAGCGCGCTGATGGAGGCGGTGCCGCAGGGCACGCTGGTGGTCTTCGACGAGGCCTACCGCGAATATCTCGACCCCGCGTTGGCCTTCGATCCCTGCGCCATCCTGCGCGAGGCGGGGCTGGACTGGATCTCGCTGCGCACCTTTTCCAAGGCATACGGCTTGGCCGGGGCACGGGTGGGCTACGGGCTCTGCTCGTCGCCCGCGCTGACGCGGGCGCTGCGCAAGACCCGCAACCCCTTCGCCGTGAACGCCTTCGCCGGAGCCGCCGCGCTGGCCGCCCTGCAGGACGGGGCACATCTGGCCCGCATCGTCGCGCTGGCCCGGTCCGAACGCGCGCGCATGTCCGGGGCGCTGGCCGCAGCCGGCCATGCAGTGGCCCCCAGCGAGGCGAACTTCCTGTTCTTCCGCACACCCGGCCCCGCCACGGATTTCGTCGAGGCGCTGCGGCGCCGGGGCGTGCTGATCAAGGGATGGCAGGAGCCCCCCTTCCTGGACTGGGCCCGCGTCACCATCGCCACCCCGGCCGAGAACGATGCCTTTCTGGAAGCCTTGCCCTAGTCTGCCCGCAGGCACGGCACCGCAACCAGAGCCTACCGGAACATCGCCGGTGACTGCCTCAGCCAAAACCGACACCACGCTCAGGGACAGAATCGTCTTGGGATCGACGGGCGGGGTGTCGGCCGAGCGGACGCGCGGCGAACAGGTGTCTGCCGCGGTAGATCAAATCAATGCGCGGTTCGGAGACGGCGCGATCACCTATGGGATCAACGCGCCGCACCCAGGCTTTTTCGAGAGAGGCTAGGCAGCGGGCGGAAAAATCACTGGACGCCCTGCCGCCTCGACGATCTGGTAGCTCGCCGCAAGCAAATCATCTAGGGCCATCGACGTCTCGACGCCGAGCCTTTCGCGGATTCCTCCGGCGGCAAGCAGACTGCGTTCGGGCTGCCGCTCTGCGCCATGACCGGCGATGGTAACAGAGCCATCCCTGCCATGAGCATTGGAATCAATCTGGGCATGCTGTGGTTCTCCTTCTCTCGACCTGGTCAACCTGCGAGCGCAACAAGTTGAACGGCGCATCGCAAGTTTGGCATGTCCTGTGAGAGCACATGCGGTCCTTGCCGAATACTAGCCGCCCCATCAGGGGCGGCTCTTTTCTCTGCCGGTTTCCCGGTATTCGCCGCCGCCGCCCTGGCAAGCCAGAACGCCGCCGCCGGCGCGGCACTCAGGCCGCACCGGGCCCGCTGCGAGGCCACAGGTAGCGCATTTCAGTGTTGCATTTAGTGCGAAATATGGTATCTATTTTCGCATTAAAAGAGGCTTGATATGACGGATTCTGAAAAAGGTGCACTAGCGAAGCTCGCGCTGTTTGCTCTTGGAGCATTCGCCATCCTTCGCCTGACGTATACTGACGGCTGGAGGTTTGACTCGATCCTGGGGTGCGCGGCGAATGCGGCGCTGATCGTGGGCGTCCTCGCCCAGATCGCACTGGAAATGCTGGTGCGCTTCGCTCCGGGTAGTTGGCTGCCGGACGATGTGCTCGCCGAATTGCCGAGATGGCAAACAGGGGTGGTCTTGCTGTCCTTGATCGCTGCCTCGGTCAGCCTGCTCATCGCTCAATGAATGACCTTGTGGAGATCGAACATGCAACGTGTTGAAGCCCAGATCGCGGTCAGTGTCTCTGATCTGAAGAAAAGCCCGACCGCCATCATGGATCAGGCGCAAGGCGAGGCCGTCGCCGTGCTGAACCACAATCGCGTCATGGCTTATATGGTCCCGGCCGATGTTTACGAGGCGATGATGGAGCGGCTGGACGACCTGGCGCTTGTCGATGTCATTAAGGCCCGGGCGGATGAAACGCCGATCAGCGTGGGCCTCGATGACCTTTGAGCTTAAGTTCCTGCCATCCGCACTGAAGGAGTGGAAAAAGCTCGGTGCCACGCTTCGGGTGCAGTTTCGGAAGAAGCTGGCCGAACGTCTGGAGCAGCCCCGTGTTCCTGCTGATGCGCTGCATGGTCTGGAGGATCATTACAAGATCAAGCTCCGCAGCGCCGGCTACCGACTCGTCTATCGCGTGGAGGATGCAGAAATTACCGTCACTGTGGTCGCAGTTGGTCGTCGCGAACGAAGCGAGGTGTATAAAGCTGCAAGCGCACGGCGCGATGATCGACCCAAAAGCTGACGTCCATTCTCGACCTTGAAAAGCGGCAGATAGTTTCGGGAGGATCCACGCAGGATCATCAGACCAGGCGCAGCGTGGCCGCCCCCTCGGGGCGGCTTTTTCTTTGCCCTGTTCCTGGTGTTCGCCGTCGCCGTCGCCCTGGCAAGCCAGAACGCCGGCGACGGCGCGGCGCTAAGGCCGCGCCGGGCCCGCTGCGCGGCAGAACCGTCGCGCCATCGGTCGCGTCCGGCTGTTAACCCGGCCAGCGCCAGGCGCCGGCCGGGGCCGGACCTATCCACCACCACACGGATCTTGTCATTCTACCACACTGGTCAAGGACGGCGGCCGCGCGAGCGCGGCCTTGCAAGCGGCCCGTGCCGGGCCGTCCCTGACTCAGCGTGTCCGCATGCCTGCGACCGTGCGGGGCGGCTAGAGCCTCGCAATCTTCGGTCTCATCGCTTACATTTCACAAGGAGCATCCAATGAGCGACGCCGACATGACCACCGCTGAACAGTCCCTTGCCGACGACAAGATGCGGGCCGAGATCGCCAAGCTGATCGCGGAAACCTCGAAGATCAATGCCGAGGCCCGCTGGTATCCGCTGGCCGTCGCGACCGGCCTCGTGGGCGCCATTGCCGGCCTGACGGCCTTCATCATCAAGCTTTTCGGTCTCTGACCTATGCGGCCCCTTCGGGGGCCGCTTTAACTTCAGCCGGGCGCAGCTTGGTCGTTCTCTTCCCCGCCAGTAATGCGGAATCGGCCCCGGCCGAGGCGGCGCGGAACGGCCGCGGATCATCGTGCAGATCGACCCAGGCATGGCCCGTCCAGAACGTCGCAACGTAGAGCTTCATGGCTGATCCCTCATGCCAGATCGGTTTCCGAAAAATCCCCGCCCTTGTAGAGCAAGGGCACATGGTAGGCTTTCGCGCAGGCGTAGGAGAGCGCGTCCCCGAAATTGAGCTGCGCAGGGTGGCCGACGACCTTGCCGTAAACCGACAGCGCCCGCATCGCTTCCTTCCCCATCCCCGTGGTGATGTGCATCTCTTGCGCTTCAGCCGCCTCGAAAAACCCGTCGACCAGCTCGGCCGCCGCGGCAAAGTCCTCGGCTGCCGCCGGGCCCTTGCCGCGGGCCTGCACCTTGGCCCTGACCAGGGCGAGCGTCGCTTCCATCCGCACGACCGGCGAGAACCGCAGCGTGCCGCGCGAGGCCTCCATCGCCTTCAGCAAACCGGGCGCTTCCGGCTCGTTCAGCAGCACCGCGACCACCGCGCTTGCGTCCAGGAACATCAGTCCTCGCCCCATTGCTCGTCAAAGAACGGCTTCAGGTCTTCGCCCGTGCTGACGAACCCCGCCTCGGCCGCGCGTCGCTGGACCCTCCCAACCCGATCCACAAGCCGTTCCTCGGCGGCAAGCGCCTCGATCTGCGCGGCAAGCGCCTTGCGCACCGCCTCGGACTTGTTTTTTACGCCGGTCATGGCACAGTATTTGGCGACAAGCGCGTCGATCTCATCGCCCTTGATAAGCATTGCCATCGGTCTATCCTTCATGGTATAGACGATATATAGATTTCAGTATATACTTTTGCAAGGAGGATGATTTGCGATTGATCTTCCGTCTCGGCATCGCCGGCGTCGCCGCCTATGTCTTCATGCCCGTCCTGCGGGACATCGCTGCGGTCGATCCCATGGGCAGCGTCGTCGCAGGCCTCGGGGCCGCCGTGGCTGCGATTGGATATGTCACCGCGTGAACCAGATCTTGATGAAGGAAAATCACATGATGGAAGCGATCACGAACAGACTGGCGAGCGTTGCGGGTCTTGTGGCCTACGTTTCGGTCGTCGTGTTCCCGACACTGCTACTGCTCTTCGCGCTCAGCCTGGACCTTTTGCCAACGGATCTGCCCGGTTTTGTCGCAAATTTCCAAACAGTCTGAAAGGGTCTGAGCGCTGGACATAATTATGCAGCGAGCCTCGCAAAGGTCTGGAACGCCGAGGCACCGTTAGCCGGGATCTGCCCCTTGCGTATCATGTGCGCGGTCTCGATCCCGGCGACTGTGGCGATGGCCGAATGGAAGGCCTTGAAGCCCATCATTGGCCGCGTGATCCGCTTGATGAAGCGATGGTCTTGCTCAATGATGTTGTTCAGATACTTGACCTGCCGGACCTCGATCATTCGACCAATGCCGGTGAATTTCAGGATCACGTTCACCGCCTCAAGGCCCGCCAGATTGGCGCCGCTCTTGTCGATGACAACCCTCTCGGGCACGCCGTGCGTTTCTATGGCCTGCTTGAAGAAGCGCCGGGCGGCGGTGAGATCGCGCCGTTCAGCAAGCATGAAGTCGAGCGTTTGCCCGTCGCGATCCACAGCGCGATAGAGGTAGCACCAACGGCCCTTCACCTTGATGTATGTTTCATCCATCCGCCAAGAGCTAGCCGTCGGTCGTTTCCTGGCTTGTGCCCTCGCGGCGATCAGCGGAGCGAATTTCACCACCCAGCGGTTCAGCGTGGCGTGGTCTACCGTGACGCCCCGCTCACCGAGAATTTCCTCAAGATCACGATAGGAGACGGCATAGCGAACATAAAAGAACACCGCGTAAAGGATCACCGACTTCGGATAATGCACGCCCTTGAATTCGATCACGCCCCGAGCCTCTCCCCAACTACCCGAAAACAATGGCATATCAAAGGTCATCGAAGAACCAGAAACTTTGCGACACTGCCAGCTGGTCTCGATCTCGCGAGCCTCGTTCTACCGCCAGCCCGCTGGCGAGAGCCCGGAGAATCTTGAGTTGATGCGTGTCATCGACGG
>NZ_JAEHFP010000033.1 GCF_016446475.1 Paracoccus binzhouensis | reverse complement strand
GCGGCTGCGCCGGCCCGGCCGGCTCCGGTCGCCCTGCCCCGCGGCCGGCCCGGTGACGGCCTGCGGCTGATCCCGCTTTCCGGCTTCCACTGGGGCGGCACCACGCGCGGCCTGGCCGGGCTGCCCGCCCCGCGGGTGCGCGGCGACCATGTGCTGATTCGGCCCGGCGCGGGCATGGTCACGGTGCAGTTTCCGCGTCACAACCGCCCGGTCGGCGCCGGACGCCTGGCCTTCATCCCCGCCGGCACCGCCTTTTCGCTGAAGCCGCCCGCCGATGTCGTCGGCCAGGCGCTGCTGATTCCACCCGGCTGGTTCCGCGACCTGCCGCTGCCCCGGGGTTTCCGCTGCGGCCTGCCGGCACCCGAGGATGCCGGGCTTCTGGACCCCGCCATCCTCGCCCTGGCCGAGGGGGCGGCGCGCCATCCCGGCGGCGACGAGGCGACGCGCCACCAGCTGGGCCTGATCGCTGTGGCGCTGTCCCGGCTTCAGGACCGGCCGGGCCCGTTCCGGCAAGCCGAAGACGGTATGGCCGGGGCGCGGCCACTGGCCGAGCGCTTCCTGCAGCTCGCCCGGCAGGAACTCGACCACAACCAGACCCTCGCCGAGATGGCCCGTCGGCTGGGTTGCACCCAGGCGCATCTGGACCGCGCCTGCCGCCAGAGCCGGGGACGCGGCGCGCTGGACCTGCTCTACGACCTGCGGCTGCAAGCGGCGACCGAGGCGCTGCGCGACAGCGCCAAGCCGATCCCCGAGATCGCCGAGGCGCTGGGTTATGCCGGGCTGGGCCATTTCATGCGCGCCTTCCAGGCCGCGACCGGCCGCACACCGGAAGCCTATCGCGCGCTGATGCGGCAGAACCGCGGCGACGCGCCCCCGGATTCCGGCTGATCGGGACGAAGGTCCGGAATCGCCCATCCGCTCTCCGGGGAGCCGCGCCGTCGGAATCGTCCCCCTGCGTGCAGCGCGGCACAGGGCCCGCGCGTCAGACAGCTTTGCACGCCCTAAGCGGAAGCGCGCACCGCGCAACCCGCAAAGGCCGGAGAGGGATGGAAGCAGGCGGACCGGCTTACTTCCCGCCTTCATGCGCCCTGCCAGCGCCATCGACAGCCGGCTGCGGGCGGGGAAGGAACGGTCAACCCGCCACGGGCTGCAGCGGGACGGCTTGACGCTTCGATCCGTTGCGGGGCCGCCTCGACACGAGCCCACCGGGGCGCAGCTCGGACCAGACCGCCCGGCCTGTCGCCCTCCTGGGCTGCGCCCTGTCCGGCAGCCTCCTTCGGTTCCGAACCCCCGGCGCCTCCACGAATTCCTCGACGCAGCGCAGCACGTCAGTCCGGATCGGCCGGCCCGTCCTCTGCGTCAGCCTCGCCCTCCCGGCCGCGGAAGCCCTGCGCCACCACGAATTTCTCCGAGGAATCCGAGCGGCTGGCCGGCGGCTTCACATTCGCCACCTTGCGGAAATTGCGCTTGAGCATGGCCTGCATCTCGTTTTCCGCGCCGCCGGCCAGCACCTTGGCGACGAAGGTGCCGCCCGGCTCCAGCACGTCGAACGCGAGCTGCGCCGCCGCCTCGACCAGCGCCACGATGCGCAGGTGGTCGGTGCCCTTGTGCCCCGATGACGCCGCCGCCATGTCCGACATCACCACGTCGGCGCGGCCGCCCAGCCAGGTCTTGACCTGCTCGTCGGCGCCGTCCGACAGGAAATCCAGCTGATGGATCTCGGCCCCGGCGATGGGATCGACCTCCTGCAGGTCCACGCCCAGCACCCGGCCGACCTTCTTTCCGGGCTTGTCGCCAAGCGCGTTGACCCGCGCCACCGCCACCTGGCACCAGCCGCCGGGCGCACAGCCCAGGTCCACCACCCGCGCCCCCGGCACCAGAAAGCGATACTTGTCGTCCAGTTCCAGGATCTTGTAGGCGGCCCGGCCGCGATAGCCCTCGCGTTTCGCCCGCGCGACATAGGGGTCGTTCAGCTGCCGCTCCAGCCACAGCGTGCTGGACAGCTTGCGCCCCTTGGCCGATTTCACCCGCACCCGCAGGTCGCGCTGGCCGCGGCCCGAGCTCTTGCGTCCCGAACCCGGCTTCTTGCCTTCGCTCATCTCATGCCACCCCGTTCATTCCATCCGGGGCCAGCACCCCGTCCTTGACCATCTGCGCGTAAAGCAACCCCTCGCGCAGGCCGCGATCGGCGACCGACAGCCGCGTCGTCGGCCAGACCCGCATCAGCGTCTGCAGGATCGCGGCGCCCGACATGATCAGCGCGTGGCGCTCGCGGCCGATGCGCGGATCGGCGCGCCGCCCTTCGGGGCCCAGCGACAGATAGTCGCGGATCACCCGGTCGATCTGCGCCGAGGTCATGGTCAGCCCGTCCACCTTGGTCCGGTCGTAGCGGCGCAGGCCCAGATGGCTGGCCGCCACCGTCGTCACCGTGCCCGATGTGCCGATGACCTGGAAATTCTCGGCGAAATCATGGGTCAGCGAATAGGGCGCGAAATCCGACAGCATCTCCTCGAAATGCCAGGACATCAGCGCGAAGCGGCCCTGGTCGTCCTCGACATCCTCGAACTGGTCGCGCAGCGTCGCGACGCCCAGCGGCACGCTGATCCAGTCCACCACCCGCGCGCCGCCCGGCCGCGGATCGCCGAAACCGTCGGCCAGCCGCATGATGGCGCGCGGGCGCTCGGCGGGCTCGACATCCTCAAGGTCGATCCAGACCAGCTCGGTCGAGCCGCCGCCGATATCCACGACCAGCAATTGCTCGGTGCGCTGGCTGACCAGCGGCGCGCAGGAAATCACCGCCAGCCGCGCCTCCTCCTCGGCGTCGATGATCTCGACCGGCAGGCCGGTCTCGCGCCGGATCATGCGCAGGAAGTCGCGGCTGTTGCGCGCGCGCCGGCAGGCCTCGGTCGCGACCAGGCGCATGCGCGTGACCTTGTGCGCCTCGAGCTTACGCCGGCACACCTGCAAGGCATGCACCGTCCGCGCCATCGAGGGACGCGACAGCCTGCCCGATGCCTCGAGGCCATGGCCCAGCTGGACCGGCTTCGAGAAACTGTCCACCACCTGGAACTGACTGCCCGCGGGGCGGGCAATCAGCATCCGGCAGCTGTTGGTGCCAAGATCCAAGGCCGCATAGAGCGGCCCGTCCTCGGCCGGGCGGGTGACGAAAGGCTCGACCGTTTTTCTCGGGAACGCGTCCGCACCCGCAGGACGCCTGGGCGCCATGGTCACGCCCTCCGATAACAAGTTGGTTCGAACGTAACCTGCGCCCGCCATGCCTTCAAGGGGGCGCGCGAAAGCGGGGCCTGCCGGACCCTGCCCCTCGACAGGCGCATGGGGCCGGGCTATGCCCGGGCCATGATCGTGATCGCCGCATTCATCCTTGGCGCAGCGATCGGCTGGATGCGCGCCGCGAAAGCCGGCGGCAACCGCGCCGACAAGCTGCAATATGCCGCCGCCCATGCCCTGGCGCTGACCGTGGCCGGGCTGTTCCTGACCATATTCCTCAGCCGGATGGGCTGATGTTCCGGCCGTTCCTCGACAGTCTGCGCCGCCACGGAGTGCCAGCCAGCCTGCGGGAATACCTGGACCTGCTGGCCGGGCTGCAGGCCGGGCTGTCGGACTGGTCGCCCGAGGGCTTCTATCACCTGGCCCGCGCCACGCTGGTCAAGAACGAGGCGCATATCGACCGATTCGACCGCGCCTTCGCCGAAGCCTTCGCCGGTCTCGACGAGATCCCGGTCGAGGCGCTGGTCAACGAGGTCTCGATTCCGCGCGACTGGCTGGAAAAGCTGGCCGAGAAGCTCTTGACGCCCGAGGAGCGCGCCGCGGTCGAGGGCGCCGGCAGTTTCGAGGAGCTGATGAAGCGGCTGCGCGAACGCCTGGCCGAGCAGCAGGGTCGGCACCAGGGCGGCAACAAGTGGATCGGTACCGCCGGCACCTCGCCCTTCGGCGCCTATGGCTACAACCCCGAGGGCGTGCGGATCGGGCAATCCGAAAGCCGTCACCGCCGGGCGGTCAAGGTCTGGGACAAGCGGGAATTCCGCGATTTCGACGATTCGGTCGAGCTTGGCACCCGCAACATCAAGGTGGCGCTGAAGCGGCTGCGGCAATGGGCGCGGCACGGCGCGCTGGAAGAACTGGACCTGCCCGGCACCATCCGCGCCAGCGCCGAGCATGGCTATATCGACGTGCAGACCCGGCCCGAGCGGCACAATGCCGTCAAGGTGCTGCTGTTCCTCGACGCCGGCGGCAGCATGGACGACCATTCCCGGCTGGTGGACGAGCTGTTCTCGGCCGCCCGCGCCGAGTTCAAGCATCTGGAGCATTTCTATTTCCACAACTGCGTCTACGAGGCGCTGTGGAAGGGCAACCGCCGCCGCTGGACCGAGACCACGCCGACCTGGGAGGTGCTGAACCGCTTCGGCCGCGACTACAAGGTGATCTTCGTCGGCGATGCCTCGATGTCGCCCTATGAGATCGCCGTGCCCGGCGGCGCCAACGAGCACTGGAACCCCGAATCGGGCGAGACCTGGCTCAGGCGGCTGCGCGAGACCTGGCCCGACCATGTCTGGCTGAACCCGGTGCCGCGCGGGCATTGGAGCCATACCCGGTCCATCGCCATGGTCCGCGAAATCTTCGAAGACCGCATGCAGCCCCTGACGCTCGAGGGGCTGACCCAGGCCATGCGCCTTCTTGGCTGATCCCGCCGCACCCCCCATATTGGCGGCATGCTGAAGCTCACGCCGATCCTGCTGATCCTGCTTTATGCCGCCGCCATGTGGTTCTTTTCCGCATGGCGGCTGAAGGCCGAGCTGAACGCCAAGTCCACGCCGCTGCGCCATCCCCGGCTGCTACCGATGCTGGAGCGGCTGGGCCGGGCCATGGACCTGCCCGAGGTGCGGGCCCATGTCTACGAGGTCGGCCATGTGAACGGGCTGGCCGCACCCGACGGCCGCATCTTCCTGACCCGCGGCTTCCTCGACCGGCTGGACCGCGGCGAGGTGACCGAGGCCGAGCTCGCCTCGGTCATCGCGCATGAGCTGGGCCATGTCGCCCATGGCCATACCCGCCGCCGCATGGTGGATTTCGCCGGCCAGAACGTGGTGCGCATGGTGCTGGCGGGCGTGCTGGGCCGCTTCCTGCCCGGCATCGGCGTCTGGATCGCCAATATCGCCGCCAGCGCCATCGCCGCCCGGCTGTCGCGCCAGGACGAGTTCGAGGCCGACGCCTTCGCCAGCGCGCTGATGGTCAAGGCGGGGCTGGGCACCGAGCCGCAGAAAAGCCTGTTCCGCAAGCTCGACCGGCTGGCCGGCGCGGGCCGGGCGGCAGCGCCGGCCTGGCTGCTCTCGCACCCGCCGGCCGCAGCGCGCATCGCCGCCATCGAAAAGCTCGAGGCGCGCTGGAGCGTGGCCTGACTTGTCCGCTCGCCCGGATGGGTTATGCTGCACCGGCAAAACGACTGCCGTGACATGACCCGCCCCTTTCGCCGCCGCGTCCTCTACATCCCCGGCTATGACCCGATCCCGCCGCGCCGCTACCGCGAGCTTTACAAGCGCGAAGGGGCGGAACAGGCGCGCGTCTCGGGCTACGGGCTGGAATTCGGCCCACGCCGCGACCGCAAGGGCTTCGGCTGGGGCGTCAGCGGCGCTTTCGACGGCGACCGGGCCGAGGCCGAAATCGAGGTGCTGGTCTGGGCCGACATCGTGCAGGGCTCGATGGGCCAGGGCATCCTCGCGACCTATGGCCAGCTTTTCCGCACCGCCTGGGCCTATATCGGCTCGGGGGCGCTGTTCCGGCTGATGCGGCTGCGCCGCGGCCCGGTGATCGCGGCGCTTTATCCGGTGGTGGTGCTGCTGGCACAACTGGCCGTGGCGCTGCTGGTCGGCGCGGGCCTCGGCTGGCTCGTCGGCCGGCTGACCGGCCTGGCCTGGCTGGCGCTGCCGGTCACGCTGGCGGTGGCCTGGGCCGGGCTGCAGCTGTGGCGGCGGCTCGACGGCAAGATCTTCGCCTATTACCTGATGCACGACTATGCCTTTACCGCCCAGGGCGGCGGCGCCTATCCCCCGGCGCTCGAGGCCCGGCTGGCGCAATTCGCCGACCGCATCGCCGAGGTGCTGGCAGGCGACTGGGACGAGGTGCTGGTGGTCGGCCACAGCTCGGGCGCCTATCTGGGCGTCTCGGTGCTCTCGGACCTGATCCGCTCGGGCCGGGTGCCGGCGGGCGCGCGGCTCTCCTACCTGTCGCTGGGCCATGTCGTGCCGATGGCCGCTTTCCTGCCGCGCGCGAACCGGCTGCGGGCGGATCTGCGCTATCTCTCGGCGCGCGAGGAACTCGACTGGGTCGATGTGACGGCCCCGGGCGACGCCTGCTGCTTCGGCCTTTGCGATCCGGTCGCGGTCTCGGGCGTCGAGCCGCCGGACCGCCGGCAGCCGCTGGTGCTCTCGGCCGCCTTCACCCAGACGCTCTCGCCGGAAAAGCGCCGTAGCTTGCGCGGGCGCTGGTTCCGGCTGCATTTCCAGTATCTCTGCGCCTTCGACCGCCCCGGCGACTACGACTATTTCGCCATCACCGCCGGGCCGCTGCCGCTTGGCGCGCGCTTCGCCGGCCGCGACCATTCGCCGGGCCGCATCGCCCGGCCGGTCAACCGGTTCACCACGACATGATCCCGCCGAAACCCGCCTCGCGCCCGGGCAAGCCCTCGCTCTGGCGCTTCCTGCGCGATTTCCGCCAGGACATCCTCTCGGCGCAATCCGACCGGCTTTATCGCGCCTGGATGGCCGAATTCCGCGCGCCCTTCATCCGCAGCTTCACCTGCAACGATCCCAGGCTGATCGACCTGATCCTGAAGCAGCGGCCGATGGATTTCCCGAAATCGCCGCGCATGGCGGCCGGGCTGCAACCGCTCTTGGGCAATTCCAGCTTCATCTCGAACGGCGCGACCTGGCAGCACCAGCGCCGCATCATCGACCAGGCCTTCGAGGGCGGCCGGCTGCGCGAATCCTTCGCCGCCATGTGGGATGCCGCGCAATCCGGCGTCGCCCGGCTGGCGCCGCTGGCCGATGGCGCGGACGTGGACATCGAGCCGCTGACCAGCCACATCGCCGCCGACGTGATCTTCCGCACCCTGTTCTCGATCCCGATCGAGGACCGCATCGCTGCCGGCGTGTTCCAGTCCTTCCGCGAGCACCAGGACGCGCAGCCGATGGTGAATCTGGGCGGTCTGCTGCCGCTGCCGCGCTGGGCACGGCTGCACAGCCGCCGCACCCGCGCCAGCGCCCGCCGCATCCGCGACCTGATCCGGCAACTGGTAGCGGACCGCGCGGCGCTGATCGAGCAGGACGAGGCACCCGCCGACCTGGCGACCCGGATCATGACCACGCCCGATCCCCAGACCGGCGCAGTCTTCACCGCCGCCGAGATGGTCGACGAGGTCGCGACCTTCTTCCTGGCCGGCCACGAAACCGGCGCCTCGGCGCTGGCCTGGGCGCTCTACCTGCTGGCCGAGCATCCCGACTGGCAGGACCGGCTCGCCGAGGAAGCGCGCCGGAACCTCTCCCCCGATTTCGCCGCCATCAAGGCCCTGCCGCTGTCCCGCGCCGTGTTCCGCGAGGCGCTGCGGCTTTATCCCCCGGTCGCGATGACGGTGCGGCAATGCGCCCATGCCGAGTCCCTGCGCGGCCGCCGGGCCCCCAGAGGCGCACAGCTGGTTCTGTCGCCCTGGCACCTGCACCGCCACGAGCGGTTGTGGGACAATCCCGACGGCTTCGACCCCGGCCGCTGGCAGACCGAGAACGGCAAGGCCTGCATGCGCGACGCCTATATCCCCTTTTCGGCCGGCGCCCGCGCCTGCCCCGGCGCCGGCTTCGCCATGATCGAGGGGCCGCTGCTGCTCTCGGCCCTGGTCGGGGCCTATCGACTGCAACCCGGACCCGAAAGGCCCGTGCCGATCATGCGTCTGACCCTGCGCGGCAAGAACGGCATCCATCTGCGACTGTCGAAGCGTTGAATGGGTATTTGCAGAACGAAGAAGACCAGGGCACAGCGCCCGGCTTCTTCGTTCTGCAAATACCCAAATCCGGCATCAAAGCCGGTAGATGGCCGAGAATTTCTCTTCCAGGTAGTCGAGAAGCGGCTGCTCGCTGACTTCGGCGCCGGTGGCGCGCTCGATCAGCTCGCGCGGCGGGTAGAGCCCGCCATGGCGCTGCATGTTCTCGCGCAGCCATTCCACCGCCGGGTCGGCCTCGCCGCGCGCCAGCGCCTCGTCGAGATCGGGGACGGCGGCGCGCAGCGCGGCATGCAGGCAGCCGGCATAGACATTCCCCAGCGCATAGGTGGGGAAATAGCCGAAGAGCCCCACCGCCCAATGCACGTCCTGCAACACGCCATTGGCCGGCCGGTCCACCGCCACGCCGAAATCGCGCAGGAAACGGGCGTTCCAGGCCTCGACCAGATCCTCGACATCCAGCCGGCCGGCGATCAGGTCGCGTTCCAGGTCGAAGCGCAGCATGATGTGCAGGTTGTATTGCACCTCGTCGGCCTCGGTGCGGATGAAGCCGGGAGTGACGCGGTTTACGGTGGCGTAGAAGGCATCGGCATCGGGCAGCGACAGTCCGCCGAAGGCATCCGACATGCGCTGGTAGAGCCAGCCGGTGAAGGCGCGGCCGCGGCCGAGCTGGTTCTCGTAGATGCGGCTCTGGCTTTCATGCGCGCCCATCGAGACGCCACGGCCCAAGGGGGTGAAGGCATAATCGGGGTCGATGCCCAGCTCGTAGCTGGAATGCCCGACCTCGTGGATGGTCGAATAGAGGCAGTTGAACGGGTCGGTCTCGACCACCCGCGTGGTGATGCGGCTGTCCTGCCAGCGCCCCGAGCTGAAGGGATGCACGGCGATGTCCATGCGGCCCCGGGTCCAGTCATAGCCGAAGGCGGTGGCGCAGGTCCGCGCCAGGCGCAACTGGGTTTCCTGCGGGAAATGCCCGGTCAGCGGCTCGGGCTGGTAGTCGGCGCCCAGCACGTCCTCGCGCAGCGCCACCAGCCGCGGCCGCATGGCGTCGAACAGCCGCGCGATCTGCGCCTGGGTGGCGCCCGGCTCGTAATCGTCCAGCAACGCGTCGTAGAGATCGCCGCCATCGGCCAGCGCGGCCGCCTCCTCGCGCTTCAGCATCAGGATGTCGTTCAGCACTGGCAGGAAATCCTCGGGCGCGTCCTTGGCGCGGGCCTCGGCCCATACGCCCTGCGCCAGCGAGGTTTGCCGCGCCAGTTCCATCGCCAGCCGTGCCGGAATGCGCGAGGCGCGCCGGAAATCGCGGGCGATCAGTTCGATGATGCGGGCGTCCTCATCGTCCTCGGGCACCGCCTGGTCCAGCCATTCGCCGAGGCGCGGATCGGTGCGCCGCTCGTGCAGCACCGCTTCCATCGCCGCCATTTCCTCGGCGCGCTGCTCGGTCGCGCCGCGCGGCATCACGGTTTCCTGGTCCCAGCCGAGGCGTTCGGCGACCGAGGACAGCGCCTCGGTCTGGCGCTGGAAGGCGAGAAGTTCGTCGAAAGCGCTCATCGGACAGTTCCCCGGACCGAGGTTTCAAAAGGATAGCGCGCATGGTGGCGCACCCGCAGGATCAGGGTGAACAGTGCCACGGCCATGACCTGATGCGCCAGTGCCAAAGGCAGGGGCGAGGCATGGATGACGTTCATGATGCCCAGGAACACCTGCACCGCCAGCGCCGCCAGCATGGCGCCATAGGCGCCGCGCGTCACCGGATGCGGCGAGCGGCGGGCGCGCAGGAACACCACCACGGCGAAACCCGCCAGCAGATAGCCGGTCATGCGGTGGATGAACTGCACCAGCGCCGGGTTCTCGAAGACATTGCGCCAGCCCAGCGCCGCGTCCCAGATCTCGGCCGGGATCCATTCGCCACCCATGGTCGGCCAGCCGGTATACATGCGGCCGGCGTCGATCCCGGCGACCAGCGCCCCCAGCAGGATCTGCAGGAAGGCCAGGTGCATGAGCCCGGTGGTCATGGAAAACAGCCTCGCCTCGCCTGCCCGGCGGGCGCGCAGCAGCGCCGCCTCGGACCGCGACAGCTGCAGGACATACCAGGCGATGCAGCCGAGGATGGCGAAGGCCAGCCCCAGATGCACGGCCAGCCGGTAGGAGGCCACGCGCACCATCTCGCCCGACAGGCCCGAATGCACCATCCACCAGCCGATGGCCCCTTGGGCGCCGCCCAGCAGGCCCAGCACCAGCAGCCGCGGCGTCCAGCCGGCGGGGATGCGCCGCGTCGCCAGGAAGAAGACGAAGCCCGCAGCCCAGACCAGCCCCACCAGCCGTCCCAGCAGCCGGTGAGACCATTCCCACCAGTAGATGCGCTTGAAGCTTGCCAGGTCCATGTCGGAATTGACCAGCTGGAATTGCGGAATCTGCCGGTACTTGTCGAACTCGGCCTGCCAGGTGGCGGCATCCATCGGCGGGATCGCCCCGGTCACCGGCTTCCATTCGGTGATCGACAGGCCCGAGCCGGTCAGCCGCGTCGCGCCACCCAGCGCGATCATCGCCGCGACCATGACGAACAGCACGATCAGCCAGATGCGGATCGCCCCGCGCGCGCCCTTGTTGCCGGCGTCGATCATGCCGCCGGCGGGCGGCTTG
The DNA here is from genome assembly GCF_016446475.1 of Paracoccus binzhouensis. Lineage (GTDB taxonomy): Bacteria > Pseudomonadota > Alphaproteobacteria > Rhodobacterales > Rhodobacteraceae > Paracoccus > Paracoccus binzhouensis. Next base: position 27,300 of record NZ_JAEHFP010000033.1, on the reverse strand, counting down.
CTCTGCGGGGTCGTCTCGGTGACTTCCTGAAAGACGGGACGTCTTGCCATGTCAGCTTCCTTCTCGATCGGGCGCGACCTTGGCCCGCGCGCGCCCGGAAATCAATCAACCCCGTTCAATCAGCCGCGCCGGATCAATTGCCGCAGCATGCCGTGGAAGATGCGCGCATCGGCACGGGTCAGCGGCAGGCGCGACCACAGGTTGCGCAGCGTCAGCTTCATCGCCGGCGCCTTCTCGGGCGGGAAGAAGAAGCCGGCCTCGGCCAGCCGCTCCTCCCAGTGGTCGGCCAGGCGCTCGATCTCCAGCCGTGTCGCCGGCGCCTCGCCATCGGGACGGCGGCCCTGCGGGGCGGGTTGGGGCGGCAGGCTGTCCCGCGCCCATTCGTAGCCGGTCAGCAGCACCGCCTGCGCCAGATTCAGCGAGGGGAAATCCGGATTGACCGGCACGGTGATGATGGCGTTGGCGCGCGCCACGTCGTCGTTCTCCAGGCCGGCGCGCTCGGGACCGAAGATCACCGCCACCCGGCCGCCCTGCGTCACCCGCGCGCGGGCATCGGCCATGGCCGTCGCCGGGGTCAGCACCGGCTTGGTCAACTCGCGGCCGCGCGCGGTGGTGGCATAGGCGTGATCCACATCCGCCATCGCCTCGGCCAGGGTCGCGAACACCCGCGCCCGGTCCAGCACCCGCCCGGCGGCGCCCGAAGCCATGGCCACGGCGCGCGGATTGGGCCAGCCGTCGCGGGGGGCCACCAGCCGCATGTCGGTCAGGCCGAAATTCAGCATGGCGCGCGCCGCCGCGCCGATGTTCTCGCCCATCTGCGGGCGCACGAGAATGATCGCGGGTTCCATGCGCGCGGCCATATCCTTCCCGCGAAGCACTGGCAAGGCGCGCGGCGCTGCGCTATCTGCGGACGGAACACGAGGGATGACAGTGCCATGACAGACCAGCCCAATACGCCGCAACTCTACCTGATCACGCCGGTCGGCGCGGCCGCCTCGACGCTCGGGCCGCTGCTGGCCGAGGTCATGGACCGCTTTCCCATCGCCTGCCTGCGCATCCCCGGCGCCGGCACCGAGGAGGAGCTGGGCCGCATCGCCGACCTGGCGCGCGAGATCGCCCATGCCCGCGACGTGGCAGTGGTGATCGAGGACCATGTGCAACTGGCGCAGCGCCACGGGCTCGACGGCGTGCATCTGAGCAATGGCGCGCGCGGCGTGCGCCATGCCCGCAAGGAACTGGGCCAGGACGCCATCGTCGGCGCCTTCTGCGGCGCCTCGCGCCATGATGGCATGAACGCGGCCGAGGCCGGGGCGGATTACGTCAGCTTCGGCCCCTGCGGCGCCACCGTGCTCGGCCATGGCGAGATCGCGCCGCTGGAGCTGTTCCAATGGTGGTCCGAGGTGATCGAGATCCCCGTCATCGCCGAAGGAGCCCTGACCCCGGCGCTGATCGGCCAGCTGGCGCCCGTCGCGGATTTCATCGCCCTCGGCGCCGAGATCTGGTCGGAACCGGACCCGGCCGAGGCCCTGGGGATTCTCTGGCGCTGACCCGCCTGGTGGCACGGCCGGATGGGGTATTTGAGAAACGGAAAGCTGCAGGTCGCGCGCAGTTTCCCGGCCAGAGCGCATGGCCCTTGCCGCTTTCCGTTTTCCAAATACCCATGCAACGCTGCAATCCGGGTCGCCGCCTGCCTCTTGCGCAGCGCCAAGCCGCAGCCTAAAGCCTTGCCATGACCCAGCATCAGCGCCTTCTCATCATCGATTTCGGCTCCCAGGTCACGCAGCTGATTGCGCGCCGCCTGCGCGAGTTGAACGTCTATTGCGAAATCCACCCGTTCAACGCGGTCGATGACGCCTTCCTGAAAGACTTCGCCCCGCGGGCCGTGATCCTGTCGGGTGGTCCCGCCTCGGTTACCGAGGCGGATTCGCCGCGCGCGCCGCAGAGCCTCTTCGACATGCAGGTGCCGATCTTCGGCATCTGCTATGGCCAGCAGGTGATGATGGAGCAGCTGGGCGGCCACGTCGAATCGGGCCACCATGCCGAATATGGCCGCGCCTTCATCGCGCCCGCCGAAGGCCACAAGGGCGACGGCATCTTCGCCGGCCTGTTCGATACCGGACGCGAGGAAGTCTGGATGAGCCATGGCGACCGCGTGACCCAGCTTGCGCCGGGCTTCGAGGTGATCGGCACCTCGCCCAACGCTCCCTTCGCCATGATCGCGGACGAGGCGCGCAAGTTCTTCGCCGTGCAGTTCCACCCCGAGGTGCATCACACCCCGAACGGCCGCCGCATGCTGGAGAATTTCGTGCACATGGCAGGCTTCACCGGCGACTGGACCATGGCCAGCTATCGCCAGGAGGCGATCCGCAAGATCCGCGAGCAGGTGGGCGACAAGCGCGTGATCTGCGGCCTCTCCGGCGGTGTCGACAGCTCGGTCGCGGCGGTGCTGATCCACGAGGCGATCGGCGATCAGCTGACCTGCGTCTTCGTCGATCACGGGCTTTTGCGGCTGAACGAGGCCGAGGAAGTCGTGACCATGTTCCGCGACAATTACAACATCCCGCTGATCCATGCCGACGAAAGCGAGCTGTTCCTGTCCGCGCTGGAGGGCATCGGCGACCCCGAGGTCAAGCGCAAGACCATCGGCAAGCTGTTCATCGACGTGTTCCAGAAATACGCAAGCGAGATCGAGGGCGCGGAATACCTGGCACAGGGCACGCTTTACCCGGACGTGATCGAATCGGTCAGCTTCTCGGGCGGCCCCTCGGTGACCATCAAGAGCCACCACAATGTCGGCGGCCTGCCCGAGAAGATGGGGCTGAAGCTGGTCGAGCCCTTGCGCGAGCTCTTCAAGGACGAGGTGCGCGCGCTCGGCCGCGAACTCGGCCTGCCGGAAAAATTCATCGGCCGCCACCCCTTCCCCGGCCCCGGCCTCGCCATCCGCTGCCCGGGCGAGATCACCCGCGACAAGCTGGACATCCTGCGCAAGGCCGATGCGGTCTTCATCGACCAGATCCGCAAGCACGGGCTTTATGACGAGATCTGGCAGGCCTTCGTCGCCATCCTGCCCGTCCGCACCGTAGGCGTGATGGGCGACGGGCGCACCTACGACTATGCCTGCGCATTGCGAGCGGTGACCTCGGTCGATGGCATGACGGCGGATTACTACCCCTTCACGCATGAGTTCCTTGGCGAAACCGCGACGCGGATCATCAACGAGGTCAAGGGCATCAACCGCTGCACCTATGACATCACCTCGAAGCCGCCCGGCACCATCGAGTGGGAATGATCGACGAAGGGCGGCGTAGCGGCCGCCCTTTCCGTTTCCGGCCCCGAGGCGCACCTCATGCGGCAATCGCAACAAAATGCGCCGCGCAAATTGACAAAGCCGGCTCGATGCCGCCCGATGGGGTATCGCAGCCGGCAGGTTCGGGAACGGGATGCGGCGCCCTGGCGCCGGCGGTTCCCGCATCCGGACCAGCCGGACTTGCGCCAAGTGACTGAGACCAGGGAATTTGCCATGAGTTGCGCCTGCGGACATCACCACAACCACGCGCCCCCCCTTGCCCGGGGTGGCGAGGAGATCCGGCTGGAACCGCCGCTGGTCGCGCTTTCGGGCCGGTTGATCTGCAAGGATACGGCGCAGATGCTGCTGGCGCTGGACCTGCTGACCGAGCATGTCGCGCTGAGCCGGGCCGAACCCGGCAACCTGCGCTTCGACCTTGCCCAGGCCGATGATCCGCTGGTCTGGGAACTGAACGAGCTATATGCCGACGAGGCCGCCTTCCAGGCCCATCGCGCCCGGCTGCACGGCAGCCGCTGGGGACGGGAAAGCCACGGCATCGAGCGCGACTTCACCCGCAGCGAGCCCGCGCCCCGCATCCGCGCCGAGGAGCCGCAGGACCACGCCGCCATCGCCGCGCTGCTGACCCGCGCCTTCGGCGGCGCGGCCGAGGCGCGGCTGATCGAGGCGCTGCGGGCCGAGGACAGCCTTGCCCTGTCGCTGGTCGCCGAGGCGGCGGGCACCATCATCGGCCATGTCGCCCTGTCGCCGCTGCGGGCCGAAGCGCCGGCGCTGGCGCTGGCGCCGCTGGCCGTGCATCCCGCCGTACAGTCGCGCGGCATCGGCGCGGCGCTGGTCCGGGCCGCGCTTGCCGCCTTCGACGACCATGCGATCGTGGTGCTGGGCGACCCGGCCTATTACGGGCGCTTCGGCTTCATCCCGGCCGAGCTGGATTCGCCCTATGCCGGGCCGCATCTGATGGCGCTGGGACCGCAGCTGCCCGCCGGCAGCCGCATCGCCCATGCCCCGGCCTTCGCTGCGCTTTAATCCGCTGGCTCGGCCGGGGCCGCGGCGCGCGGCAGGCGCAGGCGCACACGCTTGATGCGGCGCGGATCGGCGTCGATGATCTCGAACTCGGCGCCGCTTTCATGCGGGATCACCTCGCCGCGCACCGGCACACGGCCGGTCAGCATGAAGATCAGCCCGCCCAGCGTGTCGATCTCGTCCTCCTCCTCGTCCGAGGCAAGGCGCAGGCCGGTCTCGGCCTCGACATCCTCGAGCGGCGCGCGGGCCTGGATCAGCCATTGCCCGGGCTTCTCGGCGATGCAGAGCCCGCCCTCGATCTCGTCATGCTCGTCCTCGATCTCGCCGATGACCTGCTCGATCAGGTCCTCGATGGTGACGAGCCCGTCCACGCCGCCATATTCGTCGATCACCAGCGCCATGTGGATGCGCTTCTGCTGCATCTGCTGCAAGAGCACGCCGATGGGCATCGAGGGCGGGACGTAAAGCAGCGGCCGCAACATCGGGCGCAGCGCGAACTTGACCGGAACCTGGGCGCCGAAGCCGTATTTCAACGCCAGGTCCTTCAGGTGGATCAGGCCCAGCGGGCTGTCCAGCGTGCCGCGGAACACCGGAATGCGGGAAAAACCGTGCTCGCGGAACATCTCGACCAGTTCCGGCAGGGTGGCAGTCACCGGAGCGGCGACGATCTCGGCCTTGGGGATGGCCACGTCGTCGACCCGCATCCGCCGCAGGTTGACCATGCCCGGCACCCCGGCTGGCGCCGCGGCCGGGGCCTTTTCCTGACGCTCGGCGGCGGTTTCGGCTTCGTCCCCGGCGGCAAAGGCGCCCAGGATACGCCCCAGGAAGCCGCGCGATTGCGGCAGGTCACGCCCCTCCCCACCTATGCCATCCGCCCATGAGGCGGGGTCGGCGGAAACGGGCGTGTCGGGACTTCGGTCGTTGCTCATGTCTCGTGTTCCAGATAGGGGTCGGGGATGCCCAGCTTGCCAAGGATCGAACGCTCGGCATCCTCCATGGTTTCTGCGTCCTGGTCGTCCATATGATCATAGCCTGCCAGGTGCAGGATGGCATGGACCAGAAGATGCGTGGCGTGATCGGCAAAGGGCTTGCCCTGCGCCTCGGCCTCGCGCAGGCAGGTGTCGTAGGAAATGGCGATGTCGCCCAGCTCCTCGATCTCGGGCAGGTCGGGATGCGCGCCCGGCGGCCGGGGGCCGAATTCCACCGCCGGCCAGCTCAGCACGTTTGTCGGCTTGGGCTTGCCGCGGAACTCGGCGTTCAGCGTCGCGATGCGGGCGTCGTCGCAGCCCATGACCACCACCTGGAACTCGCCCAGGTCCAGCCATTCGCCCACGGCGCGGGCGGCGCGCTCGGCCATGGCGGGCAGGCCGGCATCCTCCCAGCGGTCGTCCTCCAGCACGATGTCGACGATCTCCAGCGCCTTTCCGGCACCGTCCTGACTGTCAGGCATCGCCCGGCCCTCCGCTTGCCAGCCGCGGCTCGCGGCGCGGGATGCGCTGGCCGCGCTCGTCGAAAGGCTCGCCCCGGGCCAGCGCCGCCTCGGCCTCGGCATCGTAAGCCTCGATGATGCGGGCGACCAGGTGGTGGCGCACCACGTCCTTGGCGGTGAAGTAGCTGAAGCTGATGCCCTTGATGTCCTTGAGGATCTTCTCGGCATCGGTCAGGCCGGAATGCACACCGCGCGGCAGGTCGATCTGGGTGCGGTCGCCGGTCACGACCATGCGCGATCCCTCGCCCAGCCGGGTCAGGAACATCTTCATCTGCATGGTGGTGGCGTTCTGCGCCTCGTCCAGCACCACGAAGCTGTTCGAGAGCGTGCGGCCGCGCATGAACGCCAGGGGCGCGATCTCGATGCGCTTCTCCTCCATCAGCTTCTGCACCTGCTTGGCCGGCAGGAAGTCGTTCAGCGCGTCATAGAGCGGCTGCATGTAGGGATCGACCTTCTCCTTCATGTCGCCGGGCAGGAAGCCCAGACGCTCGCCCGCCTCGACGGCCGGGCGCGACAGGATGATCTTGTCGACATGGCCGCCGATCAGCATGGTGACGCCCACCGCGACGGCCAGATAGGTCTTGCCGGTGCCGGCCGGGCCGATCCCGAAGGCCAGCTCGTTCGCGAAAAGCGCGCGGACATAGTCCTTTTGCGCGTCGGTGCGCGGCTCGACGGTCTTCTTGCGGGTGCGCAGCTCGATCGGGCCGGTCTGGAACATTTCCAGCTGCTCGGCCGGGCTCGGCCCGTCGGCCACGGTCTCGGCGCCCATGCGCAGCGCCGCCTCGACCTCGGCCATCTCGACCGGGCGGCCCTGTTCCAGCCTGGTGTAAAGCGCGCGCAGCACCTGCGCCGCCTCGGCCTGGGCATCGACCGGGCCGACCACCGAGAGCAGGTTGCCGCGTCGCAGGATATGCACCTTCAGCGCCTCCTCGATCCGGGCGAGATGGCGGTCATGCGGGCCGCAGAGGTCGATCAGCAGCCTGTTGTCGTGGAATTCCAGCAGGGTTTCGCCGGGGGTCGCGGTCGCGGGATGCGTAGGGGTCAGACCCAAATTCGTCTCCGAGGTGGGGTTCTCAGTAACCCATGGTTGCAACTGTGCGGGATTCGCACAAGGGGGGCCGGGCCGCTGTTTTCGCCGCGCACCGGATTCGGCGGAAAAACGGCCATCACGCGCCGGGACCCCGCGCCATGGGCCGGGCGCGGCCGGCGATGAAGTCGCGCAGGTAGTCGTCCCCGGCCGCGTCCATCCCGGCCACCGCGCCCTGCCAGCGGACCCGCCCGCGATCCAGCAGCGCCACCCGGTCGGCGATGCTGCGCACCGAGCTCATGTCATGGGTGATGGTGATGGCGGTGGCGCCGGTCTCGTCCACGATGCCGCGGATCAGCGCGTTGATCGCCGCCGCCCGGATCGGGTCCAGCCCGGTCGTCGGCTCGTCGAAGAAGATCACCTTCGGGTCGGCGGCGATGGCGCGGGCCAGGCCGGCGCGCTTGCGCATGCCGCCCGACAGCTCGGCCGGGTAAAGGTCCGCCACCTCGGGGCCAAGGCCGACGCGGGCCAGCTTTTCCACGGCGATGGCGCGGGCGCGGGCTTTCGGCATGGTCCGCAGCAGGCGGAAGGCGACGTTGCGCCAGATGGGCAGGCTGTCGAACAGCGCCGCGTTCTGGAACAGCATGCCGAAATGCTCCATGAAGGCCTGCCGCTGCCCGGCAAGCGGCCGGCCCTGCCACAGGATCGCGCCGGCATCCGGCGTCTCGAGTCCCAGGATGCAGCGCAGCAGCACCGACTTGCCGGTGCCCGAGCCGCCGATGACCACCAGGCTCTCGCCCTCGGTCAGGTCCAGGTCCACGCCATCGAGCACCCGCTTGGCGCCGAAGCTCTTGGAAAGACCGCGCACCGAGAGCATCAGAAGAACAGCCCCGTCAGCGCGAAATTGGCGGCGAGGATCCCGACCGAGGCCGCGACCACGGCATTGGTCGTCGCCCGTCCGACCCCGGCCGCGCCGCCGGCGGCCGTCATGCCGAACCAGCAGCCCGACAGCGCCACGATCTGCCCGAAGACCGCGCCCTTCAGCAGGCCCGAGACCACGTCCCAGCTTTCCAGATAGGCCCAGGAATTCGACAAATAGGTCGCCGAGTTGAACCCCAGCGCATTCACCCCGATCAGCCAGCCGCCCATTATGCCGATCACGTCGCCGACACCCACCAGCACCGGCACGCAAAGAAGCGCCGCCCAAAGCCGGGGCGAGACCAGCCAGCCCATGGGATCGGTCGAGAGCGTCACCAGCGCGTCGATCTGCTCGGTCACGCGCATGGTGCCCAGCTCGGCCGCGATGGCGCTGGCGACGCGGGCCGCGACCATCAGCCCGCCCAGCACCGGGCCAAGCTCGCGCGCCATGCCGATGGCGACGATGGCGGGCACCACGTCGCCGGCCTGGAAGCGTTCTCCCCCGGAATGGATCTGCAGGGCCAGCGCCGCGCCGGTGAACAGCGCCGTCAGCCCCACCACCGGCAAGGACAGCCAGCCGATATGCAGCATCTGCCGCGCCAGTTCCGCGGGGTGCTGGCCCAGCCGCGCCAAGCCCCGGCCGGCGAACAGCGCCACCCGCCCGGTGGCACGGATCAGGCCGATGGCCGCCCGCCCGGTCAGCCGGAGGGGGTTCACAGCCAGCGACGCTCGTAGCGCCGGCCCAGCGAGGTCAGGATCTCGTAGCCGATGGTGCCGGACAGCGCCGCCAGGTCGTCGACGCCCTGCCGGGCATTCAGGATCTCCAGCGCCGGCGGCACGTCCGGCAGGTCGGTCACGTCCACGGTGATCAGGTCCATCGAGATGCGGCCGATCACCGGGCAGGCACGCTCGCCGGCCCAGAGGCTCAGCTTGCCGTCCCGCGCCAGCGCCCGCGCCAGCCCGTCGGCATAGCCCGCGGCCACCGTCGCCACCCGCGACGGGCGCGCGGCGGTCCAGCTGTAGCCGTAGCCCACCGATTCGCCGGGCTTCACCTCGCGCGTCTGGATCACCGGCAGCGCCAGCGTCACCACCGGCCGGGCCCCGGTGAAGGGTTCGCCGCCGTAAAGGCCGATGCCGGGGCGCACCAGATCGAAATGATAATCCGGGCCCAGCAGGATGCCGCCGGTCGCCGCCAGCGAGCGCGGCGCTGCCACGCCCTCGGTCATCGCCCGGAAGGCGGCGCGCTGCCGGGCATTGGCCGGGTGATCCGGCTCGTCGGCGCAGGCCAGGTGCGACATGATCAGAGCCGGCCCGCCCGCCAGCGCCTCGGCGCGTACGGCGGCCCATTCGCCGGGCTCGAAGCCCAGCCGGTTCATGCCGCTGTCAAGCTGGATGCCGAAGGCCCCGCGCGGCCGCAAGGCCCGGTCGCGGAAGAATTGCTCGGGACTGTTCAGCAGCGGGATCAGCCCCGCCAGATCCTCGCCCTCCATATGGCCCGACAGCACGAAGATGCGCGCATCCTCGGCCAGCAGCGGCCGGAGCGCGCGCCCTTCCGAGGCAAGGGCGACGAAGAAGTCCCGCGCGCCCGCCTCGTAAAGCGCGGGCGCGACGCGCGCGGCGCCCAGCCCATAGGCATCGGCCTTGACGACGGCCGCCGCCCGCGCGCCGGGGGCCTTGGCCGCAAGCGCCTTCCAGTTGGCCGCGATGGCCGGAATATCGATGACGAGTCCCATGCCAGCGGCATGGCCCCTGCCCGTTCCCTCGTCAAGATGCCGCGGCGAAGAATCTGGCGCGGCCCGTGGGCGCCGGCCGGCAAAGCTTGGCCTTTTCTTCGCGGCGCTGCACCGTTAGCCTCGCTATCAAGGACGGCATTGGACCAAGGGGCATGAAATGAAACTCGGCATGATCTTTGCGGGCAGCCTGTTGCTGCTGGCCGCCTGCGGCGTCCGCGACGAATACGGCGAGATCATCGCCCGCTCGACCCCGCCCAGCAACGCGCTGCGGGCCGAGCTGGCCGCCGGCGCCGCCCGGCTGGCCTATGACCCGGCCTCGATCCGCCATGCCGAGATCTCGAACGTGGCGAGCTTCGGCGACGGCGTGCAGGGTGTCTGCGTCCGGGCGGACAGCAAGAACGTCTCGGGCATCTATACCGGCGTGCACAATATCGGCATCCCGCTGCGCGACGGCAAGCCTGCCGGCGGCACGCTGGACCACCCGATCTGCAACCGCAGCGACGTGCCCTGGCACAAGTTCCCGGAACTGGAGCGGCTGGGCGCGAAATAGCGCCCGCCCCAACCTCGGCGGCGGGTCAGGCCACCAGCTCGCCCGCCAGCGAATTCGGGGCGCTGTGGGTGATGCGCACCCGGACCAGGTCGCCCACCGCGGCCTGCGGCGCCTCGACGAAGACGGCGTGCAGGTAATCCGACTTGCCCACCATCTGGCCGGGCAACCGGCCGGGCTTCTCGAACAGCACGCCCAGCTCACGCCCGACCATGCCCTGCTGCGCCGCCTTCTGCTGGCTGGTCAGCAGCGCCTGCAATTCGTGCAGGCGGGCGTCGGCGGTGTCGCCGTCGATCTCGGGCCGCTCATAGGCCGGGGTGCCGGGACGCGGCGAATACTTGAAGCTGAAGGCGGTGCCGAAATTCACCGCCCGCACCAGCGCCAGGGTGTCGCGGTGGTCCTGCTCGGTCTCGCCGGGGAATCCGACGATGAAATCGCTGGTCAGCATGATGTCGGGCCGCGCCTCGCGGATGCGGTCGATCAGGCGCAGATACTGGTCGACCGTGTGCTTGCGGTTCATCGCCTTGAGGATGCGGTCGCTGCCCGACTGCACCGGCAGGTGCAGGTAGGGCATCAGCTTCGGCTCGTCGCGATGCGCCGCGATCAGGTCGTCGGCCATGTCATTGGGGTGGCTGGTGGTGTAGCGAATGCGGTCCAGCCCGTCGATTTCCGCGATCGCCCGGATCAGCCGGCCGAAACCCCATTCGGCCCCCTCGGGCCCCTCGCCGTGCCAGCCGTTGACGTTCTGGCCCAGCAGCGTGATCTCGCGCACGCCGCGGGCGACCAGGTCGCGGGCCTCGGACAGGATGCGCGAGACGGGGCGCGAGACTTCGGCCCCGCGCGTATAGGGCACGACGCAGAAGGCGCAGAACTTGTCGCAGCCCTCCTGCACGGTCAGGAAGGCGGCGGGGGCGCGGCGGGTGGCGGCGGGCCTGGGCAGGTGCTCGAACTTGTCCTCGGCCGGGAATTCGGTATCGACGCCGCGCCCGGCGCGGGCCATGGCCGGCAGCCGGTGATAGGCCTGCGGCCCGACCACCAGGTCCACGATCGGCATGCGGCGCTGGATCTCGGCGCCCTCGGCCTGGGCCACGCAGCCGGCGACGCCGATCTTCAGGTCCGGGCGCTCGGCCTTCAGCGGCTTCAGCCGGCCCAGGTCGGAATACAGCTTCTCGGCGGCCTTTTCCCGGATGTGGCAGGTGTTCAGCAGCACCATGTCCGCCTCGGCCTGGTTCTCGGTCAGGACATAGCCCTCGGCGCCCATGGCCTCGGCCATGCGCTGACTGTCATAGACGTTCATCTGGCAGCCATAGGTCTTGATGAAAAGCTTCTTCGCCGCCGGGGTATTGGCTTGGTCCGTCATGCCGTGCTGTCCTTGGAGTTGCTGCGCTGATACAGCAAGACAGGGGCTTTGGAAAGCGGGGCGCAAGGAATGACCGACCTGACCGAATTGCCGAATATCGGCCCCGCCACCGCCCGGGCGCTGGTCGCGGCCGGGGTGGCGGATGCGCGGGCGCTGCGGGCCATGGGTGCGCACGCGGCCTATCGCGCCCTGTTGCGGGCGGGGGAACGCCCGCATTTCATCGGCTATTACGTCTTGCACATGGCGCTGCAGGGCCGGCCCTGGAACGATTGCCGGGGCGAGGAAAAGGCCCGGCTGCGGCGGGATTTCGACGCGCTGCTGGCCGAGATGCGCGGCACTGGCCCCGCCGCCATCGAGGCCGTCCTGCGCGAGATCGGCCTGATCGCGCCTCAGCCCGGCTCGCGCAGCTGACGCGCCAGGAATCGGCCGGCGCGGCGCCAGGACTCGTCGTTGTCGCCGCGGAAGTTCAGTTCCTTGTGCAGGATCAGCCTCTCGTCCTTCAGGTCCACCAGCGAGGCGAAGATCTGCAGGATCAGCGTGCTGGTCTTCTGCACCACCACGAACAGCCCGCGATCCCCACCGCGGTCGCGCAGCAGCGCGACCAGGCAATCCGCGGTCTCGCGAGGGCAGGCGGCGGCCACCTGCTGCGCGGTGATCGGCGTGCCCGGCAGTTCCTCGGCCAGGACCGAGACCAGCAGCGCCTGCCGGCGCTGGTGATCCGCGCTCTGGTCGCGGGCCTCGTGCGAGGTGTCGAGCAGCTTCACCGGCGCGATCATCAACCCCTCGGCCGGCGCCGGCAGCGGCGCGAGCGGCAGAAGCAGCAGCGGGGCCAGCAACAGCTTGCGCATGGCGTCCTCCTTGGGCGGGTGCATCGCAGCCAGTCTGCGCCCCGTCGCCGGATGCGGCAACCGGGCGGAAGGTCTGGCCCCTTCCCCCGCGGCGCCGGGCCCCATTGAACGGGCCGGGACGCCCGGCTAGCTTCGGCCGCAAGGATGATCATGGAGGCGGCAATGAACCAACCGCAAAGCTGGGAAGCCCGGGCCGAGGCATATTCGCTCTACGGCTTCACCGACATGCCCTCGGTCCACCAGCGGGGCACGGTCGTGGTGACGCATGGCGAGGGTCCCTATGTCTTCGACGTGCATGGCAGGCGCTACCTGGACGCCAATTCCGGCCTGTGGAACATGGTCGCGGGCTTCGACCATCCGGGCCTGATCGCCGCGGCGAAGGCGCAATACGACCGCTTTCCCGGCTATCACGCCTTCTTCGGCCGCATGTCCGACCAGACGGTGATGCTGTCGGAAAAGCTGATCCAGGTCTCGCCCTTCGCCTCGGGCAAGGTGTTCTACACCAATTCCGGCTCCGAGGCGAACGACACCATGGTCAAGATGCTGTGGTTCCTGCACCGGGCCGAGGGCAAGCCGCAGCGCCGCAAGATCCTGACGCGCTGGAACGCCTATCACGGCGTCACTGCCGTCTCGGCCAGCATGACCGGCAAGCCCTATAACGAGGTGTTCGGCCTGCCGCTGCCCGGCTTCATCCACCTGACCTGCCCGCATTACTGGCGCTTCGGCGAGCCGGGCGAGACCGAGGAGCAATTCGTCGCCCGCCTGGCGCGCGAGCTCGAGGACGTCATCGCCCGCGAGGGCGCCGACACCATCGCCGGCTTCTTCGCCGAGCCGGTGATGGGCGCCGGGGGCGTCATCCCCCCGGCGCGCGGCTATTTTCAGGCCGTCCAGCCGATCCTGAAAAAACACGGCATCCCGCTGATTTCGGACGAGGTGATCTGCGGCTTCGGACGCACCGGCCAAACCTGGGGCTGCGAGACCTATGACTTCATCCCCGATGCGATCATTTCCTCGAAGAACCTGACGGCGGGCTTCTTCCCGATGGGCGCGGTGATCCTTGGCCCCGACCTGGCCGGCCGCGTCGAGGCCGCCGTCGAGGCCATCGAGGAATTCCCGCACGGCTTCACCGCCTCGGGCCATCCGGTCGGCTGCGCCATCGCGCTGAAGGCCATCGACGTGGTGATGAACGAGGGGCTGGCCGAGAACGTGAACCGCCTGGCACCGCGCTTCGAGGAAAACCTGCGCCGCCTGGCCGAAAAGCCGAACATCGGCGAATATCGCGGCGTCGGCTTCATGTGGGCGCTGGAGGCGGTCCGGGACAAGCCCACGAAGGCCCCCTTCGACGCGAAGCTGTCGGTCAGCGAGCGCATTGCCAATACCTGCACCGACCTGGGCCTGATCTGCCGGCCGCTGGGGCAATCGGTGGTACTGTGCCCGCCCTTCATCCTGACCGAGGCGCAGATGGACGAGATGTTCGAGAAGCTGGAACAGGCGCTCGACAAGGTCTTCGCCGAACTCGCCTGACCGGCATGAAAAAGCGCCCCCGAAGCGGTCGGGGGCGCCATCCGCGAGCGGCGCGTCGAAGCGGCGCGTTACTGGGGCAGCTGGGCCGCCGCCTGCTCGACCGCCGCGGCGATCTGCGTGCAGAGCGCGGCCACCTCGGCCCCCTGCGCCTTGGCCGCGTCGGCCAGCGATTGCTCGACGCCCATGGCGCTGACAGTGCCGGTCTTGCCCTTCTCATAGGCGGCCTCGACCGCCGCGGCATCCTGGGCCGCCGGCAGCATGGCCAGGATCTTGCCCTGGGTCTCGGCCGCCTTGCCGTCGATATGCCCCTCGGCCTGGCAATATTCCAGCACGCCCAGCTGGTTCTTCGCCGCGGCGATGGCCATGTCGGGATTCGGCGCGGTCTGCGCCAGTGCCGCGCCGCCAAGCAGCGCCAGCGCCAGCGCCAGGGTCGGGACAAGAATGCGTCTCATAAGGATCTCCTGAAAATCGGCCGGCAGCCTGCCGGTGCGCCATTGGCACCCATCCGCGCGCCGCCCGCAATGGGCAGCTTTACCGATAGGAGCCATCCCGCCGATTCCGGAACCGGCGCGCTACCAGGGATCGCCGCCGCCCAGCACCGCGCGGGCCATCTGCACCCGCTCGGGGCGCAGACCGGCGGCCCGGGCGAAGTCCAGCACGCGCTGGTCCTGCTCCAGCAGGAAATCCAGCACGAAGACGGCGAATTCCGGCCGCGCCGCCATGGCGCGCAGCCCCGCCGCGTCACTGCCCGATTGCGCCAGCAGCGCCGCCACCAGTTCCGGGTCCGCGGCGATATGGGCAAAGCCCGTATCGGCAATGTCGCGCGCCTCTGTCACCGTCATTCCGCTCTCGCTTTCGTGAAACCCGGCGGCGATTTCCGCGGCGCCGGAAAGGATTTGTTAACCATTCCCGCGCAAGATGCGGGCCAGGGCAGCAGGTGTAAAGCGGGCGCAGGCATGGCGGGGCGGATTCTGGTCGTTGACGGCGTGCCGACGAACCGCATCACCATGAAGGTGCGGCTGGCCGCGGCCTGTCACGAGGTGGCGACCGCCGCCTCGGGCCAGGACGCGCTGCGCATGGCGCGGCTGATCCATCCCCGCATCGTGCTGATCGGCGCCAACCTGCCCGACATGGACGGGGCGGCGCTTTGCGCGGCGCTGCGCGCCCTGCCGCAGGGGAGCGAAACGCCGGTGCTGGTCCAGGCGCGGGGCGAGGATCGGGTGGCGGCGCTGCGCGCCGGCGCCTCGGCCCTGATCGAGCCCGGCGGCGACGACCTGACCCTGCTGGCCCGCATCCGCGGCCTGATGCGGCACGAGCCCGAGGCAGGGGCCGGGGCGCTGGAGGCCCCGGCCCCCGGCCTGGCCGAGGCGGCGGCGGGTTTTACCCATGACGACCGGCCGCGCGCCGTTTTCGTGGCCGACAGCCCGGCCACGGCGCTGGGCTGGCGCCATGCCCTGCAGGGCCGGGTCGGCTTCGCCATCGCCATCGCCGACCCCGAACGCGCGCTGGCCGAGGCGACCTCGGGCCGGGTGGCCGATCTCTACCTGATCGCGGCGGATGCGCAGCAGCCGGGCGACGGGCTGCGGCTGCTTTCGGAACTGCGCTCGCGGCCGCATTCGCGCGACGCCGCCTTCGTCGTCGCCCTGCGCCCCGAGCGGGCCGAGATGGCGCCGGTGGCGCTGGATCTGGGCGCGGGCGACGTGCTGGGCTGGAACCTCGCCAGCCCCGGGGCGGCACCCGAGGCGGCGATGCGGCTGGAAGCCCAGCTGGCCCGCAAGCGCGAGGCCGACCGCCGCCGGCACGAGACCCGGCGCAACATGCGCTGGGCGATGACCGATCCGCTGACCGGGCTGCACAATCGCCGCTATGCCCTGCCCCGGCTGGCCGAACTGGCGGCCGAGGCGCAGCAGGCCGGGCGCGACCTTGCGGTGATGCTGCTGGACATCGACCGCTTCAAGCAGGTGAACGACGTCCACGGCCATCCCGCCGGCGATGCGGTGCTGGGCGAGGTGGCGACCCGCCTGGCCTCGGCCCTGCCCGCCGATGCGCTGCTGGCCCGCATCGGCGGCGAGGAATTCCTGGCGGCGCTGCCCGATTGCCCGGCCCGCTCGGCCCGCCGCGTGGCCGAGGCGCTGCGCCAGGCGGTGATGGCCGAGCCGGTCTGCCTGCCGCCCGGCTGCGACAGCGCCGCGCTTGGCGTCACCGTCTCGGTCGGCGTGGCGGTCGGACAGGCCGGACCCGGTTGCGGATGGCCGGCCGAGCCGGAGACCCTGCTGGCCACCGCCGACCGGGCGCTGCTGAACGCGAAATCCTCGGGGCGCAACCGCATCGTCCTCGCGCCGCAGATGGCCCATGCCTGAGCCATGCCTGCGACGCTTTGTCGCCTCGGACCGAAGCCGCGCTTTTCTTCAAGCCGGTCCTGCCCTACATAGGTCGGGAACAGGAAAGGAACGCGCGAATGTCCCATGCCTTTTCCCCCGAGCCCGAGGCCGAACGGCCGATCAAGCAGGCCGTGCTGCGCGCCGCGCTGGGGCGCTGCCCCGCCTGCGGCCAGGGGCGGCTGTTCCGGGGCTACCTGGCCGTGAACCCGTCCTGCCCGCATTGCGGCGAGGCGCTGCACCATCAGCGCGCCGATGACG
Source organism: Paracoccus binzhouensis (assembly GCF_016446475.1). Lineage (GTDB taxonomy): Bacteria > Pseudomonadota > Alphaproteobacteria > Rhodobacterales > Rhodobacteraceae > Paracoccus > Paracoccus binzhouensis. Next base: position 10,888 of record NZ_JAEHFP010000033.1, on the reverse strand, counting down.
GGCCGGCCTATCTGACCATCCTGCTGGTCTCGCATCTGGGGGCGCCGCTGCTGCTGGCGGTCTACATGATGTATCGCCCCTCGGCCATGGCAATGCTGATCGGCTTCAGCCTGGGCGCGGTGATCCTGTCGCTGCTGCTGCTGCCGCTGATCAAGGGCGGCCTGATCGGCTTCCAATGGGCACGGCGCATGCACGGCTTCGGCCAGCAGCCGGCGGCCCCGGCCGAGGCCAGCGCCTCGTGAGCGGCGCGGCCCTGCGCGAAGGCAAGCCGGCCGAGATGCCGATCCGCGATGCGGCCACCGTGCTGGTCCTGGACCGCAGCGCCCCCGGCGGCCCCTCGGTGCTGATGGGGCAGCGGGGCGCCTCGGCGGTGTTCATGCCGTCGAAATACGTCTTTCCCGGCGGCGCCGTGGATGCCGCCGATGCCGGGGCACGGCTGGGCGGCGCGCTTTCGGCCGAGACGGCGGCCCGGCTGGCGGTCGACCCGCTGCCCGGCGCGACCGTCACCCCCGATGCGCTGGCCGCCGCCGCGCTGCGCGAACTGGCCGAGGAGACCGGCCTGCTGACCGGCCAGCCCGGCCCCGCGCCCGAGGGCTGGGACCATTACGCCGGCGCGGGCCTTGCCCCCGACCCCTCGACGCTGATCTTCCTGTTCCGGGCGATCACCCCGCCGGGCCGGCCGCGCCGCTTCGACGCGCGTTTCCTGCTGCTCGATGCCGAGCGCCTGCATGGCGACCGCAACGATTTCGGCGCCGCCTGCGACGAGCTTTCGCACCTGCACTGGGTGCCCTTGCCCGAGGCGCGGGCGCTGGACCTGCCCTTCATCACCGAAGTTGTGCTGGCCGAACTGGCCAGCCTGGTGGCGCAGGCCGGAGACGGCCCGTTGCTGCCGCCGGCCTCGGTGCCCTTCTTCGACAACAGCCAGTCGGTGCCGCGCTTCCGCCGCATCGGCTGAAGCCACATCGCCGGATCGGTCAGCGCCCCTTGAACCGGGGCGCGCGCTTCTGCAGGAAGGCGGCGACGCCCTCGGCGAAGTCCTCGGTCCGCGCCATCTGGCCCTGCAACTGCGCCTCGAGCCGCAGTTGCGCCGCCATGTCGTTGCCGCTTGATGTCCGCAGCGCCTGGCGGATCGCCAGGAACGCCGCTGTCGGCCCCTCGGCCAGGGTTTGCGCCCGCTCTGCCACCACGGTCGCGAAGTCCGCGTCCGGCACCGCCTCCCAGATCAGCCCCCATTCCGCCGCCCGGGCCGCCGGGATGCGATCGGCGAACAGCATCATCCCCATGGCGCGCGGCACGCCGACCGAGCGCGGCACGATGAAGGTGCCGCCGGCATCGGGAATCAACCCGATGCGGCTGAAAGCCTGCACGAAACTGGCGCTTTCCGTGGCGATGACCACATCGGCGGCCAGCGCCAGGTTGGCGCCGGCCCCGGCCGCGATGCCGTTCACCGCCGCGATCACCGGCACCGGCGCGTCCGAGATGGCGGCCAGCATCGGCTCGTATTCCTCGCGCAGGATGGTTTCCACGTCGAAGCCGGCCGTGGCGTCGGTCAGGTCCTGGCCCGAACAGAAGCCGCGCCCGTTCCCGGTCAGCACCACGCAGCGCGTGCCCTGCGGCAGGTTCGTCATCGCCGCCACGATCTCGGCCCGCATGGTGCGATTGAGCGCGTTGACGGTATCGGGCCGGTTCAAGGCCAGCCGCGCAATCCCGTCCCGATGCGTGAATTCGATGGTCTGAAAGCTCATCCGGTCCCCCCTGCTTTCGGCCATCCTGCCCAAGCGCCAGCGGCGGGAAAAGGCCCGACCCTGCGTCAGTCGCGCATGATCCGGTCCAGCCGCGCCTTCTCCTCCTCCGAAAGGCGCGCCGGGCTCTCCTCGGCAAGGTTGCGCGAACGCACGAAGCGCCAGCCCACCAGCAGCGCCAGGACCGCCATCACCGGCCCGGCGAGGTAGAGCAGCCAGTTCACCCCGCGCGCCGGCGGCTGGAACAGCACGTATTCGCCGAAGCGGTCGGTGACGGCCTGCACCGCCTCGGCATCGCTGTCGCCCGCGACCAGCCGCTCGCGCAGGTAAAGCCGCAGGTCGCGGCTGATCGGCGCATTGGATTCGTCGATGGTCTCGCCCGCGCAGACCGGGCAGCGCAGGATCTTCGAGATCTCGCGCGCCCGCGCCTCCAGCGCCGGGTCGGACAGCACCTCGTCGGGTTGCACGGCCCAGACCGGCAGGGCGGCCGGCAAGGCGAGCAGCAACGACAGGCAAAGAAGCAGCGCGCGCATGGCCTACTCCGCCGGCTGGGCCGCGACGCGCGCCTGCCGCGCCCCGGCGGCGACGCGATAGCGCCGGTCCGACAGGCTGATGCAGCCGCCAAGCGCCATCAGCGCCGCGCCCAGCCAGATCCAGCTGGCGAAGGGCTTGATATAGCTGCGCACCGCCCAGCCGCCATTCTGCTGCTCGTCGCCGATCACCAGGTAGAGGTCGCGGAACAGCCCGTTCTGGATCGCCGCCTCGGTCGTCGGCATGGCCTGCACCGGATAGATCCGCTTTTCGGGATGCAGCACGGCCACCTGCCGGCCACCGCGGCCGACCTTCATCGTGGCGATGGTCGCGTCGTAGTTCGGGCCGGGGCGCTCCTCGACCGCCTCGAGCGTGATGTCATAGCCGGCGACGGTGAAGGTCTGGTCGACCTGGGCCACGCGGATGTCCTCGACCTGCCAGGCCATCAGCAGGCTGATGCCGATGAAGGTGACGCCCAGCCCGGCATGGGCCACCGCCTTGCCCCAATCGGCGCGCGGCAGCCGGCGCAGGCGGGAAAGGCCGGAATTGCCGGTGCGCAGCCACAGGTCCACCGCGGCACCGCCGACCAGCCAGGCGCCCAGCCCGGCGCCGATCACCGCCAGCGCCGAATGCCCGGTCGAGACGGCAAAGACCAGCGCCATGACGGCGGCGGCAAGCAGCAGCACACCGCGCAGCGGATAAAGCGCGCGCTTCAGCCGGCCGCGCTTCCAGGGCAGGATGGCGCCCAGCGGCAGGATGATCGCCAGCGCCACCATGAAGGGGGTGAAGGCCTTTTCGAAGAAGGGCGCGCCGACCGAGAGCTTCTTGTCCCAGGCCATCTCGGCCACCAGCGGCCAGACCGTGCCGATGAATACGACGAAGGCCGAAACCGCCAGCAGGATGTTATTGAGCACCAGCGCCCCCTCGCGCGAGACCGGGGCGAAGGCGCCCCGCGCCTGCATCGAGGCGGCGCGCAAGGCAAACAGCAGCAGCGCCCCCCCGACGAAGACGGCCAGGATCGCCAGGATGAAGACGCCGCGCTCGGGGTCGCTGGCGAAGCTGTGGACCGAGGTGATGACGCCCGAGCGCACGATGAAGGTGCCGATCAGCGAAAAGCCGAAGGCCAGGATCGCCAGCAGGATGGTCCAGCTTTTCAGCACCTCGCGCTTTTCCACGACGATGGCGGAATGCAGCAGCGCCGCAGCGATCAGCCAGGGCATGAAGCTGGCATTTTCCACCGGGTCCCAGAACCAGAACCCGCCCCAGCCGAGCTCGTAATAGGCCCACCAGGATCCCAGGGCGATGCCGATGGTCAGGAAGACCCAGGCCGCCAGCGTCCAGGGCCGGACCCAGCGCGCCCAGGCGGCATCGACCCGCCCCTCGATCAGCGCCGCGACGGCAAAGCTGAAGGCCATGCTGAGCCCGACATAGCCGAGATAGAGGAAGGGCGGATGGAAGGCGAGGCCGGGATCCTGCAGAAGCGGGTTCAGGTCGCGCCCGTTGAACGGCGGGCTGGCCATGCGCAGGAACGGGTTCGAGGTGAACAGGATGAAGGCCAGGAAGGCCGCGCCGATCGCCGCCTGCACCGACAGCACCCGCGCCCGCAGCCGGGGCGGCAGGTTGGCGTCGAAGCTGGCAGCCGCCGCGCCGAACAGCGACAGGATCAGCACCCAAAGCAGCATCGAGCCCTCGTGATTGCCCCAGACGCCGCTGATCTTGTAAATCATCGGCTTGGCGGTATGCGAATTCTCGTAGACCAGCGCGACCGAGAAATCCGAGGTCACGAAGGCCATGGTCAGCGCCGCGAAGGCGATGCCGATCAGCCCGAATTGCGCCAGCGCGGCGGGCCGGGCGCTGTCGATCCAGCCGCTCCAGCCCCTGGCGGCGCCGATCATCGGCACGATCATCTGGAACAGGGCCACGGCAAAGGCCAGGATCAGGGCGAAATGGCCGATTTCGGCGATCATGGGCTTCCTCCGGGTGGCTGGCCCGCAGAATAGCCGCGGCGCGGGCGGCAAGCCAGCCCCCCGCGCCCGCCAGATTGTCACAGCATCGCTATTTCGCCGCTTCCGCCTCGGCCCAGTCGCGCAGGGCCGGGTTGTCGGCGAAGGGCTCGACCGCTTCCGCCGCCCGCGGGGTCACGGGGGCCTGCCCCGGCCGGGCGATGACCGGCCGGCTGCGGAAGTAATGCGCCTCGCGCGCACCGAAATAGAAGCTGATGACGGCGCCCAGCAGCCACCACAGCGGCTCGGGCACCAGGTTCAGGTTCTGCATCCGCAGGCCGAAGCCCTCGGGCTCGACCATGGCATAGACGAACAGCGCCAGCGTCCCCAGCGTCATCAGCGGCCGCGGCAGCCGGTTCAGCCCGTTCATCGCCCCGTCGAACCAGCCCCGCGGCGCGGCGGCGAATTCGGCGCCATGCTGGGTGATGGCGCGGGCATAGGCTTCCTCGTCCAGTTCCATGCGGCGCGTCGCATTCGCGCGGAACACCTCGGCCATGCCGGTCGCGGCATTGGCGACGGTGGCGGCGGCGGCTCCCGCCCCCAGGAAACGGTCCATCACGCCCATGTCGCCACCCTTGCCCGATGTTCCGCCGCCGTGAGATGATAGCGGGGCGAGATGAATTCCTCGGCCCGCAGGATCCAGCCGCCCTTGCCGCCCGATCGCGTGCGGGCGTATTTGCGGCTGGCCGGACGCGCATCGCCCAGCGAATAGTAGTAGTTGCGCCGCGCGATGCCGTAGGCGTCGGCGAAATGGCCCGGCGCCGCCGCATCGGCCTGCCGCGCCGCCAGGATCGTGCGCGGCCCGACCAGCCCGTCGTCGGTCGCCGCGAAGCCCATGCGCGTGACCAGCCGCTGCAGGATCTTCACCGCGTTGGTCCCGGCATTGACATACATGTCGAAGACCGAGGCCTGCACCGAATCCGGCAGTTCCGCCAGCCGCGGCCGGCGGAAGTAATGCTCGACGAAGATGCGCTCGGCATCGGCGCGGGTCAGCGCCCTGACATCCGCGACATCGACCCGGCCGTCGCCGGTCTTGTCGATGCCCAGCCGCCGCAGCGTCGCCAGCGTGACGCCGTAATTCGTCGCCCCGCCCGGATCGTCGGGGTCGTTGACGTAGCCCCCCTCACGCGCGACGATCTCGGCCGCGATCTGTTCCACCGTCTTCATGCCAGCCCCCATTTGCGGAAACGGGGCCAAGGCTCGGGGAACGCGGTTAACGGCTTGTTAACCCGGCGCGCGTTGCGTCAGGAATTCGGGTCCTCGTAGACGCCCTGCTCCTTGAGCGAGTCGATGACTTCGCGCGGCATGTAGTTCTCGTCATGCTTGGCCAGGATCTCGGTGGCGACGAAGGTGTCGCCCTCCATGCGGCCGGTGCCGATCATGCCCTGACCCTCGGCGAAGAGATCGGGCAGCACGCCGGTGAAGCGCACCGGGATCGAGGCGCCGCCATCGGTGACGCGGAAGCTCACCGTCTCGCTGGCGCCGCGGACCAGGCTGCCATCCTCGACCAGGCCGCCAAGGCGAAACACCTCGCCGGCCTGGGGCGGGCTTTCGGCCATCTGGCTGGGCGAGCGATAGAGGTTGATGCCGTCGCGAAAGCCGTAGCCGATCAGCCCCACCGCCAGCACCAGGGCGACGGCGGCGGCGACAAGGATCTGGATACGGCGCTTTTTCTTGAGCGATTTCATTTTACTGGCTTTCCAGCTTCAGGCGCTTTCGAACCTGATCGGATGGCGAAGGAATTGCGTGGCCTTGCCCGAGACGCGCTCGGCATCGCCGGTGGTCAGGAAGCGCGAGACCGTGCCGTCGCCCAGCATCTCGGGATGGCGGTTCAGGTAGTCGGCCAGGCTTTCGGCCACCAGGTCGGGCTGGGAATAGACCTTGACCTGCGGCCCCAGCGCCTTCTGGAAGGCGGCCTGCACCAGCGGATAATGCGTGCAACCCAGGATCGCCGCCTCGGGATGCGGCATGCGGCGCAGCAGCGCCTCGACATGGCTGGTCACCAGCGCCTCGGCCAGGATCTCGTCGCCCATCTCGATCGCATCGACCACGCCGCCGCAAGGCTGCGCCTCGACATCGACGCCGATGGCGCGGAACGCCAGTTCGCGCTGGAAGGCGCGGCTGGCGACGGTCGCCGGGGTGGCGAACAGCGCCACATGCTTGACCGCCACCTCGCGCGGCGGCGAGTTGTCGCCCCAGCGCCGCTCGGTCAGCGCCTCGATCATCGGCACGAACACGCCCAGGACGCGCTTGTCCTGGGGCAGCCAGGTTTCCTGCATGCGCTTCAGCGCCGCGGCCGAGGCAGTGTTGCAGGCCAGGATCACCAGGTCGCAGCCCTCGGCCCAGAGCCGCTCGACCCCCGCGCAGGTCAGGTTGAAGATGTCCTCGGCATCGCGCACGCCATAGGGGGTGTGGGCATTGTCGCCCAGATAGACCAGCGGCAGCTGCGGCAGGCGGGCAGCGACGGCGCCCAGGACCGTCAGACCGCCCAGACCCGAATCGAATATGCCCACCGCCATGACTAGCCTCCTGCTCGCGACGTGCCTTTTTAGGACGCAGCGGGGCGGAATGCCATGATTTATGTCAGCTGGCCGCGTCGCGCCAAGGCGGCCGCCGGCCCGCCGCCATGAGCCGAAACGGCGGATTGCGGCCGATGGTCGCGGCAACGGCAGGGTGATCTGGAAGATCGGTCCCCGGCCGACCATATGGGTCAAAAATGCGTGACGCGCCACCCACCCGAATCGCCCGGCGAAAGAGGATTTTTGCCTGCTTCCCCGGCCCGCTGCGGCCGGCTGACTGGTATGGAGGCAAAATGGGTCAGCAAGCCTGCCGGATAAAGGGTTTTCTTCGCGTTTTGCAGGGTTGTTCGCCTTATCTTCTGTGATAAGGGTTGCACTGATTGCATGGCTGATGCCGCAAGAAAGCACTGTTATGGATTGGGATAAGTTAAGAATATTTCACGCCGTCGCCGACGCAGGGAGCTTGACCCATGCGGGCGATGTTCTGCACCTGTCGCAATCCGCCGTCAGCCGCCAGATCCGGGCGCTGGAGGATTCGCTGGGCACGACGCTTTTTCACCGTCACGCGCGCGGTCTCATTCTGACCGAACAGGGCGAGCTGCTTTTCGAGGCCACCTCGTCCATGGTGCGCAAGCTCGACACCACCGCCGCCCGCATCCGCGACAGCGAAGAAAACGTCTTCGGCGAGCTCAAGGTGACCACCACCACCGGCTTCGGCACCATGTGGCTGGTGCCGCGGCTGGCCAAGCTCTACGAACGCTACCCGGACCTGAAGATCGACCTGATGCTGGAGGAGCGGGTGCTGGACCTGCCCATGCGCGAGGCCGACGTCGCCATCCGCATGAAGGAGCCCAACCAGCAGGACCTGATCCGGCGCCGGCTGCTGAACATCCGCATGCGGCTTTATGCGACGCAGCAATATCTGGAAAAGGCCGGCGTGCCGGATTCGCTCGAGGATCTGAAGCCGCACCGGCTGATCTGCCAGAACCCGCAGACCCCACAGGTCAGCTCGGGCGCGGTGCTGTCGCAGATGCTGCTGGGGCTGAACATGACCTCGACGCTGATGGTCAACAATTACTTCGGCGTGCTGCAGGGGGTGCTGAACCATGTCGGCATCGGCGTGCTGCCCGACTACCTGACCTCGGACTTCCCCAATCTGGTGCGGGTGCTGCCCAGCATCGAGTCGGGCGAGGTGCCGGTCTTCCTGGCCTTCCCCGAAGAGCTGCGCACCTCGCGCCGGGTGACGGCGTTCCGCGACTTCGTGCTGGAGGAGATCCAGGCCATCCGCAAGCAGCAGAGCGAGGATCAGGCCGCCCTGCCCTCGGCCAAGTGACGGCCGCGCAGGCAGGGCGCCGGGGCTGCTGCAAGAGATATTCGCAAAATGCATATCGGCCATGTCCCGCGATCGGCATTTGAACCTTGAACCGTTCGCCGACTGCACATATTTCCGATCTCGAAGGCGATGATTTGAAGCAATTCTCATCACCTTCAACCTCCCTGTTGGACTTGAGCCGGGCTTCATGCCCGGCTTTTTTTTGCCCGCCGCCCGGACCGCCACCCGGCCCCGTGCCGCGGCGCGGCAGAACCGCTTCGGATCGCCGCCCCACCGCACCGCGCGCGGCCCCTTTCCTAAAGCCCCGCCTGCGCTTAAAAGGCCGGGGAAACCGGGGAAAAGGGCGCCAGACATGAACGAACCGCAGATCACCGAGGACCTGATCGCCGCGCACGGGCTCAAGCCCGACGAATACCAGCGCATCCTCGAGATCATCGGGCGCGAGCCGAGCTTCACCGAACTCGGCATCTTCTCGGCCATGTGGAACGAGCATTGCTCCTACAAGTCCTCGAAGAAATGGCTGCGCACCCTGCCGACCACGGGCCCGCAGGTCATCTGCGGCCCGGGCGAGAACGCCGGCGTCGTGGATATCGGCGACGGCCAGGCCGTGGTCTTCAAGATGGAGAGCCACAACCACCCCTCCTATATCGAGCCGCATCAGGGCGCCGCGACCGGCGTGGGCGGCATCCTGCGCGACGTCTTCACCATGGGCGCCCGCCCCATCGCCGCCATGGACGCGCTGTCCTTCGGCCGGCCCGAACACCCCAAGACCGCGCATCTGGTCAAGGGCGTGGTCGAGGGCATCGGCGCCTATGGCAATGCCTTCGGCGTGCCGAACGTCGGCGGCGAGGTGCGCTTCCACCGCAGCTATGACGGCAACTGCCTGGTGAACGCCTTTGCGGCGGGCCTCGCCGACAGTGACAAGATCTTCTATTCCGCCGCCTCGGGCGTCGGCATGCCGGTTGTCTACTTGGGCGCCAAGACCGGGCGCGACGGCGTCGGCGGCGCCACCATGGCCTCGGCCGAGTTCGACGACACCATCGAGGAAAAGCGCCCCACCGTGCAGGTCGGCGACCCCTTCACCGAGAAATGCCTGCTGGAAGCCTGCCTGGAACTGATGCAGACCGACAGCGTGATCTCGATCCAGGACATGGGCGCGGCCGGCCTGACCTGCTCGGCGGTCGAGATGGGCGACAAGGGCGGGCTCGGCATCAAGCTGGTGCTCGACGCCGTGCCGCAGCGCGAAACCGCCATGACCGCCTATGAGATGATGCTGTCCGAGTCGCAGGAACGCATGCTCATGGTGCTGAAGCCCGAGAAGGAGGCCGAGGCGCGGGCGATCTTCGAGAAATGGGACCTGGATTTCGCCATCGTCGGCGAGACCATCGCCGAGGACCGTTTCCTGATCGTCCACGGCAACGAGGTCAAGGCCGACCTGCCGCTGTCCAAGCTCAGTTCCAGCGCGCCGGAATACGACCGGCCCTGGATCGAGACCCCGGCGCCGGCGGACCTGCCCGCCCTGCCCGCCATCACCCCCATCGCGGCGCTGAAATCGCTGATCGGCAGCCCGAACCACGCCCACAAGGGCTGGGTGTGGGAGCAATACGACACCCAGGTCGGCGCCGACACCATCCGGCGCCCCGGCCTTGGCGCCGGCGTGGTGCGCGTGCATGGCACCCGCAAGGCGCTGGCCTTCACCAGCGACGTGACGCCGCGCTATGTCAAGGCGAACCCCTATGAGGGCGGCAAGCAGGCGGTGGCCGAGGTCTATCGCAACCTCAGCGCGTGCGGCGCCCTGCCGCTGGCCACCACCGACAACCTGAACTTCGGCAACCCGGAAAAGCCCGAGATCATGGGCCAGTTCGTCGGCGCCATCAAGGGCATCGGCGAGGCCTGCGCGGCGCTGGACTTCCCCATCGTCTCGGGCAACGTCTCGCTTTACAACGAGACCGACGGCAAGGGCATCCTGCCCACGCCCACCATCGGCGGCGTCGGCCTGGTCGCCGATCTTGACGACCTCATCGCCGGCCTGCCGGCCGAGGGCGACCTTGCGCTGGTCATCGGCGAGACCCGCGGCCATCTCGGCCAGTCGGCGCTGGCCGCCGAGGCCTTCGGCATCGAGGCGGGCGACGCGCCGCATGTCGACCTGGCGGCCGAGCGGCGCAATGGCGAGTTCCTGCGCGCCCATGGCAAGCTGCTTCGTGCCGCGACCGACCTGTCGGATGGCGGGCTGGCCCTGGCCGCCTTCGAGCTGGCCGAGGCGGCGGGCCTGGGGGTCACGCTGGACAGCGCCGAGATCGCCCAGCTGTTCGGCGAGGATCAGGCCCGCTACCTTGTCGCCTGCAGCCCCGAGAATGCCGCGAAACTGGCCGAGGCGGCGCAGACGGCCAGCGTGCCGCTGGCCGAGGTCGGCCGCTTCGGCGGCGCAGCCGTGTCCCTTGGCGGCGACTCGGCTGCGCTGGCCGAGCTGTCGCAACTCTATCGCGGCGCCTTCGAGAAGCGGCTGAATCTGGAACTGGCCTGAGCCGCAGCCGGCCCCGCATAGCCGGCTCGCATGGCCGGCCGCCGCGCCACGGCGCCCTGCCGGGTCTGCCTCTGCGGCGGGGCGTATGCGGAATCCGGCCGGTTTTCGCGTCATAGGCAATCATGCCCATTTATCGCCGGCGGGCCGAGGCCTAGGTCATGTTGACAAATGGCGAAGCCAGAGCCTGATGCAGGCGATGTCGATGAAGCCGAGGAAACTGTCTGCGGTTTTGTCGT
>NZ_JAEHFP010000032.1 GCF_016446475.1 Paracoccus binzhouensis | reverse complement strand
TGATCCAGCTCAGTCAGCCGCCGCCCAACTGTCCCCACTGCCGTAGGAAGTGGCGAAAAATACTCAACAAACTTCTGCCAAAGTAGTGGTAGATCCTGCACACAATCATGAAGGAGTGCGAGCCAGCCACTTCGTAAGTCTGCTGCAGATCTCCCGCTCCAGCGCCTTCGTCTTCTCGGCCAGATTGCTCGGGATGCCCGCGCGCTTGCCGCTGTTGACCTCTGCCTTCCTGACCCACTCGTTCAGGGCCTGGGGCGCACAACCGATCTTCGCGGAAATCGACATCACCGCCAGCCAGCGCGATCCATGCTGGCCCTCATTGTCCAGGACCAGCCGAACCGCGCGCTCGCGCACTTCCGGAGAAGAATTCTTCGGCGTCTTGCTCAGGGTGCTCCATCCCGTTCAGGAGTGGGAGCACCCGGCAAATCCGGCGCGGTTCCATGCGGGACGGAGCATGGGCACCGATGACGAATGCCACATGAAGCCCCCCTGTGCCGGAGAAGTTCCATGTGGCCCTCGTGGAATCCTTTGATTAAGTCAACGTAACCAGCGTAATCAGTCCGCCTGTCGATAGGTGAGCACACCCCACCAATGCTGTGTGCGTTCGCAATGATGGGCGATGGCCTCGACCGCGCCCGGCGCGTCGCGGCGTTCCAGCGCGTCGATGATCGCAAGATGCTCCTCCATCGCTGAGCGGATCCGCTCCTGCACGAAGGGCCGGGCGCGCTGGATGATGGCGATGCGGATGCGGTTGGCGTCGTAGCTTGCGCGCAGCAGCGGATTGTCCAGCCCCTCGGCCAGAAAGTCGTGCAGCGACAGATCGACCTTGATGGCCCGCGGCGAAAGCTCGGGCGCCGGCGCACCGCGCGCGGCGGCCAGCATCTGCTCATGCGCCTGGCGCAGGGCGGGCAGCGATTCCGGTCGCGCGTCGTTCGATATCCTGCGCCGCGCCCCTTCCTGGTCCAGCACCATGCGCAGGTCCAGGCTGTCGCGGATCACCTCGGGCCGCGCCTCGAGGATCTGCACCCCGCGCTTGGGGATGATCTCAAGCCAGCCCGAACTGCTGGCATGGCGTGCCGCCTCGCGCACCGCCGCCAGCGGCAACTTGAGGATATCGACAAGCTGGGGCATCGACAGGAACTGGCCCGCGCGCAACTCTCCCTGCCGCAGCGCCCGGGTCAATGCGGCCAGCGCCCGCGTGTTCAGCATGTCGTCCATCCGTCTTCCCCTACCGGCACCGTCAGTCTGTCATGATTCCAAGCGGAAATTTTAAAGAATTCCTATAAGGTGATATCTGACATTCTAAATAGACGTTTAACAAAGATATCATCTAACATTTTATCTGCAAGCCCAGGTTTCGGCTTGCCGTGCCGGGGAAGGGCCGGCTGCCAGAGGAAACGGGAGGTAACCATGGCATCGATCACGGTCTTGGGCCGTCGCAATGCGGCGCGCCCTGCGGCAAGGCTTTCGCGCAAGCCTCAGCCGGCAAAACATGACACCGTCCTTGTGGATGATCCGGCCCGGCCGCGCAACGGGAGGAGCCGGCGATGAATCCGAACACCGCCGAGACCGGCCACGAGCACCTGCATGGCGTCGCCCTGCACGAAACCATCCCGCCCGGGGTTTCGCCCGGGCTTTACAACCAGGACCTTGCACCCACCAAGCAACAGGGGCGGACCTGGAGCACCTATAACATCTTCGCCCTCTGGGCCAACGACGTGCACAGCCTGGGAAATTATTCCTTTGCCATCGGGCTTTTCGCGCTTGGCCTGGGCGCCTGGCAGATCCTGGGCGCACTGAGCTTCGGCGCGCTGTTCCTGTTCGTCCTGCTGAACATGTCGGGCTACATGGGCATCAAGACCGGCGTGCCCTTCCCGGTGATGAGCCGCATCAGCTTCGGCACGCGCGGCGCACAGATCCCGGCGCTGATCCGCGGCGGTGTCGCCATCGTCTGGTTCGGTATCCAGACCTATCTGGCCTCGATGGTGCTGGACGTGCTGCTGATCGCGCTGATCCCCAGCCTGGCGCCGCTGTCGCAGCAGATGGTGCTGGGCCTGTCGGTGCTGGGCTGGATCAGCTTCAGCATCCTGTGGATCGTCCAGGTCATCATCGCCTGCTACGGCATGGAAAGCATCCGCAAATACGAAGCCTTCGCCGGCCCGATCATCCTCATCACCTTCGTCGCGCTGGCCGGCTGGGTGCTCTACAGCTCGGGCGGCGCGCTGCGCTGGTCGCCGCCGAACCCGCTGACGGGCGGTGCGATGTGGGCGCAGATCCTGGGCGGCGCCTCGCTCTGGGTGGCGATCTACGGAACCTTCGTTCTGAACTTCTGCGACTTCACCCGCGGCGCGATCTCGCGCCGGGCGGTGGTCATGGGCAATTTCTGGGGCATCCCGATCAACATGTTGATCTTTGGCATGATCGTGGTGATCCTGACCGGCGGGCAGCTGGTGATCGACGGCACGCTGATCCAGAGCCCGACCGATGTGGTGCAGAAGATCCCGAACAAGCCGCTGCTGATCCTGGCCAGCCTGTCGCTGCTGATCCTGACCATCGCGGTGAACCTGATGGCGAATTTCGTCGCCCCCGCCTTCGCGCTGGCGAACCTGATGCCGCGGCACCTGAACTTCCGCCGCGCCGCCGTGGTCAGCGCCGTCATCGGCTTCGTGATCCTGCCTTGGAATCTCTACAACTCGCCGATCGTGATCGTCTATTTCCTGGGCGGCCTGGGGGCGTTTCTCGGCCCGCTGTTCGGGATCGTGATGGCCGACTATTGGCTGATCCGCAAACAGCATGTGGACGTGCCGGCGCTTTACAGCGACGATACGGCCGGCCCCTATCACTATGTGAACGGCATCAACCCGGCGGCGATCAAGGCGCTGATCCCTTCGGCCGCGATCTCGCTGATGTTCGCCTTCCTACCGGCACTGCATGCGCTGTCACAGTTCTCGTGGTTCATCGCCGCCGGGCTGGGTGCGCTGTTCTACTGGCTGATCGCGCCCAAGGGCCTGACCTACGCCGACCGGGATGGCGAGGCCATCGCCGTAGCCACCAATCACTGATCCCGAGACGGAGAAGACATGCGTATCCTTGTTGTGAACGTGAACACGACCGAGACGATGACCCACGGCATCGGCGTCCAGGCCCGGAAGGCCGCCGCCCCGGGAACCGAGATCGTCGCCCTGACCCCGCGCTTCGGCGCGGAGTCGGTCGAGGGCAATTTCGAAAGCTACCTTGCCGCCGTCGGCGTCATGGATGCGGTCATGCGCTACGACCAGCCCTTCGACGCGGTGATCCAGGCCGGCTATGGCGAGCATGGCCGCGAAGGGTTGCAGGAACTGCTGGAGGTGCCGGTGGTGGACATCACCGAGGCCGCCGCCTCGACCGCCATGTTCCTGGGGCACAAATATTCGGTCGTGACCACGCTGGACCGGGCGGTGCCGATGATCGAGGACCGGCTGAAGCTGGCCGGGCTTGACGCGCGTTGCGCCTCGGTCCGGGCCAGCGGCATGGCAGTGCTGGAGCTTGAGACCCAGCCCGAGCGCGCGGTCGAGGCCATCGTCGAACAGGCCGCCGCCGCCGTCGAACGCGACCATGCCGAGGTGATCTGCCTCGGCTGCGGCGGCATGGCCGAACTGGAGGCCAAGGTGCGCGAGCGCACCGGCGTCCCTGTCGTCGATGGCGTGGCTTCAGCAGTCACCATCGCCGAATCGTTGGTCCGGCTGGGGCTAAAGACCTCGAAGGTGCGCACCTACGCGCCGCCCCGACCCAAGCGCGTCACCGGCTTTCCGCTGGACACGTTCTCGTAGGTCAATAGGCATCCGGGATACTCAGCGAAGGGGCGCCGTCATGACGACAAAATGGAAGCAAACCAACGAAGATGCCCTTCGTGCTTTCCTGCTTGAAGTCCTGCTCGGCGCCCCCCTGGAGCATTTGCACACTCAAGAGCGGAGGGTGAGCGCCGCCATCCGCTACGAAGCGCTTGCTCAGGTGCTTCATCCCGCAGTGTCAGACGTGCTCCGCGACGCCGCTGAAAGATTGAGGAATTGTTAAGAACTGCTCCAATCAATCATGATTGTCTCCGCGAGTCAGGACTCGTTCTCGGATCATAAGGGCATTGTTGCAGAAAGTCGGATTGAGGCGCGACTTCCCCTTCTCCCTTCAAGCGCAGACCACGCGGACGATCTCGGCGGTGCCGAGGGCATTGAAGCGGTGCAAGAGTGCGACGCGGATGTGGATTTCGGCGGTTTGGCGGTCTGGGTCTCTTGCGGCGATGCGCTCGCCGAATGCCTTGAGGCAGCACATCCTTGCCTCGGCTCGGCTGCGGGCATGGTATCCTGTCCATCGTTTCCAGAACGCGCGGCCGTAGTGGTGCGTGGCGCGCAGGGTTCTGTTTCGGGCCCGGGCGGCTGGGCAGTCCTCCTTCCACGGTCGACCATTCCTGCGGATCGGGATGATTGCCGTGCCACCGCGCGCGATGATGGCGCTGTGGCAGCAGCGGGTGTCGTAGGCGCCGTCTGCGATCACGGTGCCGATCTCCTCATCTTCGGGGATCTGGCCCAGCAGGTCCGGCAGGACGGGGCTGTCGCCTTCCCGGCTGGGGGTGAACTCGACCGCGCGAATGTCGGATGTGGCGGCGTCCATGGCCAGATGGACCTTGCGCCATTGGCGACGGCTCTGAACACCATGCTTGCGCGCCCGCCATTCCCCGTCGCCGAGGAACTTGATCCCTGTGTTGTCCGCCAGCAGGTTCAGCGGCCCGGCAGCGCGGCGATACGGGATATGCACCTCCACGGTCTTCTGCCTGCGGCACAGGGTCGAATAGTCCGGAACGGGCCAGTCCAGCCCGGCCAGCCGCAACAGGCTGAAGACCATTCCGGCGGTCTGTCTGAGCGGCAGCTTGAACAGCACCTTGATCGACAGGCAGAACTGGATCGCCGCATTCGAGAAGACCGGCGGGCGCCCAGGGCGACCCTCATGCGGCGCGAGCCAGGCCATCTCCCTGTCCAGCCAGATCAGCAGCGACCCGCGCGGCCTGAACGCATCGTTGCGGGCCAGTTCGTTGTGCGCTAGCGGGCCGGCTCGGGCTTGCTCATGCCGCCCGTCTAACCGCATGGATCCGTGATGGGAACCCTTCACCGTCAGTGTTCTGCAACAACGCCCGCTTGACCTGGCCGTTCGTCCACGGATGGTCAGGCGGTGCTCGAATCCGTTGGTATTACAGATCATGTGAAGCGCATGGGACGGGAACAGGGCTGCGGCGCCTAGCGCCTGAAATACGCGGCCGGGGCGGCGTCGGACCAGAGACCGTGCAAGCTGTCAGATGGGCCACAGAATTTCCGTGACCATCCAGGTTGGCATCGGCACCGATCCACAGGAACGGTCCTTCTTGGGGACTGCCTCAATTGGGTCATGTGTCCCCTTGTTCGCACAGAATGCTCAGAACCGATAGTCCAGGCTCAGCGTCGCGTTGCGCGGCGCGCCGTAATTGCCGGTGGCATAGGTCTCGTCGATCGAGGACAGATATTTGCGATCGAACAGGTTCTCGATGTTCAGGCTGGCGCTCATGCCGTTCCGGAAATCATAGCGTGCCATCAGCCCGACGACCGCATAGGAGCCCTGCCGCGCCGTGCCGGTGACGGGCCAGACCCAGGTGTTCTCGATGGCACTTTGCCAGCGCAGGCTGGCGCCCAGGGTCAAGGGCATCGTCTCGAAGGCATAAACTCCCGACAGCTTGACCGAATGGCGCGGCGTGACGGTCGAGATGCGCAGCCCGTCGCCGTCCTTGGCGGTCGTATAGGCATAGCTGGCGGCCAGCTGGATATTCGGCCGGATCTCGCCCGCCAGTTCCATCTCGAACCCCTTGCTGCGGGTGCCGTCGATGGACTTGTAGGGGTTCGAGCCGTCGGGCAACTGATAGCTGACGCTGCGGTCGCGGACGGGCAGGTTGTCCTGCTCCAGAAGATAGATCGCCGCAGCGAAGTTCAGCCGGTCATCTGCGAAGCTCGCCTTCGTGCCCAGCTCGTAATTCGAGCCCGTGGTCGGCTCCACGATCCGGTTGTCCTTGTCGCGATAGCTCGCCTGCTTGAAGACCCGGGTATAGCTGGCATAGACCGACCAGTCGTCGTTCAGGTCATAGGTCAGCCCGGCATAGGGGATCCATTCGCCATTGCGGCTGATCTGCTGATGCGTGGTCGCGCCGCTGTCGAGGTTCTTTGTCGTATAGTCGTAGTCATACCAGACCACCCGCGCACCGGCGATCAGGTTCAGCCGGTCGGTCAGGCCGAAGCGGCCCGAGCCATAGGCCGCGACCTGGTCGATCTCGGTATCGCTGACATAGCTGACATAGCCGGCCTGCTGGATCAGGTTCGGCACATGGCCGTCCCAGTCGAAGATCGAGCCGGTAATCGGCTGATAGTCGATCTCGGTCCCGTCGAAGGCCGAATAGGCCTTGTGGTTGTCCTTGCCCCAATTGCCGGTGATGCCAAAGCGCAGGTCATGGCTGCGGCCCCACAGCTCGACCGGGCCCGAGGCGGTCAGCGACAGCGCGGTCTGCTCGGTATCGGTATCGGCATAGCCGCCGACGGTCTGCACGCCATAGCCCTGCGGATCGGGCGAGCCCCAGCTGGCCGAGGCCAGATAGCCCTTGCGCTCGGCCTTGTAGAAGGACAGGTCGCCCACCGCCTGCCAGCCGGTGCCGAAGTCCTGGGCATAGCGCAGGAACAGGGTCTGCGTGGTCTGGGTCAGCGGCAGGTTGCCGCCGCCGGCGTTGGTGCTGGTATCATAATCCAGCTGCGAGCCGTCATTGGCGATCAGCGGCAGGCCGCCGAACTGGTGGTTGCGGGTGCGCGAGCGCTGGAAATCATAGCCGGCGCTCAGCGTGCCGGCATCGCCGACATCGGCCTCGACGGTGCCGTAAAGCACGGTCTTGCGCCGTTCGTAGCGGTCCAGCCAGGAATCGCCCTGCTCATGCGCGGCGACGAAGCGGCCGCGGATCGAGCCGTCCGCGTTCAACGGCCCGCTGATGTCGAGATCGCTGCGGACGGTGTTCCAGCTGCCGGCCGAAAAGCGCAGCTGCGTCTGCGGCGTAGCGGTCGGCGTCTTGCGCACCATGTTGACCACGACCGAAGGCTCGCCCGCCCCGGCCATCAGCCCGGTGGCGCCACGCAGCACCTCGACACGGTCATAGATCGCCATGTCGGCCATGCTGGGGCCAGAGCCATACTGGATGCGATACCAGACCGGCAGGCCATCGACCATGTAGGTCGGGCTGGAGAAGCCGCGCGCATAGACGCTGCGCCGCTCGGTATCCATCGGCATGACGGTGATGCCGGCGGTATCCTCCAGCACCTCGGAAATGCTGCGCTGGTTCTGGTCGTCCATGCTTTGCCGGGTGGCGACGCTGATCGACTGCGGCGTCTCCTTCATGGTCAGCGGCAGGCCGGTCGCGACCGTGGTCAGGCCGGTGGTGTAGCTGCCGGTGCCCTCGGTCACCGCGCCGCCCGCGTCCAGCCGGATCTCGTCCAGCACCACGGTATCGGCAGGGGTTTCGGCCGCCGCCTGCGGCGCGACCAGCGAGATCGACTGCGGCGAGTTCACCCGGAAACCCAGGCCCGAGCCTTGCAGCAATCGCTCCAGCGCCGCGCTGGTGGTCATCCGCCGGCTGACGCCGGGGCTCTGGCGGCCCTGCACCAGGGCGGTATCGTAAAGCACCTGCACCCCGGCCTCGCGCGCAAAACGCAAAAGCGCGCCGTTCAGGCTTTGTGCCGGGATATCGAAGGCGCGGGTCTGCGCGGCCTCCTGCGCCATCGCGGGCTCCAGTTGCTGCGTGGCGATTCCCACGCCGCCAAGCGCGGCGATCAGGGCGATGCGGCTGATCTGTCTGTTCACGGTCCCTCTCCGATCGTTGGCCCTCTGCGGGGCGGGTTCAGGAAAAGGACGAATCCGGCGCGCGATCCGGTAATGCCGGACGCGAATTTTTTCGTGGTTCAGTAAAGCACCGTCACCAGCGGCGGAACCGACAGGCGGCGCAGGCCCAGCTCCCCCGCGATCCGGTCCACCGCCTGGCCGATGTCGTCGGTATGGAACACGCCGCTGACCCGGCGCGCGGCCAGATCCTTGCCGCGCAGGACGATGCGGCCGTGGCGATAGCGGTTCAGCTCGGCCACCACCTCGCCCAAGGGCCGGTCGTCAAAGACCAGCTCGCCCGAACGCCAGGCATTGGCGAAATCCATGTCGCGCAGCGTGGGGGTGGGGATGAGCCCGGGCCGGGCATCGACGCCCATGCCCTCGGCCAGCACGACCGAGGCCGCAGGGCCGGCGATGGGCTCGACCCGGACGCTGTGCTCGGCGACCAGCACCGCGACCTCGTTCTCGTGCAGATCGACCGAGAACTGCGTGCCCAGGGCAGTGATGCGGATGCCGCCCGCCTCGACCACGAAGGGGCGGCCCTGCTGCTGCGCGGCCGGAGCGGCGGTGAAATAGGCCCTGCCCTCCAGCAGCCGGATCAGCCGCTGTGTGCCGTCGTAATCCTCGGCCAGGGCTGCGCCCGAGGCAAGCTCGGCCCGGCTGCCGTCCGGAAGCATGATCGCGAGGTTTTCCCCCACCGCCGCGACATGATCTGCCCGCAGCCGGATGCGCAGATCGTCCTGCCAGAACCAGAGCGAGAGCCCGGCGGCCAGCGCGGCCAGGGCAAGCGTACCGCGCCCGCGGCGGCGCCGGGCCATGCTGCCGATCAGGCCCAGTTCCTGCCAGGTGCGCCGTGCGTTCTCGAAGGCGCCGTGATGCGCGGGATCGCGGCCCAGCCAGTCGCGAAAGGCGGCCCGCGCCTCGTCCGCCGCCTCGGGATCAGCCAGCCGGATCACCCATTCCGCCGCCTCGGCCTCGGCGTCCCCGCCGGGCCGCGAGCTGTCGCTGGATTGCCCCTTCATCAGCCGTCCTCATATTCCCGCAAGCGGCGCGTGACCTCGAACAGCGCCCGCGCCAGATGCTTCTGCACCGAGCTTTCCGACAGGTCCATATGCCGCGCCACCTCGCGATAGCTGAACCCCTTGATGCGGTGCAGCACGAAAATCCGCTGCGTCTTGTCGGGCAGGCCGGCCAGCGCCCGCAGGAAGACCTTCAACCGCTCGCGGTCGATCATCCGACGCTCCTGCCCCGGCCGGGGGTCGGCAATGGCGGCAAGGACATGATCGCCCGGCATGTCGGTGCGGCGCCGCCTTTGCAGCCGCAGGTGATCGACAGCGATATTGCGCGCGATGCGATAGAGATAGCCCCGCAGATTGTCCGGCCTGCTACCGGCCTGCAGTGCGGTGCAACAGCGCAGAAACGCGTCCTGCGTCAGATCCTCGGCCAGATCGGGGTCGCGCAGCATCCGGGCCAGATAGGAACTGACATCCCCGCGATGGGCGCAAAACAACCAGTCCAGACCCGTCCGTTCCACCTTGCCCGCCCCATGCCGCTGCCGATTGCAGAAACGTCGGCTGGCAGCGCAGAGACGCGGGAGGCTGACCGATTGCATTCCTCCCTAGTTCAACAGACCGACCGTGCAAAGCCGAAAATCGTGATGAGAACGGAGGCTTCGCTGCTCTGCCTCGACCAGCGATCCTGCACCTGATCTGCCGATCCAGGTCGGAACTGCTGCGCAGGCGTCAGAATAGAGCTTTGAACCGAGAAAGTTCGGCGTCGCCTGCAAAGATTGGTATGAGCCTGCAGCATCAGCCCTTCAGACGTCATCTTTTTTCTATTTTTTCAGTTATATAAGCTTGCGCACGCTGCCGCCCGCCAGGACGGTTCCGCGCGCATCAAGGCGCTGCCGGAGACTGTCCCGGTCCAGGCGCGCCCTGATCCCCAAGCTACGAAAACTGATGAAGCGGTCGTGAAATGCCTGCCGGTCGGTCGCCGTCAACCGCAACTGATCGCCGCCGCGCGGCCCACGGAGCCGGCGGAAGGGCAAGCCCATCCGCCGGATGAACGTCGCCAGTTCGGCAGTGCGCAACCCCTGAGAACTGGCGAAGACAACCAGGGAAATCGCCTCGCCCTGCTGTCCGGCATGGCCGAGATTGACCAGAACCGAGGCAAATCCGGGTCGCTGCAGATACTTGCCCACCCGAAGCAAACGACCATCCCGGATCCGTGCGATCGCCTCGGGAACCGTCAGCTTCAGCCTTGATGCCGGTAGCGGGCTTCCGCCAGAGCGGTATTAACCCGCCGGACCGCATCTCCCTCAGCGCAGATGCCTGCCCTTGGTCTCGGGCGCCCAGAGGATCGACAGCACCAGCCCCAGCAGCGGGAAGCCCGCCATCATCACCAGCGTGGCCGAGAAGCCGAATTGCTGCAGCAGCCAGGGCAACAGATAGGTCACCCCCGCAGCCGAGATCCGCGAGAACGCCGCCGAGAAGCCGACGCCGGTCGCCCGCACATGCGTGTCGAAGATCTCGGGCGGATAGACGAACTGGATGTTGTTGGCAGCCGGGGCGACGAACATGTAGACCGAGAACAGCGCGATGACGGCCCAGCTTGGCGCCTGCGGGAACAGCCCCAGCGCCAGGAAGGTCAGCAGCACGACGGCGAAGGTCCAGATCACGAAACCGCGCCGGCTCATCCAGTGCAGCAGGAACACCCCGAACACCGCCCCGGCGATCTGGATGGCGTTCAGCGACATGTCCACCGCCGTCGCGTCCTTCAGCCCCAGCGACTCGAGCACCGGCGCCATGAAGGTGAAAATGCCGAAGAACGGTCCGACCTGGCAGAACCAGAAGAGGCCGGAATAGAGCGTCTGCCGCCAGGTCTCGGCGGTGAACAACTCGCGCGGCGATGCGTGCCTGGCGTTCAGATCGACTTCCGGGATGGCGTATTCCGCGCCGAAATGCCGCTCGACGATGGCCTGCGCCTCGGCGTCGCGGCCGCGCGCCTTCAGCCACATCGGCGTTTCGGGCAGGGTCATCCGCAGCGCGAAGGTGATCAGCGCCGGCACCACGCTCGAAGCCAGCAGCATCCGCCAATTGTCGCCGCCATAGAACGCGCCGACGATAAAGGCGATGGTGAAGCCCGCCTGCCAGCCGATCGAGAAGCAGCCCAGCAGCACGCCCCTGCCCTTGCGGCGCGAGAACTCGGCCAGGACCGAGGAGCCGACGGCATATTCGACGCCGATGGCCAGCCCCAGCGCCAGCCGGATCGCCACCAGTTGCCAGACATCCTGAACGAAAAGCTGCAGCAGCGACAGCAGGATGAAGGCGGCGAGGTTCCAGGCGAAGACCGGCCGGCGCCCGAAACGGTCCGCCAGGTTGCCGAAGAACAGCCCGCCGATGAACACTCCGATCAGCGCGCTCGAAGCGATGAGGCCCTGGCTGATCGCAGAAAGCTGCAGCTCTTGCTTGGCGATGGAAAGTGCCGGCCCGACGATGCCGAGGACATAGCCGTCCAGCGCCGCGCCGCCCAGGACGGCGGCAGCGGCGGTGACATGGATGGGCTTCAGCGGCGCCTCGTCGATGAACAGCCTGCCGGAGGCGTCGCGCGTCGCCGCCGCGCCGGGGATGAGGGAAATGGCCATGAAATACCTTCCTGGGCTCGGATCCGGGCATTCCGCCGAAGGCTGGCGAAAGCGCCGCAATGCGTGTCCTGCCGTCCATGGCCCGCCACCGGCGTGGCTCCTCCGCAGGCCCATGGCAGCCGCGCCGGCGCGCCGGGACATCCCGGGGAACGCGGCGCCTGTCCTCCTTTCCAACGACCGGGGTTCTGGCCGGCCGGCGACCGGGCGGCGCTGCCGCAGCTGCTGGCAGGCGCGATCCCGTTCGGCCGGGCAGCTGTGGCCGGTCATGTCGGTCCAGGGCGTCTTTGCGCCCGGACGGGGGCTTATTCCCCGAGGGGGGCTGCAGGGGCAAACGAGAATGTTCTGCTGAATCGCATTAGAAATTCTAGCGCCGCCGGCCCAGGCGGCGGGTCGACCTACGAAGCGGGCCGCGGTGGAGAGGCGTCCGGAAAGGATCCGCCGCCGTCACCGGCGGGCGGCGCGGCTGGCGTATCGGGGAACGGGGCCGGGCACAGGACCGGACGCGGCGCGCCGGACCAGCCGGGGCCGGGCAGCGTCAGGCGCGACCCAGCTTTTCCAGCCGCGCCTGGCGCAGCCGGGCGAAATCGTCGCCGGCGTGATAGGAGGACCGGGTCAGCGGCGTCGCCGAGACCATCAGGAAGCCCTTGCCATAGGCGGCCTTCTCGTAGCCCTTGAACTCCTCGGGGGTGACGAAGCGGTCGACGCGGTGATGCTTGGGCGTCGGCTGCAGATACTGGCCGATGGTGATGAAGTCGATATCGGCGGCGCGCATGTCGTCCATGACCTGCAGCACGCCCTGCCGGTCCTCGCCCAGGCCGACCATGATCCCCGACTTGGTGAACATGGTCGGGTCAAGCTCCTTGACCTTCTGCAGAAGCCGCAGCGAGTGGAAATAGCGCGCCCCCGGCCGCACCGTCGGATAAAGCCCGGGCACGGTCTCCAGGTTGTGGTTGAAGACGTCCGGCCGCGCCTCGACCACCGTCTCCAGCGCGCCGGGCTTCGATTTCAGGAAGTCCGGGGTCAGAACCTCGATGGTCGACTTGGGCGAGCGATGGCGGATGGCGCGGATGGTCTGGGCGAAATGCTCGGCCCCGCCATCGTCCAGGTCGTCGCGGTCGACCGAGGTGATGACCACATGGTTCAGACCCAGCTTCTGCACGGCATGGGCGACGCGGCCCGGCTCGAACACGTCCAGCGCGTCGGGCCGGCCGGTCTGCACGTTGCAGAAGGAACAGCCGCGGGTGCAGATCTCGCCCATGATCATCATGGTGGCGTGGCCCTGGCTCCAGCATTCGCCGACATTCGGGCAGCCGGCCTCTTCGCAGACCGTCGACAGGCGATGTTCGCGCAGCAGGTCGCGCGTGTCCTTGTAGCCCTGGCTGGTCGGCGCCTTGACGCGAATCCAGTCCGGCTTCTTCGGCTGCGGCTGGTCGGGACGATGGGCCTTTTCGGGGTGGCGCAGAACCGGGGGCATATCCGCCATGTCGGCATCCTTTGCTGGGGTCGCCCGAACTTAGGGGTTTTTCGGGGCTTGATCAACGCCATTGCAATGGTGCATCTGGACCCGCCGATGCCGCGCCGCAGCATCGGCCGAAAGGGAGGAGCGGATGACGAAAGGACCAACCATGAAACAAGGCGATCTGCTTCCGGAAGTGACCTTCCAGACCCGCGTCCGCGACGAATCGGTCGGCGGGCCCAATCCCTATCGCTGGCAGGCTATGACCACCGCCGACTATTTCGCCGGCAAGCGCGCGGTGCTGTTCTCGCTGCCGGGCGCCTTCACGCCCACCTGCTCGACCTATCAGCTGCCGGGCTTCGAGAAGGCCGCCGCCGAGATGGCCGAGCTGGGCATCGGCGCGATCTATTGCATGTCGGTCAACGACAGCTTCGTGATGAACCAGTGGGCCAGGGCCCAGAACCTGCAGAACGTCAAGGTGATCCCCGACGGTTCGGGCGCGTTCACCGACAAGGTCGGCATGCTGGTGCGCAAGGACAACCTGGGCTTCGGCGCCCGCAGCTGGCGCTATGCCGCCGTCGTCAACGACGGCCGCGTCGAGGCCTGGTTCGAGGAACCCGGCCGCTGCGACGACTGCCCCGAGGATCCCTATGGCGCCAGCTCGCCGGAATCGGTGCTGGAATGGCTGCGCGCCAACCCGGCCAAGGCCGCGGCCTGATCCGGGCTGCCGGGCCTGGCACAAGACACAATGAAAAGGGCGCCCGGCAGGCGCCCTTTTTTCATGGACCGGGATCACGCCCGGCCGCCTCAGCCGATCAGCGGCGCGCCCGAGCCATAGGTCTGGCGATAGTGCTGTTCCAGCCGCATCAGCCCCAGCCGCAGCACGATCTTGCCCGAGCGCGCCGACCAGCCCAGCCGGCGCTCGGTCATCTCGATCCCCTCAAGGAAGCAGCAGACCCGCAGGCACATGTCGCCCATGCCGGGGCCCAGTTCGCGCAGCGCCGCGGCGACGCGGTTGCGCGCCCCTTCCGAGCCGCCGGCATGGTCGGACAGGGCGCGCGACACGTCGATGCCGGCGGTCAGGAACCGATCCCAGTTCTGGGTGACGCGCGGACCCATCTGCGCCAGCTCGAAATCCTCGCGCAGCCGCTCGCCGGCGGCCACCAGCTCCGGCGCCAGGAAGGGGCGCCCGTCCGGTTCGCGCCGCCGCGCCAGCATCAGCAGCGGGCTTTCGGCGATGTTGACCCGGGCGCGGCGGCGGCGGCCGTCCTCGGGGTCGGCGATCTCGCGCTCATCCCATTGGCGGTGGCGGTCGGCATGGTCGAAGGCGGCGGCTTCCTCGGCGCAGCCCATGGCTTCTGCCGCGGGTTCGGCCGCAGTTCCCGCCGCGGGTTCCGCGATCACCGGCGCGGCCATGACGAAATCCTCGCCCTGCGGCAGGGCGCGGCCGCGCCGCGCCGCCAGCATGGCCCGCAGCGCCTCGCGTCCCGGGCCCGACAGCGCATAGCGGCTGACCCGGCCCTGGCCCAGCAGCTGCACCCAGCCGCGGATCGCCATGTGCTCGGCCAGTTCGCGGTCCAGGATGGCGGTGCGGATCTCGTCGCGCACCACGATGGCCTTGTCCATGCCCTCGGCCACCACCATCTGCGCACCGGGCTCGGCCAGCCGGCGCAGGATGCGGGCGATCTGCTTGCCGCCGACCCGCCCCGGCCCCGCCGTCCGCCCCTGGTCCGCCGCGCGCTCGACCGCCTGGTCGACCAGCGGATCGTCGCGCCGCGCCTCGAAGCGGCGGATGCGGCGCAGGATGGTCGAGGCGTGGCAGCCCGTCTCGCGCGCCAGCGCCCGGATCGACACGCCGCTTTCGACATGGCGCAGATACAATGTCAGGTCGCTGTCCTCGGTCTGCGGGGCCGGTGCGGGTTCGGGCCGATTGCAGGCCGCGGCCCCGATGCCGGCGGGCAGAGCGGCGATCGGGGCTTCCGGGGCAAAATCTCCCGTCAAAATCGTCATGGTTGTTCCTTCGCTTCCTGGAGACGAGCGGACAGCTGCTCGCCCATGGGTTGTGTCACGCCTCGCCAGACCGGGACGGGTGCAGGCCGAGATGCGGCAATGTTTGCGAAACAATTCCTAAGGATTCCTTGCCGCGCCGCGCGTTGGTCGCCGGCTTGGCGCAACACACGCTTTGGTTGTGCAAATTTTCCGAAATCGAAGCAAAAGGGAAAATCGCCATGACGATGATGGGCCAAGTGATCGCTTTCCAGCCGCGCTGCGGGCAGCCGCGCCTGCGCCGGCCGCGGCTTCTGGTGCAGGCGGCGCGACTGGGACTGCCGGGCTGGAATCGCCGCCGCGACCTGCGCCGGGTGCTGAAATGCGAAGACCTGCCGGCGGCCGGCGCCGCCCTCAAGCGGCTGCATGCCGAGGAGGCGCAGCTGGACGCGATCCGGCGCGCGGGCCGCGCCGGCTATGACGTGCATCGCCACATCATGCTGCTGATCGCCATCCTGGCCGAGACCGCCGAGGCCGCGCCCCGGCCGGTGCCGAACCCGCTCACTTGCCCCTGAACAGCGAACCGAGGATGCCGCGCACCAGCGCCTGGCCGGTCCTGGTGCCAAGCTGCCGGGCCAGGCTCTTGCCGAAGGTCACGGCGATCGAATCGCTGTTCGAACTCCGGCCGCCGCGCGCGCGGCTCGCCTTCTCAGGCGGGATCTGGACGCCCGGATCGTAGCGGCGCGCGCGGGTGTATTCGCGGTCCATCTTCCACAGATCCTCGTCCGCGCCCCCGGCTCCCGCATCGGCCCCCGCCGCGGCGGCGGACTCGGCGCGGCGGGCCAGCAGCTCGGCCGCCGACTCGCGGTCCAGCGCCTTGCCGTATTTCTGCGCCATGGGCGAGGCGGCGTTGATCGCCGCGCGCTCGGCATCCGGGATCGGGCCCAGCTGCGACAGCGGCGGCCGGATCAGCGTGCGCTGCACGATGCCCGGCACGCCCTTGGCCTCCAGCAGCGAGGTCACCGCCTCGCCGGTGCCGACGGCCTGGATGGCCTCGGCGGTGTCGAATTCGGGGTTGGGGCGATAGTTCTGCGCCGCCAGCTTCAGCGCCTTCTGATCCTTGGCGGTAAAGGCGCGCAAGGCGTGCTGCACCCGGTTGCCCAGCTGGCCCAGCACCGATTCCGGCAGGTCGGCCGGGTTCTGGCTGATGAACCACAGGCTGACGCCCTTGGAGCGGATCAACCGCGCCACCTGCTCGATCTTCTCCACCAGCGCCGGCGGCGCGTCGTCGAACAACAGATGCGCCTCGTCGAAGAAGAAGGCGATCTTCGGCTTGTCCGGGTCGCCGACCTCGGGCAATTGCTCGAAAAGCTCGGACATCAGCCACAGCAGGAAGGTCGCGTAAAGCCGCGGCGCGTTCATCAGCTTCTCGGCCGACAGGATGTTGATCATGCCCTGGCCCGAGGCGTCCAGCCGCATCATGTCCGCAAGCTCCAGCGCCGGCTCGCCGAACAGCAAGCCGCCGCCCTCGTTCTCGAGCACCATCAGCGCGCGCTGGATCGCGCCGACCGAGGCGGTCGAGACATTGCCGTATTTCAGCGACAGCTCCTTGGCGTTCTGCCCGACCCAGACCAGCATGGCCTGCAGGTCCTTCAGATCCAGCAGCGCCAGCCCTTCCTCGTCGGCGACGCGGAAGGCGATGTTCATCACCCCTTCCTGCGCATCGGTCAGCCCCATCAGCCGCGACAGCAGCAGCGGCCCCATCTCGGCCGGGGTGGTGCGGACCGGGTGGCCGCGCTCGCCCCAGATGTCCCAGAAGGTGACGGGAAAGGCCTGGTAATCCAGCGCCATGCCGATCTGGGCCGCCCGCTTCTGGAAGGGCTCGTGCAGCTTGCCGGCCGGATCGCCCGCCCTTGCGATGCCGCCCAGGTCGCCCTTCACATCGGCCATGAAGACCGGCACCCCGGCACGCGAGAACGATTCGGCCAGGGTCTGCAGGGTCACCGTCTTGCCGGTGCCGGTGGCGCCGGCGATCAGCCCGTGGCGGTTGGCATATTTCAGCAGCAGGCTTTGCGGCTGCGCATGATCCGCGCCGCCACCGCCCAGGAAGACCGTTCCGGCCGCCAGATCGACGATTTCTGTCATTTTTCCTCCACGGATCGGCAAAAAAGCGCAAGTCTCGGACGAAAGGACAATACAACCGTAAGGATTTTGTGCCAGTCTGTTCCTGTCGGACCGCCGCCAGCACGGTCGGCCGACTTCCTCCCTGTTGGACTGCCGCGCCTCCGGGCGCGGCATTTTTTCGTCCGGTTGCCTCTTTCCTGACCGGATCACGGACCGGTCATCACGATGTCACAATATGTCGATTAGGACAGTTGACGGACCCATGTCATGGCTCTAGCTTTCCGCACAATGATGACCGGCCAGTCCGGCAGGGAAGGTAACATGGGGACCCGGGGCCGCTGTCTTGCGCCCCGGGTCCTCGCGTTCCGGACCATGCGCGTCCCCGGTCGCCGGCTCTGCCGCCCGGCGCGATCCCGCCCGCTCCGGCGCGGCACGCAAAGGTGACGAGGCACGACGCGATCCGCCCTGACAAGCCGCCATGCCCGTGCTAGGACCGGGCCCGATGCATGGACCAAAGGAAGAGAACCATGGCCAATAGGACGTCCGCGGCAGTGATCGCCGCCCTCTTCACCCTGGCTGGCAGCGCCGGCAGCGTGATGGCGCAAGAGGCTGCCCAGACCCCGGCGCAGCCCGCCGCAGAAGCCCCAGCCAGCGAAGCTCCCGCCAGCGACACCCCGGCCGCGCAAGCCCCGGCCGCAGAAGCCGCCACCACCCCTGCCCCGGCCGCCGAGACGCCCGCCGCCGATGGCGCGCCCCAGGTCGGCCAGCCCTATGCCAAGTCGACGCATGGCGACTGGACGCTGCGCTGCATGAAGACCGAAAGCGGCAAGGATCCCTGCGAGCTTTACCAGCTGCTCAAGGACCAGAACGATTCGCCGGTGGCCGAGGCCTCGGTGATCCCGATGACCGGCAACGTGCAGGCCGTCATCACCTTCGTCGCGCCGCTGGAGACCGACCTGCAGGCCGGGCTGGGGCTGCAGGTCGATGCCGCCAAGGAATCGCGCTATCCCTTCATGCTGTGCGCCCGGGTCGGCTGCATCTCGCGCATCGGCCTGGCAGAGGCCGAGCTCGGCCCGCTGAAAAAGGGCAACAAGGCCACCGTCTCGGTCCTGCCCTTCGGCGCCTCGAAAGAGCAGCTGGTCAAGCTGGACCTGTCGCTCAAGGGCTTCACCGCCGGCATGGCGGCGCTGAACGAGGCCAACAAGGACCTGGCCCCCGCCGCGCCGGCCGCCCCGGCCGAGGCGCCCAAGCAGTAAGCCATGCGAAACGGGGCGCCGAACCGGCGCCCCGCCTGACTGCGGGCCGGGATCTCCCGGCCCTTTTTCATGCGCTCATTCCACCGGTAGGGCGACGAAGCGCGGCTCGCCGGCGCGGCGCACCATGATCAGGATGGACTTGCGGCCGGCCTCGCGCGCCTCCTTCACCTGCGCCTCCAGATCGGCCAGCGTCTCGACCGGTTTCTGCCCGGCCTCGGTGATCAGGTCGCCCGGAGCCAGGCCCTTGTCGGCGGCGGCGCCGGTCGGCTCGACCGATTGCACCACCAGGCCCCGGGTCTCGCGCGAGACGCCCAGCTCGGCGGCGATCTGCGGCGTCAGCGGCACCACCGTCATGCCCATCAGATCGCTGGCGGTTTCCGCGGAACTGTCCAGCTTGCCGGTGCCGGTGCCCTCGGCCAGTTCGCGCCGGCCCAGCGTCACCTTCAGCTCGACCGGCTTGCCGTCGCGCTGCACGGTCACCTCGACCGCCTCGCCCACCGGCGCATCGGCCACCCGGCGCACCAGGTCGCGCGGATCCTTGACCTCGCCGCCGTCGAAGCGGGTGATGACGTCGCCGGCCTTCATCCCGGCCTCGGCCGCAGGCCCCGAGGGCACGTCGGTGACCATGGCGCCGCTGGCATCGGCCAGGCCCAGCGAGTCGGCGATGTCCTGCGTCACCGGCTGGATCTTCACGCCCAGCCAGCCGCGCCGGGTCTCGCCATATTCCTCGAGCTGCTCGACCACCTTGCTGACCACGTTCGAGGCCATCGAGAAGCCGATGCCGATCGAGCCGCCATTGGGCGACAGGATGGCGGTGTTCACGCCGATCACCTCGCCGTCCATGTTGAACAGCGGCCCGCCCGAGTTGCCGCGGTTGATCGCCGCGTCGGTCTGGATGAAATCGTCATAGGTGCCCGACAGTGCCCGGTTGCGGGCCGAGACGATGCCGGTCGAGGCCGAGAAGCCCTGCCCCAGGGGGTTCCCCAGCGCCAGCACCCAGTCACCGACCCGCGCCTTGTCGCTGTCGCCGAACTTGACGAAGGGCAAGGGCTCGTCGCTTTCGACCTTCAGCACGGCGATGTCGGTCTTGTCGTCCTTGCCGATCACCTTGGCGGGCAGCGTCTTGCCCGAGAAGAACTCGACCTCGATCTCGTCGGCGCCCTCGATGACGTGGTTGTTGGTGACGATCAGCCCCTCGGCCGAGACGACGAAGCCCGAGCCGAGCGCGTTCGAGCGCTGCTCGGCCATCGGGCCGCGGCCGAAGGGGCTGCCCTCGTCGCCCGGGAAGCCCGGGAAGCCGAATTCGCGGAACAGGTCGCTGAACGGGCTGCCCTCGGGCAGCTGCGGGCCGCGCGCCAGCGGCGTGGCCACGGTCGAGGTCGTGGTGATGTTCACCACCGCCGGGCTGACCTGTTCGACCAGGTCGGCAAAGCTCTCCGGCATGACCTGTTCCTTGCGGGCCTGGCTGTCGGGCGCGGTCAGCGGCTGGTTGTCGTTGGCGGCGGCCTGCGCGGCCTCGGCCCCCGGGGTGGCAGCCTGCTGCGCCAGGGCGGGCGAGAAGGCCATCAGCAGGGCAAGGGCCGAAGCGGTCAGAAGATGACGGGAAGAGGGCTTGTTCATGTGGATTCTCTCCTTCCATGCCAGGGCGGCCTTTACAGGCGCCACGGCAATATGCTCATGTTCAAGGGGATTTTCGAGCCCGTTGCAAATGAACCACGCTCGCAAAGGATGAACTGATCGTGACTTGCGGGCAATGCCGGTTCGGAGGCCGTGCATGAAAAAGGTTCCGCATCCGGGGGGACGCGGAACAGGTTTCGCCATGGCGATGCGCCGTCAGTTCAGGCGCGCGGCCTCGCCGGCGCAAAGCAGCGTGACCAGGGTCGAGGCGCCGCGCATCTCGATGCCCGCCACGTCCATCGGCCGGCGGTCCAGGTCGCCGCCCAGGATCTCGACCCGGCCGGCGCCGTGAAAGGCGGCGTCGAGCAGCGACAGCACCGCATCGCCGCGCAGCTCGGCCTCGACCCCGCCGGGGATCGGGTGGATGGCGGCGGGGGTGATGCGCCGAATGCCGACCAGCAATTCCATCGTTTCGCCCTTTCCTTCGAGGATGGGCCCGGCCGCGCCATGCGCCCGGACCCGGCTGCGGCTCAGCTGCAGCCGCTGGTGGCGCCGCAGGTGTTGCATTTCATGCAGGTGCCGTTGCGGACCAGGGTGTAATTGCCGCATTCGCCGCAGGGATCGCCCTCATAGCCCTGCATCCGGGCCTTGGCGCGCGCATCCATGGTCACGATACCCACCGCCGCCGCGCCGTCCGCGGTCGAGACCGCCGCGACCGAGACCCCGGATTGCAGCGCCACCAGATCCTGCGGCAGGCGCTTCCTCAGATAGCCGGTCGAGCTGATCTGCCGCAGCATCTCCAGCGAACGCGAGGCGCCCTCGCCCACCGGGACGATGTTGGGCTGGCTCTCGTTCTCGCCGCCGCCCAGGTCGTCGAAGCGCGCGCCCTGCGGCTTCACATGCGCAAGGTCGGTGCGGTCCAGATAGCTGACCGCCAGCTCGCGGAACACGTAGTCCAGGATCGAGGTCGCGTTCTTGATGCTGTCATTGCCCTGGACCATGCCCGCCGGCTCGAAGCGGGTGAAGGTGAAGGCGTCGACGAACTCCTCCAGCGGCACGCCGTATTGCAGGCCCACCGACACGGCGATGGCGAAATTGTTCATCATCGCCCGGAAGCCCGCGCCTTCCTTGTGCATGTCGATGAAGATCTCGCCCAGCTTGCCGTCGTCATATTCGCCGGTGCGCAGATAGACCTTGTGCCCGCCGACGATGGCCTTCTGGGTATAGCCCTTGCGGCGCTGCGGCAGCTTCTCGCGATGGCTGCGCACGGCTTCCTTGACGATGATCTTCTCGACCACCTTCTCGGCGATGACCGCCACCTTTTCCTGCGGATTGCCGCTGGCCAGGATCTCCTCGGCCTCCTCGTCATCCTCGACCAGCGCCGAGGCCAGAGGCTGCGACAGCTTGGAGCCGTCGCGGTACAGCGCATTGGCCTTGATGCCCAGCGACCAGCTTAGCTCGTAGGCGGCCAGCGCATCGGCGATGCTGGCGCTGTTCGGCATGTTGATGGTCTTGGAGATCGCGCCCGAGATGAAGCTCTGCGCCGCCGCCATCATGCGGATATGGCTGTCCACCGACAGATAGCGGGTGCCCTTCTTGCCGCAGGCGTTGGCGCAGTCGAAGACCGGGTAATGCTCGGGCTTCAGATGCGGCGCGCCCTCCAGCGTCATGGTGCCGCAGACATGGTCGTTGGCGGCGTCGATCTGCGCCCGGGTGAAGCCCAGGTGCCGCAGCAGATCGAAGCCGGGGTCGTTCAGCTTTTCGGCCGGGATGCCCAGGGTCTCGCGGCAGAAGGCCTCGCCCAGCGTCCACTGGTTGAAGACGAAGCGGATGTCGAAGGCCGAGGCCAGCGCCGCGTCGATCTTTTCCAGCTCGCGCGGACCGAAGCCGTGGCCGATCAGGCTGGCATGGTTGATGCCCGGGCAATTGCCCAGGCTCGCATGGCCCACGGCATGGGCGATGATCTCCTCGATCTGCGCCGAGCCATAGCCCAGCGTCTCCAGCGCCGCCGGGACCGAGCGGTTGATGATCTTGAAATAGCCGCCGCCGGCCAGCTTCTTGAACTTCACCAGCGCGAAATCGGGCTCGATGCCGGTGGTGTCGCAATCCATCACCAGCCCGATGGTGCCCGTGGGCGCGATCACCGTCGCCTGGGCGTTGCGGAAGCCGTGCTCCTCGCCCAGGGTCAGCGCCTCGTCCCAGGCGCCCTGCGCCAGCGCCACCAGCCGCGGATCGGGGCAGTTCCCGGCATCCAGCTCGACCGGGCGCACGTTCACGCCCTCATAGGCGCCGGTGCCATGCGCCGCGGCGCGGTGGTTGCGAATCACCCGCAGCATGTGGCGGGCGTTCTTCTTGTAGCCGGGAAACGGCCCCAGCTCGGCCGCCATCTCGGCCGAGGTGGCATAGGCCACGCCGGTCATGATCGCGGTCAGCGCCCCGCAGAGCGCCCGGCCCTGCTCGCTGTCATAGCCCAGGCCCATGTTCATCAGGAGGCCGCCGATATTGGCATAGCCCAGGCCCAGCGTGCGGAAATCGTAGCTGCGCTGCGCGATCTCCTTGCTGGGGAACTGCGCCATCAGCACCGAGATCTCCAGCGTGACGGTCCACAGCCGGCTGGCATGGACATAGCCGTCGGCGTCGAATTCCTTGCCGTCCCAGAAGGTCAGCAGGTTCATCGACGCGAGGTTGCAGGCCGTGTCGTCCAGGAACATGTATTCGCTGCACGGGTTCGAGGCCCGGATCGGTCCGTGTTCCGGGCAGGTATGCCAGGCGTTGATCGTGTCGTGGAACTGGATGCCCGGATCGGCGCAGGCCCAGGCGGCATGGCCGATCTGGTCCCAGAGCGCGCGCGCAGACACGGTCTTGGCCACCTTTCCGTCGGTGCGGCGCAGAAGCTCCCAGGGCAGGTCGTCGCGGACCGCGCGCAGGAAGGCATCCGTCACGCGGACCGAGTTGTTGGAATTCTGCCCCGAGACCGAGACATAGGCTTCCGAGTCCCAATCGGTGTCATAGGTCGGGAACTCAATCGAATCAAAGCCCTGCCTGGCATATTGCAGAACCCGGTTGACATAGGTCTCCGGGATCATGCTGCGCTTGGCGGAACGGATCGCCGATTTCAACGCCGCGTTCCGGGCCGGGTCGGTGGCATCCTCGATGCTGCCGTCCCAGCCGCGGATCGCGGCGAAGATCTCGTTCAGCTTCCGTTCGTGCATCTTGGAGCCGGCCACCAGAGAGGCGACCTTCTGCTCTTCGATGACCTTCCAGTTGATGAACTGCTCGATGTCGGGGTGATCCATGTCGCAGATCACCATCTTTGCCGCGCGCCGGGTCGTTCCGCCCGATTTGATCGCGCCGGCTGCGCGGTCTCCGATCTTCAGGAAGCCCATGAGCCCCGAAGATTTCCCGCCGCCCGACAGTTTCTCGCCCTCCCCTCGAAGGGACGAAAAATTGGTGCCCGTGCCCGAGCCGTATTTGAAAAGCCGCGCCTCGCGGACCCAGAGGTCCATGATGCCGCCCTCGTTCACCAGGTCGTCGCTGACCGACTGGATGAAGCAGGCATGCGGCTGCGGATGCTCATAGGCGCTGTCCGACTTGACCAGCTTGCCCGTCTTGTAATCGACATAGAAATGGCCCTGCGACGGCCCGTCGATGCCATAGGCCCAATGCAGCCCGGTATTGAACCATTGCGGGCTGTTCGGCGCCCCCATCTGCGCCGCCAGCATGAAGCGCATCTCGTCGTAATAGGCGCGGGCGTCTTCTTCGTTCGAAAAATACCCCCCCTTCCAGCCCCAATAGGCCCAGGCGCCGGCCAGCCGGTCGAAGACCTGCCGGGCGCTGGTCTCGCCGCCATGGCGCGCCTCCTTGGGCAGTTTCGCCAGCGCCTCCTCGTCGGGGACCGAGCGCCACAGGAACTCCGGCACGCCCTTTTCCTTGACGCGCTTGAGCCGCGCCGGCACGCCGGCCTTGCGGAAGTATTTCTGGGCGATCACGTCCGAGGCCACCTGGCTCCAGCCCTGCGGCACCTCCACCGCCTCGTTGCGGAAGACGATCTTGCCGTCGGGGTTGCGGATCTCGCTGGTGGTGGTGGTAAAGGAAAGCGCGCCATAGGCGCCGCTCTCGGCCGTGGTAAAGCGCCGTTCGATCCTCATTGCCGGTGTGTCCCCCATTCCTGGCCCCGCTGGGCGCCGCAGGACGCCGGCCCCCGACGCAGGGCGCGGGGTCGGGCGACCGTCGGACGGCAGCCGGGAAACTTTATTCTTGAACCAGGCACCGCATTGGGCCGGATCCAATGCGGCGCGGGAGGTTCGCCGCGCGGGACACTAGATCTGGTGGCCTTGCGAGCCTGAAATACAAATTGACGCGAGACGTCCGTCAATTCAATCGAATTTTTTGCTGGACTCTCGTACCGCGGCCCCGTCCGGCAAGGGGCACGAGATTCGCTGCAACTGCAGCGTTAACAAGTGAAAATTTTCGCCCCCGCGCGAAAATCCGAATGATCTGGCGGGCTTCCCGGCATCGGTTCAGACGCTTTCCACAGGATTATCCCCAATCCGGGACCGTCAGGGTTGCAGCTTCGTTCGCAGATTCACGCTTCGGGATTTTTGCGCTGCGGCAGGATGACGCCCCTGTCGGTCACGATCAGATCCAGCGGCTGGTCGGTGGGCTCGACCGGAATCGCCCGAATCTCCTGCACGGCGAAGGCATAGCCGATCGCCACGACGCCGCCCTCGGCGCGCAGCTTTTCCAGGGTCCGGTCGTAGAAGCCGCCGCCATAGCCCAGCCGGTTGCCCTGGCGATCAAAGCCGGCCAGCGGCACGATCAGCACCTCGGGCCGCAGTTCCGGCGAATCGGCGGGCGGGTGGCTGGTGCCGAAACTGCCGGCCTCCAGCCGCCCGTCCCAGGCGCGGAAGACCAGGGGCCGGCCCGGACCGGGCACCACCGGCAGGCAGACCGGGCCGTCATGCGCCGCCATGGCCGGGCGCGGATCGGCCTCGTCGCGCATCGGCCAGTAGCCGGCCAGCACCTTGCCGCGATGCGGGGCCAGCGCCGCGATCAGCTGGCGCGCCATGGCCGCGGCATCGCCGCCCTGCCCGCGCGCCGCCAGCGCCTGCCGCCGCAGCGCCGCCTTCAGATCAGGATCCATGACGCCAGCCCCAGGAATGCGAAGAAGCCCATCATGTCGGTCATGGTGGTGACGAAGGTGCCCGAGGCCAGCGCCGGGTCCAGCCCCAGCTTGCTGAGGCTCAGCGGCACCAGCACGCCGCCCATGGCCGCCACCACCTGGTTGGCGATCATCGCCATGCCCAGCACCAGCCCGATCGGCAGGCTGCCCAGGATGACGGCGCCGGCCAGAGTCAGGATCACCGCCAGGCCCAGCCCGTTGAGCATGCCCGCCATCAGCTCGCGCAGCACCACGCGGCGGGCATTGGCGCTGGTCAGCTCGCGCGTGGCCAGCGCCCGCACCGCCACGGCCAGCGACTGCGTGCCGGCGATGCCGCCGGTCGAGGCGACGATGGGCATCAGCGCCGCCAGGATCACCAGCTGCGCCAGCGTCGATTCGAAGCGCGAGATCACCAGCGCCGAAAGCGAGGCGGTGCACAGGTTGATCACCAGCCAGGGCAGGCGCTGGCGCGCGGTCTGCAGCGGCCCGTCCGAGACATGGCTGTCGTCCGAGACCCGGGCCATGCGCAGGAAGTCCTCCTCATGCTCCTCGTCCAGCACCGACATGGCGTCGTCGATGGTGATCACCCCCACCAGCCGGTCGTCGTCATCGACCACCGGAGCCGAGATCAGGTGATACTTGTTGAAGGCATAGGCCACGTCGCCCTCGTCCTGGCGGGCCGAGACGGTGCGGAAGCTGTCCTCGGTGATGTCGCGCAGCGCCACGTCGCGGCGCGAGGCCAGCAGCTTGCCCAGCGTGACATAGCCGGTCGGGTGGCGGCGCGGATCGACCAGCACGACATGATAGAACTGGTCGGGCAGCCATTCCTCGGCGCGCAGGAAGTCGATGGTCTCGCCCACCGTCCAATGCTCGGGCGCGGTCACCACCTCGGATTGCATCAGCCGGCCGGCCGAATATTCCGGCCAGGTCAGCGAGCGTTCGACGGCCGCCCGGTCCGATTCGTCCAGCGCCGCCAGGATGGCCTGCTGCTCGGGCTCCTCCATGTCCTCGATCAGATCGACGACATCGTCGCTGTCCATCTCGCGCACGGCCTCGGCCAGCACCTCGCGCGGCAGCTGCTCGACCACCTCCTCGCGGATCGATTCGTCGATCTCGGACAGGATCTCGCCGTCGATCTCGCCGGAATAGAGCTGCAGGAAGATGCGCCGCCGCGCCGGGTTCAGCTGCTCGATCAGGTCGGCGATGTCGGCAGCGTGCATCGGCTCCAGCGCCGCGTCCAGCGCCGGGCCGTCGCCGTCGTCGATGGCGCGGTTGATCGCCTCCATCTCCTGCCGGCTGGGCTGGAAATCATCCTCGGGGGCGTCGGTCTCGGGCTCGGTCATGGCTGGCTCCTCGGCATTCTAGTCCTGGGACGAGGATTGCGGTTGGCGGCACCATAGGGGGCTTGCGCCCGGGCCTCAATCGCCGTTCAGAAGCGCCAGCGCCTCGGCATGCAGCTCGGCCGAGCCGGCGGCGATGATGGTGCCGCCGTGATGGGCCGGCCCGCCGCGCCAATCCGTCACCACGCCGCCCGCCGCCTGAACCACGGCGATGGGCGCGGCCACGTCATAGGGCTGCAGCCCCGCCTCGATCACCAGGTCGACATGACCGGCGGCCAGCAGCGCATAGGCGTAGCAGTCCAGCCCGTAGCGCACCAGCCGCGCCCGGGCTGCGACGCGGGAAAACGCCGCATGTTCCCGGGGCGAGCCGACCTCGGGATAGGTGGTCATCAGCGTGGCCTCGGCCAGCGCTACGCCCTGCCGGACCCGCAGCGGCACCTCGCCCGCGCGCGAGATCAGCCGGGCGCGGCCCAGGCCGCCCTCGAACCGTTCATCCAGATGCGGCTGGTCGACGATGCCGTAGATCGGCCCCTGCGCGTCGCTGAGCCCGATGAGCACGCCCCAGCTGGGCGCCCCGGCGATGAAGGCGCGGGTGCCGTCGATGGGATCTAGGATCCAGGTCAGGCCGCTCTGTCCGTTCTGGACACCGTATTCCTCGCCCAGGATGCCGTCCTCGGGGCGTTCGGCGGCCAGGATGGCGCGCATGGCGCGCTCGCTGGCCCGGTCGGCCTCGGTCACCGGATCGAATCCGCTGCCGGCCTTGTTGTCGGGGCGCAGCGCCGGGCTGCGGAACAGGCTGAGCGTCTCGGCCCGGGCGGCATCGGCCAGGCGATGCGCCACGGCCATGATCCGGTCGCCCCCTTCGACAGGGATTCGGTTGTTCGCGCTTGTCATGGCCTGCCCCCGCGGATGTCCTGGGCGCAGGTTTAGCCGCACCGGCCCGCAAGCGGAAGCCTCGGGCTGCGGCGGGGCGCCTCAGGCGGCGTCGGACAGCACCCGTGCCAGCTCGAAGATCTGGCGGCGCTGCGCCTCGGGCATGGCGTAATAGGCGCGGACCAGCTGCAGCGCCTCCTTGTCGGCCAGGATGTCGCCCTCGACCGTGTCCGGCAGCTGCCCGTCCTCGAGCCCCTCGAAGAAGAAGCTGACCGGCACGTCGACCGCCCGGGCGATATCCCAGAGCCGCGAAGCCGAAACCCGGTTCATCCCGGTCTCGTATTTCTGGATCTGCTGGAACTTGATCCCGACCTTCTCGGCAAGCTGCTGCTGGGTCATGCCGATCATCCAGCGACGGTGTCGGATGCGCTTCCCGACGTGGACGTCAACGTTATGCTTCATGGTAACACCTCACTCAATCTAAACGGGCGCTACACCAGTTTGACGCAATTTTCGAGCTTGATAATGTCGACTTGTCCAAAAAGACAAGCACTCGCAACCGGGGCGGCGCGCTATCCGAACCCCCCGGAAACACTGGAAAAAGCGGCGCCGCAAGGGCTGACAACGGACAGGATGGATCATGAGCGCGAGCTGGAAAATGATGCAAATCAAGGAAATGTCGGGACTTCCCGTGCCAGCGGCCCTGTCGCTGGGATCGCCGGGGCCCGGACAGGTGCTGGTGCGGATGCGCGCCGCGGCGCTGAACTTCGCCGATCTGCTGATGACCACCGGCCGCTACCAGGAGACACCGCCCCTGCCCTTCGTTCCCGGCCTCGAGGGCGCGGGAGAGGTGCTGGCCGCCGGCTCCGGCGTGGCGCTGGCGCCCGGCACGCGCGTGGCGGTGCAGGCCCAGGGCACCATGGCCGAGGCCAACCTGTTCCCCGCCGATTGCTGTCACCCGATCCCCGACGCCATGAGCCATGAGGAGGCGGCGGGCTTCCTGATCGCCTATGGCACCAGCCATTTCGCCCTGACGCTGCGCGCCGGCCTGCGCCCGGGCGAGACGCTGGCGGTGCTGGGCGCCGCGGGGGGCGTCGGCCTGACCGCGGTCGAGATCGGCGCCGCCCTGGGCGCCCGGGTGATCGCCGTGGCGCGGGGCGAGGAGAAGCTGGCCGTGGCGCGCGCCGCCGGCGCCGCGGTCTGCATCGACAGCGCCACCTGCACCGATCTGCGCGCCGCGCTGCGCGACCTGGGCGGCGTCGATGTGGTCTATGATCCGGTGGGCGACGCGCCGGGCGAGGCCGCCTTCGGGGCGCTGCGGCCCGGAGGGCGCTTCCTCGTCATCGGCTTTGCCGGCGGAACGCCTCCGGCGCTGCCGCTGAACCACGCGCTGGTGAAGAACATCGCCATCCACGGCTTCTACTGGGGCGGCTATCACAAGCTCGATCCCGA
Source organism: Paracoccus binzhouensis (assembly GCF_016446475.1). GTDB lineage: Bacteria > Pseudomonadota > Alphaproteobacteria > Rhodobacterales > Rhodobacteraceae > Paracoccus > Paracoccus binzhouensis. Next base: position 9,157 of record NZ_JAEHFP010000032.1, on the reverse strand, counting down.
CCTGCTGCGCCGGGACATCGCGGCGCTGTTCACACTCTACGAGCAGGGCCGGCTGCATCCGCATGTCGGCGCCACCCTGCCGCTCGACCGGCTGGCCGAGGGCTATGACCTGCTGGCCAGCCGGCGCTCGACCGGCAAGGTGATCGTTAGCCTCTGAAATTTTCGTCAGCGGCCCGGTGAATCGCGCGCTGCGCATTGAAAAACCGCCGGGCTTTGCCAATATCTGCGTGGATGGTGGGCCGTTCGGGGCCGCACCGCGATTTTCGACCGGGGAGAACCTATGCAAGACTACAATTCGATCCGCACGGCCGGGACCGCGACGCGCTCGGCTGCCGTGGACGAGGGCCTGCGCGCCTATATGAACAAGGTCTATGGCCTGATGGCCGTGGGCATGCTGGTCACCGCCGGCACCGCCTGGGGCATGGCCGGGCTGACCCTGTCCGACACGCCCACGCAATGGGCGCTCGGCAATGGCCATTACCTGACCGAGTTCGGCAAGACCCTCTACCTGTCGCCGGTGAAATGGCTGGTGATGTTCGCGCCGCTGGTCATGGTCTTCGCGTTCGGCGCCGCGCTGAACCGGCTCTCGGTGCAGGGTGCGACGACGCTGTTCTATGCCTTCGCCGCGGTGATGGGCGTCTCGATCAGCTGGATCTTCGCCGCCTATACCTCGTTCTCGATCGTCCAGACCTTCCTGGTGACGGCCATCGCCTTCTCCGGGCTCTCGCTCTGGGGCTACACGACCAAGCGCGACCTGTCCGGCATGGGCACCTTCCTGCTGATGGGCCTGATCGGGCTGATCGTGGCCTCGATCGTGAACATCTTCCTGAAATCCGGCGCCATGCAATTCGCCATCTCGGCGATCGGCGTGCTGATCTTTGCCGGTCTGACCGCCTTCGACACGCAGAACATCAAGAACACCTATCTGCAGCTGGCGAATTCGGACCGCGATTTCCTGGGCAAGTCGGCGATCATGGGCGCCCTGCAGCTTTACCTGGACTTCCTGAACCTGTTCATGTTCCTGCTGCAGTTCCTGGGCAACCGCGAATAAGCGGCGCGGGCCGATCACGGAAACAGCCCCGCCGGCGACGCGCCGGCGGGGCTTTTCCTTGTCGCGACCCCCGGAGCCTAAAGCCCAATGGCCTTGTAGGCCTGCGCCACCTCGTCGATGGCCAGCACATAGGCGGCGGTGCGCAGGTCCGGGTAGCTGCCGTCGGGGCGGTTCCACAGCGCGCTCATCCGGCGATAGGCGGCGCGCATGATGTCGTCGAGCCCCGAGCGGACCAGCGCGATCTCGCTGCGCGCCTCCAGAAAGCGGGCATGCTCGCTGGGGAAATCCCGGCCGGTCATCTGCTCGAGCGAGCGCGCCAGCAGCCGGTGCTCGTCCTCCTCCAGCCGCCGCTCCATCAGGCCGAAGGGGATGTGGCTGAGGTTCTTCACCCATTCGAAATAGGACACCACCACGCCGCCGGCATTGGCGAACAGGTCGGGCAGGATGATCTTGCCGGCCTGGCGCAGGATGGTGTCGGCGGCCTTGGTGGTGGGGCCGTTCGCAGCCTCGACGATCAGCGCCGCCTTGATCGAGGCGGCATTCTCCTCGGTGATCGCGCCCTCGGCTGCGGCGGGAATCAGGATGTCGCAATCATCGGCCAATGCGCCCATGTCGGGCGGGCTGACCGCGCCGCCGGCAAAGCCCTCGACCGAGCCGGTCTGCACCAGATGCGCCTTGAGCGCATCGATGTCGATGCCGTCGGGATTGCGCACCACGCCCGAGCGTTCGATCACCGTGACGATACGGACGCCATCCTCCTGCGACAGGAACTTGGCGGCGTGGAAGCCGACATTGCCCAGCCCCTGCACCACGCAGGCCAGGCCCGACAGGGTCTCGGACCGGAAGCCGGCGCGGGCCCGGTCGGCGGGATGGCGGAAGAATTCGCGGATCGCATATTGCACGCCGCGGCCGGTGGCCTCGGTGCGGCCCTCGATGCCGCCGCCGCCGACCGGCTTGCCGGTGACGCAACCCAGCGCGTTGATGTCCTGCGGCCGGGCGCGGCGGTATTCGTCGGCGATCCACATCATGTTCAGCTCGCCCGTGCCCATGTCCGGCGCCGGCACATTGGCGGCCGAGCTGAGGAATTCATGCGCCATCAGCTCCTGCGCGAAGCGACGGGTGATCTTTTCCAGCTCGGTCTCGGTCCAGTCGGCGGGGTCGATCTTCAGCGCCCCCTTGGAGCCGCCGAAGGGCAGCCGCACCAGCGCGCATTTGTAGGTCATCAGAGCCGCCAGCGCCTCGACCTCGTCCTGGTCGGCATTGGGGGCGAAGCGGATGCCGCCCTTGGCCGGGCGGCTATGCGTCGAATGCACCGCCCGCCAGCCGGTGAAGGTATGCATCCGCCCGCGCAGCCGCACGCCGAAGCGGGTGACATAGGTCGCGTTGCAGACCTTGATCTTCTCGGCCAGCCCCTCGGGCAGGTCGCAATGCGCGGCCGCGACGTCGAACATCTCGTTCACATCGGCCAGGAATGATTGATTGCTCATGGAACGCCTCCTCCGGGCTCTTTGGGGAAACAGGGGGCCGCGGCCCCCTGTGGAATGTCAGCCGGCCAGCAGCGCGGCGTTGCCTCCCGCGGCGGTGGTGTCGACGCAAAGGTGGCGCTCATGGGCGACATGGGCCAGGTCGGGCATGGCGGTGACCAGCTGCACGATCTCGCCGTCGCGCGCGGCCAGGGCCTGGGCATAGGCGCGGCCGCGCGCCTCGTCCCCCCACCAGAGCACGGCGGAAAGCTGCGGCAGCCGGGTCAGGGCCTCGGGGGGCAGTGCGCCATCGGCGCCGGCGGCCTGCCCGCCAAGCGCCTCGACCGCCGCCACCTGCGCCGCGACCGTATCGGCGCCGGGGCCGAGGCAGAGCAGCGGCGGGCGGCTATGCGCAGTCAGGCGGTTCAGCTCGCCCGTGGGGCCGGGCATCAGCCGCTCCTCGATCTTCTTCGGGGCCGCGCTGGCCAGAGCGCCGCGCAGCCGGGCCTCGTCGGCCTGGCCCTGCCAGCCGCCGGCCGGGGCCGCAGGCGCGGCAGGCGCGAAGAAGCGTGGCACATAGCGCGGCCCCCCGGCCTTGGGCCCGGTGCCCGACAGCCCCTCGCCGCCGAAGGGTTGCGATCCCACCACCGCGCCGATCTGGTTGCGGTTGACGTAGATATTGCCGACATGGATGGCATCCGAGACCTCCTGCACGCGCGAGTCGATGCGGGTGTGCAGCCCGAAGGTCAGGCCGAAACCGCGGGCGTTGATCTCGGCGATCACCTGGACAAGCTGGTCGCCCCTGAAGGTCGCGACATGCAGGACCGGGCCGAAGATCTCGCGCTCCAGGTCGGCGATGCCGGAAACCTTCAGCATGGTCGGCGGGATGAAGAAACCCCGCGACGGCGCGGCCAGCCTGTGCAGCACGCGGCCCGCATTGGCGGCGATGTAATCGGCGATTTCCTTCTGCGCGCCGGGGTCGATGACCGGGCCGACATCGGTGGCCAGGCTCCACGGATCGCCGACGCGCAGCTCGTCCATGGCGCCCTTGATCATCTGGATCAGATGTGGCGCCACGTCCTCCTGCACATAAAGGCAGCGCAGCGCCGAGCAGCGCTGGCCGGCCGAGCGGAAGGCCGAGTTCACGATGTCGCGCACCGCCTGTTCCGGCAGCGCGGTGGAATCCACGATCATCGCGTTCAGCCCGCCGGTCTCGGCGATCAGCGGCGTGCCGGGTGCCAGGTTCGCGGCCATGGTGCGGGCGATGGTCTGCGCGGTCTCGGTCGAGCCGGTGAAGACCAGCCCCGAGACGCGCGGGTCCGAGGTCAGCGCCGTGCCGACCACGCGGCCGGCGCCGGGCAGCAGTTGCAGCGCGGCTTTCGGCACGCCGGCTTCGTGCAGCAGGCGGATGGCATAGGCGGCGATGACAGGGGTGGGCTCGGCCGGCTTGGCGATGACGGCATTGCCGGCCATCAGCGCCGCCGCGATCTGGCCGGTGAAGATCGCCAGCGGGAAGTTCCACGGGCTGATCGCGCCGACGATGCCGCGCGGGGTCCCGAGATGGGGTTCGCCCTCGGCGGCGTAATAGCGCAGGAAGTCCACCGCCTCGCGCAGCTCGGCCACCGCGTCGGGCAGGGCCTTGCCGGCCTCGCGCGCCAGGATGCCGAAGATCGGGCCGTAATGCGCCTCGTAAAGATCGGCGGCGCGGCGCAGCACCGCGGCACGCTCGGCCGCCGGGGCGTCCCAGATCCGAGCGTCGTCGATGGCGCGGGTGGCGGTCTCGGCATCGACCATCAGCACCTGGGCGATCTTTTCTCCCGTCGCCGGGTTGACGACATCCTGCATCTTGCCCTTGGGCTCCGAGACCGTCAGCGGCATGGCATCCGGGATCGCCCCGTCGCGGGCGGCGTAGATACGGGCCAGCGTCTCCTCGTCGGTCAGATCGAATCCGGTCGAGTTCTTGCGCGACGCGCCAAACAGCGCCTCGGGCACCACCAGCGAGCGCGGCGGCTTCGCCGTGGCCAGCGCCTCGAACGGGTCGCGGGCGACCTCCTCGGGCGAGACCGCCTCATCCACGATCTGGTGCACGAAGCTGCTGTTGGCGCCGTTCTCCAGCAGGCGACGCACCAGATAGGCCAGAAGGTCGCGATGCGCGCCGACCGGCGCATAGATGCGGCAGCGGGTGTTGTGGTCGCGCAGCACGATGTCGTGCAGCCGCTCGCCCATGCCGTGCAGGCGCTGGAACTCGAAGCGGGTCTCGCCCGCCATCTCCAGGATCGCCGCGACGGTATGGGCGTTGTGGGTGGCGAATTGCGGATAGATGCGGTCGGCATAGCCGATCAGCTTGCGGGCATTGGCGATATAGCTGACATCGGTCGCCACCTTGCTGGTGAACAGCGGAAAGCCGGGGAATCCCTCGACCTGCGCCCGCTTGATCTCGGTATCCCAATAGGCGCCCTTGACCAGCCGCACCATGATGCGCCGGTCCAGCCGCTCGGCCAGCGCATGCAGCCAGTCGATCACCTGCCCGGCGCGTTTGCCATAGGCCTGCACCACGACGCCGAACCCGTCCCAGCCGGCCAGAGAGGGATCGGCCAGCACCGCCTCGATCACCTTCAGGGACAGCACCAGCCGGTCCTGCTCCTCGGCGTCGATGTTCATGCCCATGCCGGCGGCCTTGGCCTGGCGCGCCAGCTTCAACACCACCGGCACCAGCTCGGTCATGACGCGGGATTCCTGCGCCACCTCATAGCGCGGATGCAGCGCGGACAGCTTGATCGAGATGCCAGGATTCTCCTCGACCGAGCCCCTGGTGCAGGCTTTCGCGATCGCCGCGATGGCGTCGGAATAGGCGCGGTCGTAGCGCGCCGCATCCGCCCCGGTCATCGCCGCCTCGCCCAGCATGTCATAGCTGTAGGTGAAGCCCTGCGCCTCGCGCTTGGCCGCGCGTTCCAGTGCGCCTGCGATGGTCTGGCCCAGCACGAACTGCCGGCCCATCTCCTTCATCGCGCGACCGACGGCGGTGCGGATCACCGGCTCGCCCAGCCGCCGCACGGCGCGGCGCAGCGTGCCGGCGATGCCGGCCTGGTCGTCGTCCAGCACCTTGCCGGTCAGCATCAGGGCCCAGGTCGAGGCGTTGACCAGCGAGGACGACGCCTCGCCCAGATGCCTGCCCCAGTCCGAGGGCGCGATCTTGTCCTCGATCAGCGCGTCGATGGTCATGCGGTCGGGGACGCGCAGCATCGCCTCGGCCAGGCACATCAGCGCCACGCCTTCGCGCGTGGACAGCCCGTATTCGGCCAGGAAATGCTCCATCATCGTCGGCCGGGCCTCGTCGCGGATGCGGCGCACCAGCAGGGCGGCGCGGGCGCTGATCGCGGCGCGGGCCCCGGGATCCAGCGCCGCTTGCGCGACCAGCCCCTGCAGCAACGCCGCCTCGTCAGCGAATTTCGCCTGCGCGGGAAACAGCTCCGAAAGCACGGGGGGGTTGACAGGGCTCATGCCGATCTCCTTATTCGATAGGACAGGAATACCAGATGGCTGCCAGGCGGTGCGCCTGAAATGTGCCCATTTGCTAGGCCGATGGAACAAATTCGGGACGATTTGCAGAATGGATCCGGATCTGGACGCGCTGGACAGGAAGATCCTGGCGGAACTGACCCAGAATGCCCGCATCCCCATCGCCGAACTGGCGCGCCGGGTCGGGCTGTCCAAGACCCCGGTGGCGCAGCGCATCCGGCACCTGGAGGAGATCGGGCTGATCACCGGCTATCGCGCCATCCTGTCGCCGCTGAAGCTGGGGCTGACGCATGTGACCTATGTCGAGGTCAACATGACCGACACTCGCGAACACGCGCTGCAGCAATTCAACGCCGCCGTCCGCGCCATCCCCGAGGTCGAGGAATGCTACATGATCGCCGGCGGCTGCGACTACCTGATGAAGGTCCGCTCGCGCGACATGGCGGATTTCCGGCGCATCCTGGCCGAGAAGATCTCGGTGCTGCCGCATGTCAGCAACACCTCGAGCCATGTCTCGATGGAGGCGGTGGTCGAGCAGAACTTCCGCCTGGGCTAAGGGCTCAGCCCGCCATCACCCGGGCGATCCAGGACGCGATCATCAGGTCGAGATGCGCGCCGCCGCCGTTCTTGAAGACGGTGATCTCGTCATCCGATTGCCGCCGGCGCGCGCCGGGGCGCAGCAGGTCGTAGAGATCGCCCAGCACGCTTTCGGGGCTGATCGCGCCCGAGGCGATGGGCAGCATCAGCTCGCCGATATGGCCCAGCGTCGTCTCGCGGCTGTCCACGAAGATCGCGGCCCTGGCCATCAGCGCATCGTCGGCCTCGCGCATGTCGGCCTTGAAGGCGCCGATCAGGTCGACATGGGTGCCTGGCCGTACCCAGTCGCCCAGGATCACCGGCTGCCGCGCCATGGTGGCCGACGTCACGATGTCGGCCTGCCCCACCGCCGCCTGCAGGTCGGGCACCGCCACCAGCTCGACCCGGACGCCCTCCAGCCCCTCCACCAGCGCCTGCGCCTGTTCCGGGCGGCGCGCCCAGACCGAGACGCGCTCGATTCCCGGCAGCACCGCCGTATAGGCCTTGACCAGGCTGGTCGCGACCGTGCCCGCGCCCACGACCAACAGGTGGCGGCTGTCGGGCCGCGCCAGCAGGCTGGCGCCCAGCACGGAATCGGCGGCGGTCTTGATCTCGGTCACCAGCGGGCTGTCGACGATGGCTTGCAGCGCGCCGGTCCCGCCCCCAAAGACCAGCATGGCGCCCTGGACGGTCGGCAGTCCCCGCGCCGCATTGCCGTCGAAGACGGTGAAGGTCTTGGCGCCATAGCCCAGCCCCTCGATCCAGGCCGAGCGGCTCATCATCGTGCCGGTCGGCGGGCCCAGGAACACGTCGCGGATCTGGGCTCGAGGCAGCGCATGGCCCTGGCGCAGCGCCTCGACGGCATCGCGCCAGTTCAGCCGGCCGATCGCCGCGTCATAGGACAGGAATTGCGGGGCAGCGTTGCTGGTCATGGTCGGCCTTGCCTCCTTTGGCCCGGACCCTCACGCGGCCGGGCTGTCGTTGCGCGGGGCCCGGCGCGGCGACCCCGCCGGGCGGTTTCCTCAAGCCCGGCCCCTGCCGGCGGCGTCGGGGCGGCGTCTCCGCCATCGGCCGGGTATCCGGCAGGCGATAACCGCACGGGAACGGGTCGGCCGGATCGAGCTCAGCTGCCTGGTGCCGGTGATCCGGGCCCGGCCCGAGATGACCGGGCTGATCGCCGGCCTGCCGTTCAGGCCAAGCTCGCCGTCGATGCGGCAATGGAGATCGGTTTGCAAGAGCGAGGTGCCGACGAAGCGGTCGCCGGTCCTCATCCGGCCCTTGGCATGCAAGACCGCCATGCGGGCCGAACAGCCGGTGCCACAGGGCGAGCGGTCCAGCGTGCCGGGCCGGATCGCCACCGCGTTCCTGCTCCAAAGCGCGCCGTCCCGCATCTGCACCGGGTCGGTGATCTGGCAGAAGGGAGATATGCGCCGAATCCGAGATCGCCAGTTCTTCGAGACCGGGCCATCTTGGAATCGGCCGCCATCAAGCTGCCGGTGTCGCATGAGACACCCGAGACCTTCGCCGAGGCCGAGGCCTTTCTACGACGCCTTCGCCCGCAAAACTAACGTGGCGCAATGGCCGGCACTGAACGGGCGGGGCCACAGCCGCCAGCGCATCCGGCCGGCGCTGTCGCATGGCCAGGGCACTGCGGATCGCGAGCATCGCCAGGTTCTCGCCGCCCACCGCGAGGGCGATGCCGAAAAGGCCGGCACCCTGCTGCATGCCCATGTCATGGGCGCCTGTTCGTCGCTGCTGCACCATGTGCCGGCCGGCCGGGGCAAGAGGTCCTGAGGCCACGCCCGTGGCCGGTCCCGGTCGGCAAGAACGCGAAAGGCAGCCCGCAGGCTGCCTTGAAACGCCGATTGCCGGGAATCACTCGGCCGCGAAGCTGGTGGCGAATTGCCCGCACCAGTCGCTCGACTTCACCACCGGCCAATAGCCCCGGCTGTCGGCATCCTTCTGGGTGACGGGCGGGTTGGCGCGGCACAGGCCGGAATCCGAAAGCGTGCTGGCGGAGTTGGCGACGTGATCCTCATAAAACGCACAGGCGTTGCAAGCGGTATTTGCCATTCTGGTTTCTCCTGTCTGGCTGGCTTCGTGGTTGCTGGCTGGCGTTCCGCTGGCTGGCGACCTTGTGCCGGATATAGCGGGCCATCTGGGGGAGGTCAATAAATAATCAAATAAAAACATATAGTTGACTGAATTCCTTGGTGAAGGATTCCCGATACGAACGCTCGGGTTCGGATTTTGCGTCCTGTGAAAAACGCTCGGGAATGACGTCAGGGGCGGCGGTTTGCCGCGCCGCATCACAGCCAATCCCGGCCCGCATTTCCGGTCGATGGGCCTTGCGGCATTTCCGTGTGGGCGATGAAGAAAAACCATAAAACTCGACATATTCAGCACCCGGCCGCCTGAGAACATCCCGGAAAAATCAACCGCTTTCTCTATCGAAATTCGTTAGGTTGTGTTGACAAAAAGGATTCCCCTGCGCGCCTGGCTGTGATTCAAGATCATCTCTACGTGGGAGGTGACCTTGGCACGCAAT
>NZ_JAEHFP010000031.1 GCF_016446475.1 Paracoccus binzhouensis | reverse complement strand
GCCCTCACCTGCGCAGCTTCTGGAAGGAAAAATATATAGGCGACCGACAGGGAAATCGCGAGGGCCAAGAAGCTTTGCGACAGAACCGACTGCATTCCTCTCCTCCCTGTCTCCTCTCTTGATGGTCCGGGCGGCACGGGGCCGCGGCGGCGCCGGCAGTCAATGCCAATGCGCGCGTTTCGAGGTCTGGCCGATACCGGGGTTCAGGCTGTTGGTCGGGTCCAGCTGCCGATAGAAGCCCGCCAGCTCCGGCTTGGCGTGGTAAAGGTGGCCGACATTGTGCTCGGCCGGGTATTCGGCGCCGCGTCCGTCCAGCAGGCGCCACATCTCATGTTCCACGGAAAGGCAGTCGTGGCCCTTTTTCACCACGTAGTCCTGATGGAAGACGTGGCAGAAGAAATGCCCGTAATAGAGCTTCTTATCGATCTTCGCGTCCAGCTCGGGCGGCAGGCGCTCGACCCAGTCGCGGTCGTTGCGGCGCAGGGCGATGTCCAGCGCCACGATGTCCTCGACCGCGCGGGCATGGATGGCGCGATAGCGCACGGCGGCGCCGGCCACGGCGAAACGGTGCAGGAAGGCGGCCTTGCCCTCTTCGGGGGTGCATTCGAACATGTCGCCCTGCGCCGAAGGGAAGATCCCGGTCAGGTAGGCGCGCGCCTCGGCGATGCCGTCGCCGCCCATACGCAGCAGCAGGTGGTGCTCGTAGCGGTCGCGGAAATCGTTCATGCGCTTGGGCAGGTGCTGGGGCATCAGCGCCGCGATGCCCTGCGCCAGCCGGTCCGAGAGGGTGGCGCCCAGCCCCAGCCGCTCGGTCAGCGCGTCCATGCGCGCCTTGGCGGCGAACAGCGCCGGCATGCGGTCGGTGCCGGCATGGCGGATGAACAGGAAGGTGTCCTTGCCGTATCGCGCCGCCACGTCATAGGCCTCGCGGTGGATGTATTCGCCGGCGATGGGCAGGCTGCGGAAATGGCCGAGGATGTGGCGGCGGATCCCGGTCAGCTCGTCCGGATCGTTGCTGCCGATATAGAATACCGCCGTGTCCTTTTCGGCCTGGAACGTGTCCAGCCGCACGGCAAAGACCGCCAGCTTGCCGGCGCAGCCGGAGGATTCGTGCAGCCGGCGCGGATCGGCGTTGAAGCGGGCCGGCGTTTCGGCCTCAATGTCGCGGACATGGTCGGCATATTCGCGGTCCGAGGCCCAGGCGTCGGTCGGCGCGGGGGCGGGCAATTCGCCCCTTTCGACGCGGGCGAGGATGGTTTCGGGATCGTCGCCGAGGTCGAGGCCCAGGTGGTTGACCAGCGCCACCGAGCCGTCGGCGCGCACCTCGGCGTAGAGGCTCATTTCGGTATAGGCCGGGCCGCGCTGGATCAGCGCGCCGCCGGAATTGTTGCAGATGCCGCCCAGGACCGAGGCGCCGATGCAGGACGAGCCGATGACCGAATGCGGCTCGCGTCCCAGGGGGCGCAGGCGCTTTTCCAGCGCGTCCAGCGTGGCGCCGGGCAGGCAGAGCACCTGTTCGCCGGCGCCCAACAGATGGATGCCCTTGAGGCGCATGACCGAGATCAGCACGATCTCGCGGTCGTAATCCTGGCCCCAGGGGGTCGAGCCGCCGGTCAGCCCGGTATTCGCCGCCTGCAGGATCACCGCGCGGCCCGAGGCGACGGCGACGTTGAGCACCCGCCACATCTCGACCAGCGAGCCGGGCCGCACCACCGCCGCAACCGGCCCCTCGCCGTAGCGGAAGCCGCGGGTATAGCGGCGGGTGGCGCGCGGCGTGGTCAGCACCTGCGCCGCCCCGACGATCTGGCGCAGCCGGTCCAGCAATGGCCCGCGCTCTGCCTCGGCCTGGCCGGGTGCCGTCATGGTGTCCCCCTTGCGTCATGCGGCCCGCTGCCGCGCAGATCGCTTTACCTTCCCCAGCACTTTAGTAAAATAATTTGACCATTTGGGTCAAGCGGGAAATCAATTGCACCAGATCCGGCGATTCAGCTATCTTCCAAGGCCGGATGCCGCAGGCTAAAGCCCTGAAATTCCGGCAGCCCCGAAGGAGTCGAGCATGGCCAGCGAAGTGAACAAGGGCGCCCCCGCCGCGGAAACCACCGCCCGGCATATCGAGGACCTGATTCTCGAAGGTTCGCTGCGCCCCGGCGACCCGCTGCTGCCCGAGCGCGAGATGGCGCTGCGCCTGAACGTTTCGCGCCCGACGCTGCGCCAGGGCATCCGCCTGCTCGAGGAGAAGGGGCTGATCGTCGCGGATCCGGGCGGCGGGCGGCGGGTGGCGCCGCTGGCCACCTCGATCACCGATCCGCTGGTCGAGCTGATGGCCTCGCGCGGCGAGGTGGTGGACGACTACCTGGAACTGCGCGGCACGCTCGAGGGCATGGCGGCAAGCCTGGCCGCGACGCGGGCCAATGATGTGGACCGTGCGATGCTGACCCGCTGCATGGAGCGCATCGACCTGGCCCATGACGAGGCCGACCCCCGCCACGAGGCCGAGGCCGATGTCGACCTGCATATCGCAGTCTACGAGGCCAGCCACAACATCGTGCTGCTGCAGATCATGCGGGCGCTGTCGGGCATGCTGCGCAAGGGCGTGTTCCACAACCGCGAAAAGCTTTATGCCCGGCCCGAGGTGCGCGATGTGCTGCGCGCCCAGCATCGCGCCATCCATGACGCGATCATGGCCCGCGACCCCGAGGCGGCAGCCCGCGCCGCCCAGGATCACATGAGTTATACCAAGCGCGTCCGCGCCGAGATCATGGCCGCCGAGGCGCGGCTGGAAATCTCGCTGCGCCGCATCGAGGGCGGCAGCCTGACCAGCCGGAACTGAACGGCTTTGCCGCTTCCGGCATCTGTGCCATCATGATTCCTGCAACTTCAGGGAGATGGCGCATGGACAGGATGGACAGGCTGGCCGCCCGGATCGACGGGCTCGAGGGTCGGCTGATCGCGCATCGCCGCATGTTCGGCAAGCTTCTGGCGCTTTCGCCCGAAAGCGTCCGGGCCGAGTTGCTGGAATGGCTGGAAAGCCGCGAGGTCATGCTGGACGGCCAGGAGGACCCCGGCGCGCTTTCCGGTCCCGAAGCGGCGCTGGAACTGGCGCTGTCGGATGAGATGCGGCTGCTGCACGAGCATCTATCCGCCGCATCGCGGCACTAGCACTTTCTCACGGTTTGCGTTAACGCTAACATAAGCATGCCGCCGCGAATCCGGGGAGGAAGGCGGCAGAAACCGAGGCTAGCCCAAGACCATTTCGCTGGAGGAGTTTTTCATGAATCCTGTCGAGCCCGTCCACAGCACACCGGTGCTTCTGCTGATCGCCGCTGCGGCGGTGCTGGTGTTGCTGGTGTTCATCATGCGGTTCCGGCTGCATGCCTTCGTCTCGCTGGTGCTGGTCAGCCTGCTGACCGCGATCGTCGCCGGCATTCCCATGGGCGACGTGATCCCGACGCTGCTGCAGGGTTTCGGCTCGACGCTGGCCACCGTGGCGCTGCTTGTCGGCTTCGGCGCCATGATCGGCCGGCTGCTGGAACTCACCGGCGGCGCGCAGGTGCTGGCCGACCGGCTCATCGGCCAGTTCGGCGCCGACCGCGCCCCCCTGGCGCTGGGCATGGCCTCGCTGCTGTTCGGCTTCCCGATCTTCTTCGATGCCGGGCTGGTGGTGATGCTGCCGATCATCTTCAGCGTCGCCTATCGCTTCGGCGGCTCGGTGCTGCTTTACGCGCTGCCCGCCGCCGGCGCCTTCGCGGTCATGCACGCCTTCCTGCCGCCGCATCCGGGGCCGGTGGCGGCCGGCGACCTGCTGGGCGCCGATATCGGCCTTTTGGTGCTGGTCGGCCTGGTGGTGGCGCTGCCGACCTGGTTCCTGGGCAGCTATCTGTTCGGCCTCTGGGCCGGCAAGCGCTTCGTGCTGCCGGTCCCGGAACTGCTGGGCGCCGTCGATGCCGGGCACCACGACCGCGTGCCGCCGACCTTCGGCACCGTGATGCTGGTGCTGCTGCTGCCGCTGGGACTGATCTTCCTCAATACCGGGCTAGGCACCCTGGTCACGGCCGGGGCCATCGACGGCGATGCGTTCTGGGTGACACTGCTGCGGCTGGTCGGCCAGACGCCGGTGGCGCTGCTGATCACCGTGATCGTCGCCATGTTCCTGCTGGGCCGCGGCCGCTCGGCGGTCGAGATCGAGAAGCTGATGGACAGCGCCCTTGGCCCGATCTGCGCCATCATCCTGGTGACCGGCGCCGGCGGCATGTTCGGCGGCGTGCTGCGCGCCAGTGGCATCGGCGAGGCGCTGGCCGGCAGCCTGGATGCCATCGGCATGCCGCTGATCGTCGCGGCCTTCGTGATCTCGATGGCGCTGCGCGTGGCGCAGGGTTCGGCCACGGTGGCGCTGACCACCACCGCCGGGCTGATCGCGCCCACGGTGGCGGCGACCACCGGGCTTTCGGAATTCGACCGCTGCTTCCTGGTGGTGGCCATTGCCGGCGGCGCCACGGTGCTGAGCCATTTCAACGATTCCGGCTTCTGGCTGGTCGGCCGCTTCCTGCAGATGGACGAGAAGACCACGCTGAAGACCTGGACGGTGATGGAGACGCTGCTGGGCGGCATCGGCTTCGGCTTCGCCCTGATCGGCTGGTGGCTGCTGTGAGCGGCGCCTTGCAGCACATCGTCGTCATGGGTGTCTCCGGCAGCGGCAAGAGCACCACCGGCGGCGCCCTGGCCGCGCGCATGGGCTGGCCCTTCGTCGAGGGCGACAGCTTCCATCCCGCCGCCAATGTCGCCAAGATGCAGGCCGGCACGCCGCTGACCGATGCCGACCGCGAGCCCTGGCTGCGCGAGCTTGCCGCCGAGATCGGCCGCAACGAGGCGCGCGGGCAATGCTCGGTCATCGGCTGCTCGGCGCTCAAGCGGGCCTATCGCGACATCCTGCGCAGCGGCGCGCCGCGGGTGCGTTTCCTGCATGTGCACGGCACGCGCCGGATCCTCGAGGACCGCCTGACCCATCGCGAGGGGCATTTCTTCCCCGCCAGCCTGCTCGATTCCCAGCTCGCCACCCTGGAGATGCTGGGACTGGACGAAGACGGCGCCCTGGTCGACATGGCGCTGTCGGTCGAGGAGCAGGTGGAGGCGGCCCTGCGGCTTCTGGGCCTCGGCCCCGCCGCCGCCCGGGCCTGAGGGCCTGCGCGGGCGCCTGGCCGCGCGGATCCCGGGCCGCGATTGCGGCGTTGGGCCCTGTCCCGCCGGAAGGAGAGCCGAGATGAGCTGGAACCCCGCCCTTGAGCCAGGCTGCCCCGATGCAGTCGGCATCGACCAGATCGAGACCCTGATCGTCCCCCGCTCGCGCGATCTCGGCGGGTTCGAGGTGCGCCGCGCCCTGCCGGCCCCGAGGCGGCAGATGGTGGGACCGTTCATCTTTTTCGACCAGATGGGTCCGGCCGAGTTCCTGACCGGGCAGGGCGTGGACATCCGCCCGCATCCGCATATCGGGTTGGGCACCGTCACCTATCTCTATCGCGGCGATTTCCACCACCGCGACAGCATCGGCAGCGACCAGGTGATCCTGCCCGGCGCGGTGAACTGGATGGTGGCGGGCCGCGGCGTCAGCCATTCCGAGCGCACCTCGGCTGCCGGCCGCGCCGGGCCGCACAGCCTGTTCGGCATCCAGACCTGGATCGCCCTGCCCGAGGACCGCGAGGACATGGCGCCGATCTTCGAGCATCACGGCAAGGAGACGCTGCCGGAGTTCGAGGCCGAGGGTGTGCATGCCCGGCTGATCCTGGGCCATGCCTATGGCAAGGCGGCCCCGGCGACGCTGTATTCGGAAACCTTCTACCTGGACGTGACCCTGGCCCCCGGCGCCCGCTTCCCGCTGCCCGACGATCACGAGGACCGCGGGCTCTACATCACCTCGGGCTCGGTCGGCATCGCCGGGCAGGAGTTCGAGGCCGGGCGGATGATGGTGTTCCGTCCCGGCGACCGCATCACCGTGGCCGCCGGTCCGCAGGGTGCGCGGC
This sequence comes from Paracoccus binzhouensis, assembly GCF_016446475.1. Lineage (GTDB taxonomy): Bacteria > Pseudomonadota > Alphaproteobacteria > Rhodobacterales > Rhodobacteraceae > Paracoccus > Paracoccus binzhouensis. The sequence goes on along the minus strand of NZ_JAEHFP010000031.1, from coordinate 32,165 downwards.
TGATGGCCCTGGGCGGTGCGACACTGAACGGGCCACGATTCATCTGGTGGAATTTCGTGGCCTCGTCGAAGGAGCGGATCGAGCATGCCAAGGAGGAATGGCGTGCCGCGCGCTGGGGGCAGGGACTTTTCGACCTGCCGCCCACGGATCGCGACGACCATATTCCGCTGCCCTGACCGCTGGTCGCGGCCGGCCGGGCACAGGTGGTATCCGAGTAATTGCATCGGGCATTGCGCGGCCCCGGGATTGTCCCTAGACAGGCGGCGAAGCTGCCGCGCCGCCAGCCGTGACCCGTTCGCCTGCCTTCCGACGCATGCCCGCCGCGCCCGTGCCGCTTTGCCGAATTTCCGCAAGGTTCTGAAAGGATGGACGCAAGATGAGATTGACCGGGCCGAGATGGACCATGTCCGCCGCCGCCATCACCCTGGCGCTGGCGGCCGGTGTCGCGCCGCTGGCCGCGCAAGAGGCCGCGCCCGCCGCGATCACGGCCGCCCGATATGCCCCGGCCGCGCTGCGCCAGGATGTCGTCAGGGGCGCCTATGAGCTGCTGGACGCGCCCGAGCTGGGCATCCTGTTCGTTGCCGCCGCCCCCAGTTTCGACGAGGGCACCTCGGGCGCGGTCTACATGCTCGACCGCGACGACCTGCATGTCATCCGCCGCATCCAGTTGCCGCGCCGCGCCTTCGCGCTGGGCATGGACCGCGAGGCCGGGCGGCTTTACGTCGGCAACACCCTGGACGGCTCGCTGACGGTGCTGGACGCGAAAAGCGGCCTGCCGCTGGACACCATCCAGCTGGGCAAGAAGCTGGAGGACGAGGGTTTCGAGCATACCCGCATGATCGAGGTCGATCAGAAGACCGGCCATGTCTTCGTCTCGAGCCCTTCCGAGACCGGCACCGTCTGGATCGTCGACGGCCGCAAGGGCGAGCTTCTGCACCGCATCGACGATGCCGGGCTCTGGGCGGCCGGGCTGGCGCAGGACGCCGCGAAGGGCCGGGTCTATGCCAGCGGCGGCGGCATCGAGGAGATCGCGGTGATCGACAGCGCCACGGGCGAACGGGTCGACGGGATCGCCACCGGCGACACCACCGAAGCCGGCAAGGAAGCCTCGAAGCATTTCTTCGTCAACCTGGCCATGGACCCGCAGGGTGGCCGGCTGTTCGCGGCCGATGCCGAGACCGGCCAGCTCTACGTCTTCGACGCGGCCGAGGGCAAGCTGCTGAAGACCGTGCCGGTCGGGCCGGGCACGCTGGACGTAGCCTATAACGCCGCCCGGGACGAGATCTATCTCACCTGGCGCGGCGTCACCCGCGAGGCGCCCGAGGGCACCGGCGGGCTGCTGGTCGTGGACGGCAAGGATTACGCGGTCAAGCGCAAGCTGTCGCTGCCGGTGCATCCCAACAGCCTGGAGGTCAGCCAGGACGGCGCGCGGCTGTACGTCAGCATCAAGGCGCCGATGGAGGAGAAGCATCCCGCATTCCGCAAGGACGCGGTGGATTCGGTGCTGCGCCTCGACTTGGCCCGGCTGGCCGAGGTGAAGTGACGCGAAAGGCCGGCCCCGCGGGACCGGCCATGGCGGGACGGGCGGGGGCCTTCGGGCCCCTTGCCTTATTCCGACAGGATGCGCACCGCACCCTTGTCGGCCGAGGCGGCGAATTGCGCATAGACCCTGAGCGCGGCCGAGACCTGGCGCTGGCGCGGCTGCGCGGGCTTCCAGCCCTTGGCGTCCTGTTCGGCGCGACGCGCGGCCAGCTCGTCCTCGGGCACCGCCAGGCGGATCGAGCGGTTGGGGATGTCGATCTCGATCAGGTCGCCGTCGCGCACTAGGCCGATGGTGCCGCCGGCCGCCGCCTCGGGGCTGACATGGCCGATGGAAAGCCCCGAGGTGCCGCCCGAGAAGCGCCCGTCGGTGATCAGCGCGCAGGCCTTGCCCAGCCCTTTCGATTTCAGGTAGCTGGTCGGATACAGCATCTCCTGCATGCCCGGCCCGCCCTTGGGGCCTTCGTAGCGGATGACCACCACGTCGCCGGCCTCGACCTTGCCGGTCAGGATCCCGGAGACGGCGGCGTCCTGGCTTTCATAGACCTTGGCGCGGCCGGAAAACACCAGGATCGATTCGTCCACGCCGGCGGTCTTCACGATGCAGCCGTCCAGCGCGATATTGCCCTTCAGCACCGCAAGCCCGCCATCCTTGGAGAACGGCGCCTTGGCCGAGCGGATCACGCCCTTTTCGCGGTCGAGGTCCAGGTCAGGCCAGAGCGTCGCCTGGCTGAACGCCACCTGCGTCGGCACGCCGCCCGGTGCGGCCAGGAACAGCTCGCGCGCAGCTGGGTCGTTGCTGCGGGCGATGTCCCATTGGTCGATGGCGGCGCCGATGGTGGGGGCATGCACGGTCGGGCAGTCGCGGTCGATCAGCCCGGCGCGGTCCAGTTCCCCAAGGATCGCCATGATGCCGCCGGCGCGGTGGACGTCCTCCATATGCACGTTGGCGGTGTTCGGCGCGACCTTGCAAAGGCAGGGCACCTTGCGCGACAGCGCGTCGATGTCGTCCATGGTGAAATCCACCCCGCCCTCCTGCGCGATGGCCAAGAGGTGCAGCACGGTATTGGTCGAGCCGCCCATGGCGATGTCCAGAGACATGGCGTTCCGGAACGCCGCCTTGCTGGCGATGGCGCGGGGCAGGACGCTTGCGTCGTCTTGTTCGTAATGGCGGCGCGTCACCTCGACGATGCGGCGGCCGGCTTCCAGGAACAGGTTCTTGCGCAAGGCATGCGTGGCCAGCGTCGAGCCGTTGCCGGGCAGCGACAGGCCAAGGGCTTCGGATAGGCAGTTCATCGAATTGGCGGTGAACATCCCCGAGCAGGAGCCGCAGGTCGGGCAGGCGGCCTCCTCGATGGCGGCAAGGTCCGCGTCCGAGACCTTGTCGTCGGCGGCCGCGACCATGGCGTCCACCAGGTCCAGAGAGACCTTGCGCCCGTCGCCCAGCGTGACCTTGCCCGCCTCCATCGGCCCGCCCGAGACGAAGATCGCCGGGATGTTCAGCCGCATCGCTGCCATCAGCATGCCCGGCGTGATCTTGTCGCAATTCGAGATGCAGACCATGGCGTCGGCACAATGGGCATTCACCATGTATTCGACCGAGTCGGCGATCAGCTCGCGCGAGGGCAGGGAGTACAGCATCCCGTCATGGCCCATGGCGATGCCGTCATCGACCGCGATGGTGTTGAATTCCTTGGCGATGCCGCCCGCCGCCTCGACCTCGCGCGCGACCATCTGGCCCAGGTCCTTCAGGTGCACATGGCCCGGCACGAACTGGGTGAAGCTGTTCACGATGGCGATGATCGGCTTGCCGAAATCGCTGTTCTTCACCCCGGTCGCGCGCCAGAGGCCACGAGCCCCCGCCATGTTGCGGCCATGGGTGGTGGTGCGGGAACGGTATGCGGGCATGGCTGGGATCTCTGTCGTCTGAATGTCCGTGCTGAGCGGCCAGTATCACAAGCGGATCGGCGAAGTTATCCCTTATCACGCTGGGCGGCGGGGGCTAGCCCAGATTTGATCGGTCCGCCTGGCCAGCCAGCCCGCGCAGGATGCGCCGGCTGCGGCGAAGGATGGTGATCGCGGTCAGCGCCAGCACCAGTGCCAGCGTCCAGCCCAGCGCCGGCCAGGCCGCGCCGGCGATCCAGGCGCCGACCTGCAGCAGCGCGCCCAGGGTCACCGCGGCCATGCGATGCGACTTGGCCCCCGGCCCGCGGAAATCCGAGCCGAGCCCCGAGGCGCGGCCGAATTCGCGCAGATAGGCGGTCAGCATCGCCAGCGCCCCGGCCAGCAGTCCCAGCGCCGGCCAGCCCGCCGCCGCGCCGAAGCCGGCCAGGATGATCAGGTCCGACAGCCGGTCCGGCACCTCGTTCCAGAAGGCGCCATCGGGCGTGCCCAGCCCGCCCTCGACCGCGACCAGCCCGTCGAAGAGGTTGCAGAGCAGCCGCAATTGCGTGAACGCCGCGCCGAGGATGAGCAGCAGCCCCGCCGCCCAGCCTGGACCGGCCTGCGCCGACAGCGCCAGTGCGCCGCCCGCCAGCGCCGCCGCCACGACCGAGCCGGCCGAGATGCGGTTCGGCGCCACGCCGTTCTCGACCAGCCGCCGGGTGACATGGGCGGCCCATTTCGTGTTGCGGCTGGCGATCGGCCGCCGGCTGAAATCCTCGCTCATAACCACCCCCATGCCAGGATATGCAGAAAGATCGGTGCCGAGAACACCAGGCTGTCCAGCCGGTCCAGGATGCCGCCATGGCCCTGCACCAGCGTGCCCCAGTCCTTGACGCCGCGGTCGCGCTTGATCGCCGACATGATGAGCCCGCCCAGGAAGCCGAATGTGGTCACGGTCAGCGCGATCAGCCCCGCCTGCCACCAGCCGAAGGGCGTGAAGGGTGCCAGCGCCACTCCCAGCGCGCTGGCGCTGAGCACGCCGCCGACCAGCCCTTCGACCGTCTTCGAGGGCGAGACGCGCGGCGCCAGCAGGTGCCGCCCCAGGGCCTTGCCCCAGACATATTGCAGCACGTCCGAGGCCTGCACGACCAGGATCAGCCAGGCGACCAGCGTGAAGGCGCTGTAAGGGTAGCCGGGAATGTCCAGCGTCAGGATCGCCGGGATATGCGAGACGCAATAGACGCAGACCATCAGCGCCCATTGCGTTTCCGACACCCTTGTCAGGAAACCCTGCACCTCGCCCTTCATCACGGTGACGACGGGCAGCAGCAGGAAGCAATAGACCGGGATCAGCAGCGCGGCAAAGACCGGCACCTCGAAATAGACCAGCAGGTATTGCAGCGGCAGGACGGCGTAGAAGGCGATGGCGAGCCCGTCGTGATCGTCGCGCCGCGTGTGGGTGATGGTGGCGAATTCGCGCAGCGCCGCCATGGAACAGAGCGCGAAAAACAGCGTGATCGCCCCGGCGCCCAGGGTGAAGATCAGCGCCAGCACGCCGATCATCACCCACCAGGCCCGGATGCGGTCGGCGAGGTTCTGCGCCATCTCGCCCTTGACCCGGCCCGAGCGGATCAGCAGCCGCGCGACCAGCGAGGCCAGCAGCAGGAAGGCGAAGAGCCCATAGAAGAAGAAGGCCGAGGGGGAATGGAAACGCTCCATGGATCAGCCTTTCTGTTCGGCCAGCGCCAGCATCGCCGCCGAAAGCCGGGTCAGGAAATCCTCGCGGCTTTCGCCGGTCTCGACCCGCATCGGCTGGCCGAAGCGCACGGCGCAGTTCAGCGGCACCGGCAGGAAGGCACCCTTGGGCAGGATGCGGTCCAGGTTCAGGATCCAGGCCGGCACGATCTCGGCCTGGGGCACCGCGCGGGCCAGGTGGAAGATGCCGGATTTCAGCGGCAGAAGCCGGGTGTCGGTCAGGTTGCGCGTGCCCTCGGGGAAGAAGATCACGTCCTCGCCGCCGTGCAGCACCTCGGCCACGGTCTCGACCGGGTCCGAGCGGCGGCTGTTGGGGTCGCGGTCGATCAGCACGGCGCGGAAGACCTGATGCGCGATCCAGCGGCGCAGGTCCGAGCGTTCCCAGTAATCGGCACCGGCGACCGGCCGGGTGCGCAAACGGCGCTCGGGCGGCAGCACCGACCACAATGCCACGAAATCGGCATGGCTGACATGGTTGGCGACCAGGATGCGCGGTGCGCCCGCGGGTGGCGGCAGGTCGATGGCGCGCAAGCTCAGCAGCAGCCGCGCGGTCGCGACCAGTCCCGCACGGGTCAGTCGCACCGGAATCGTCGCGGTCATAAGCGTCCCCGTCTGCCTGTTCCGGCCCCTGCATGGCACGAAGCGAGGCGAGACGGAAGACGGGCCGGCACCCGGCCGCCCGAGCGCAACCTCCGCACGGGCAAGGCCCTCGGTCCTGCGGGCGGGACCTATTCCAGCCAGAGGTCGCGCAGCAATGCCTGCGCCAGGTGGTCTATGGAGCTGCCGTCTATCCGCACCAATCGTTCATGGCCGTGATACGACACGCGCAGCCTGTCGCCGATGACCTCGTATTCGCCTGAAACCAGCGCTCCCTTGCGGCAGGCGAGGGTGACCGTGCCTTTCATCACCGTGTCCCTTTCCGTCCTTGCCATACCAGCCTGAGCCCGCGGGGCCGGTTGCGGCAAGTGCGACTTTTGGACAGGTCCGCCGGACTGTGTGCGGAAGGCCACAGTCCCGCCGGGGCCGCGCCGCCGGCGCGGGACAGGGCGATGGCCTGCCAACCCCTTGCCGGACATGAAGAAACCGGGCCCGAAGGCCCGGTCGTTCCCGGCCCACCCGCAGGGGGCGGCGATCGTCCCGGCCGGTCAGGACATGCGGGTCAGGACATATTGCACGATGCGCTCGGCCGCGTCCTCGGGGGTCAGATCGACGGTGTTCACGGTGATCTCGGCCTGCTGCGGCTGCTCATAGGGGCTGTCGATGCCGGTGAAGTTCTTCAGTTGGCCCGAGCGTGCCTTCTTGTAAAGGCCCTTGACGTCGCGCGCCTCGGCCACCTCCAGCGGCGTGTCGACGAAGACCTCGACGAACTCGCCCGGCGCCATCAGGTCGCGCACCATCTGCCGCTCCGAGCGGAAGGGCGAGATGAAGGCGGTCAGCACGATCAGCCCGGCATCGGTCATCAGCTTCGCCACCTCGCCGACGCGGCGGATGTTTTCCACCCGGTCGGCATCGGTGAAGCCCAGGTCGCGGTTCAGCCCGTGGCGGATGTTGTCGCCGTCCAGCAGAAAGGTGTGCTTGCCCAAGGCATGCAGCTTCTTCTCGACGATGTTGGCGATGGTGGATTTGCCCGAGCCGGACAGGCCGGTGAACCAGACCACGGCGGGCTTCTGGTTCTTCAGCGCGGCATGGGCCTCGCGGTTCACGTCCAGCGCCTGCCAGTGGATGTTCTGCGACCGGCGCAGGGCGAAATGGATCATGCCCGCCGCTACCGTGGCGTTGGTCATGCGGTCGATCAGGATGAAGCCGCCCAGGTCGGGGTTCTGGGCATAGGCCTCGAAGGGGATCGGCCGGTCGGTCGAGATGTTGACCACCCCGATGGCGTTCAGCCCCAGCGTCTTGCTGGCCAGGTGCTCCAGCGTGTTGACGTTGACCTCGTATTTCGGCTCGGTGACGGTCGCGGTGACCGTCTGGGTGCCGATCTTCAGCAGGTAGGGACGGCCCGGCAGCATCTCCTGCTCGGCCATCCAGACCAGCGTCGCCTCGAACTGGTCGGCGACCTCGCAGGGCTGGTCGGATTGCACGATCACGTCGCCGCGCGAGCAGTCGATCTCGTCGGCGAAGGTCAGGGTCACCGACTGGCCGGCGACCGCCTGGTCCAGATCGCCGTCAAAGGTGACGATGGACTTGACCGTGGTGGTCTTGCCCGAGGGCAGCACCCGGATCGCGCCGCCGGGCCGCACCACGCCGGCGCCGATCTGTCCGGCGAAGCCGCGGAAGTCCAGATTCGGCCGGTTCACCCATTGCACCGCCATGCGGAACGGATGGTCCTGCATCTGCGCGTCGTTCACCGGCGCCTGTTCCAGGTGGCCCAGCAGCGTCGGGCCCTGATACCAGTGCATGTTGTCGCTGTGGCTGACGATATTGTCGCCCTTGAGCCCCGAGATCGGGATCGGCAGGAAGCTGTCCATGCCGATCTGCTTGGCGAAATGCGAGTAATCCGCGACGATGTCGTAGAACCGTTCGGCCGAGTAATCGACCAGGTCCATCTTGTTCACCGCCAGCACCACGTTCTTGATGCCGAGCAGGTTCACCAGATAGCTGTGCCGCCGGGTCTGGGTCAGCACGCCCTGGCGCGCGTCGATCAGGATCACGGCGAGGTCGGCGGTCGAGGCGCCGGTGACCATGTTGCGGGTGTATTGTTCATGGCCGGGCGTGTCGGCGACGATGAACTTGCGCTTGTCGGTGGCGAAGAAGCGATAGGCGACGTCGATGGTGATGCCCTGTTCGCGCTCGGCCGCCAGCCCGTCGACCAGCAGCGCGAAGTCGATCTCGCCGCCCTGGGTGCCGACATTCTTGCTGTCGTTTTCCAGGCTGGCCAGCTGGTCCTCGAAGATCATCTTGCTGTCATAGAGCAGCCGGCCGATCAGCGTCGACTTGCCGTCGTCGACCGAGCCGCAGGTGATGAAGCGCAGCATGGTCTTGTGCTGGTGCTTCAGCAGGTAGGCGTCGATATCCTCGGCGATCAGGGCGTCCGTGACGTAGACGGGGTCCTTCATCTCGTGGTTCATTTCAGAAATACCCCTCTTGCTTCTTCTTCTCCATCGAGGCGGACTGGTCGTGGTCGATGGCGCGGCCCTGGCGTTCGGACGTGGTGGTCAGCAGCATTTCCTGGATGACCTCGGGCAGGGTGCGGGCGGTGGATTCCACCGCACCGGTCAGCGGATAGCAGCCCAGCGTGCGGAAGCGCACCGATTTCATCACCGGCTGTTCGCCCTCGCGCAGGCGGAAACGCTCGTCATCGACCATGATGAGCAGGCCGTCGCGTTCCACGACCGGGCGCGGTTCGCTGAAATACAGCGGCACGATGTCGATGTTCTCCAGGTGGATATATTGCCAGATGTCCAGCTCGGTCCAGTTCGACAGCGGGAAGACCCGGATCGATTCGCCCTTGCCCTTGCGGGTGTTGTAGAGCTTCCACAGCTCGGGGCGCTGGTTCTTGGGGTCCCAGCGGTGGTTGGCCGAGCGGAACGAGAACACCCGCTCCTTGGCGCGGGACTTCTCCTCGTCGCGGCGCGCGCCGCCGAAGGCCACGTCGAAATTGTATTTGCTCAGCGCCTGCTTCAGCCCGTCGGTCTTCCACATGTCGGTATGCAGGCTGCCATGGTCGAAGGGGTTGATGCCCTTTTCCATCGCCTCGGGGTTGTGGTGGACGATCAGCTCCATCCCGGCCTCGGCCGCGGCGCGGTCGCGCAGCTCGTACATGGCGCGGAACTTCCAGGTGGTATCGACATGCAGAAGCGGGAAGGGCGGCGGGGCCGGATAGAACGCCTTCTTCGCCAGATGCAGCATGCAGGCCGAGTCCTTGCCCACCGAATACAGCATCACCGGGTTGTCCGCCGTGGCGACGACCTCGCGCATGATCTGGATGCTCTCGGCCTCCAGCCTCTGGAGATGGGTCAGCGTGGCCACCTGACCCCCGGTTTCAATGACGGATTGGCTGTTCATCTGCATGGCCCTTGTTCTGCGATGTGCGTCCTTTGCCAGATTTTCCCGGCAAGACCAAGACCACCGGAACGGGAAACGGCCCTGCCCGGACCTGCGCGCGGGCGGATTCGCGCCATGTCCGGCCCGGGCGGCGGCGACGCGGCCCGTCGCCGGTCCCTTGCCCGCCGTCTATATGCGTTTCCGGCCCGCTTTTCCGCTGTTTCTTGCCCCTGCGGCGAAGGAAAGCGCGCGCCATTTCCGCTCGTTTCGCGCCGCATCGCAGCGAAATGCGCATGTTTTCGCCGCAATGCCGCGCATATTGGCTCGTTTTTTCAAAAAACGATCATAAACGAAAATTTCTGCTTGACCGCGGTCACGCAGACGTTACACCTTTCGCCCAGGATGGGTGCCAGGACGGGAGGGGATCGGCGTGTCAGCACCAGAGCGGCCCGCGGCCGACCTTTTCATCATCGGTGGCGGAATCAACGGCTGCGGCATCGCCCGGGATGCGGCGGGGCGCGGGCTTTCGGTCACGCTGGCCGAGCAGGGCGACCTGGCGCAGGCCACGTCCTCGGCCTCGACCAAGCTGTTCCATGGCGGGCTGCGCTACCTGGAGTTCTTCGAGTTCCGGCTGGTGCGCGAGGCGCTGGAGGAGCGCGAGACGCTGCTTTGCGCCATGCCGCATATCTCATGGCCGATGCGCTTCGTGCTGCCCTGGTCGCCGCAGATGCGGTTCGAAAGCGATACGCCGACCTCGCGGCTTCTGTCATTCGTCATGCCCTGGATGCGCGGCCGTCGGCCGGCCTGGCTGATCCGGCTGGGGCTGTTCCTTTACGACAATATGGGCGGGCGCAGGATCCTGCCGGGCACCCGGCGGCTGGACCTGTCCCGCGACCCGCTGGGCAAGCCGCTGAAGCCCGGCTTCCGGCTGGGCTGGGAATATTCCGACTGCTGGGTGCAGGATTCGCGGCTGGTGGTGCTGAACGCCCGCGACGCCCAGGCGCGCGGCGCCACCATCCTGACCCGCACCCGCGTCACCCATGCCGAGCGCGCCGGCGATCTGTGGCGCATCACCACCGAGGGGCCGGAGGGCACGCGGACCCATCGCGCCCGCGCCCTGGTCAATGCCGGCGGGCCCTGGGTCGAGGAGGTGATCCGCAATGTCGCGCATATCCAGTCCTCGGAAGGGGTGCGGCTGGTGCGCGGCAGCCATATCGTCGTGCCGCGGCTCTATGATCACGACCGCTGCTATTTCTTCCAGGGCACGGACGGGCGGATCATCTTCGCCATCCCGTTCGAGGAGGATTTCACCCTGATCGGCACCACCGACATGGACCATCAGGGCCCGCCGGGCGAGGCGCGCTGCTCGGATGCCGAGCGCGACTATCTCTGCGCCTTCGCCAGCCAGTATTTCGCCAGGGCCGTGACGCCCGACCAGGTGGTCTGGACCTATTCCGGGGTGCGGCCGCTCTACAATGACGGCGCCAAGTCGGCCACCGCGGCGACGCGGGACTATGTGCTCAGCCTCGACGGGGCCGGCGCGCCGCTGCTCAACGTCTTCGGCGGCAAGATCACCACCTATCGCCGGCTGGCCGAGGGGGCGCTGGCCAAGCTGGCGCCGTTCTTTCCGCAGGCCGGCGGCGCCTGGACGGCGCGGGTGCCGCTGCCCGGCGGCGATTTCCCGGTGGACGGGGTCGAGGACCTGATCGCACAGTTGCAGGCCAGCCATCCGTTCCTGCCGCTGCGCCAGGCCCGCCGGCTGGTGCGCACCTATGGCACCGAGGCGTTCCTGCTGCTCGACGGTGCGGAAAGCATGGCGGCATTGGGCCGCGACTTCGGCGCCGGCCTGACCGAGGCCGAGGTGAACTGGCTGATCCGCAACGAATTCGCCCGCAGCGCGCCGGACATCCTTTGGCGGCGCACCAAGCTGGGGTTACACATGGACGAGGCGCAATGCCGCGAACTGGAGGCGTTCGTGGCTGCGCGGCAGGCCGCCCATCCGGCGGCGGAATAAGGGGGAGGAAGGCTTTGCTGGAATTGCAGGGCGTGTCCCGGTCGGTCGGGGGAAGGGTGCATATCCATCCCACCAGCCTGACCTTGCAAAGGGGCACCATGAACGTGCTGCTGGGGCCGACGCTGTCGGGCAAGACCAGCCTGATGCGGCTGATGGCGGGGCTGGACCAGCCCTCGACCGGCCGCATCCTCTGGGACGGCGGGGACGTGACCGGGCAGCGGGTACAGGACCGCGGCGTTGCCATGGTCTATCAGCAGTTCATCAACTATCCCGGCCTGTCGGTCTATGAAAACATCGCCTCGCCCCTGCGCATCCTGGGCCGGCCGCGGGACGAGATCGACCGCAAGGTGCGCGAGACCGCCGAGATGCTGCGGCTGACGCCCATGCTGGCCCGCAAGCCGCTGGAGCTGTCGGGCGGCCAGCAGCAGCGCTGCGCCCTGGCCCGGGCGCTGGTCAAGGGCGCCGGGCTGGTGCTGCTGGACGAGCCGCTGGCGAATCTCGACTACAAGCTGCGCGAGGAATTGCGCGTCGAGATCCCGCGCATCTTCGAGGCCTCGGGTGCCATCTTCGTCTATGCCACCACCGAGCCCGAGGAGGCGCTGCTGCTGGGCGGCCAGACCGCCACGCTGTGGCAGGGGCGGGTGACGCAGTTCGGCCCGACGCCGCGCGTCTATCGCCAGCCGGTCGATGCGACCACGGCGCGGGTGTTCAGCGATCCGCCGATGAACTTCGTCGGTGCCCGCAAGCAGGGCGCCGCCGTCAGCCTGGGCGAAAGCGCCCTGGCCGCCGGCAGTTTCGCCGATCTGCCGGATGGCGCCTATCTGGCCGGGTTCCGCGCCAATCACCTGTCGCTGGCCCGCCACGCCCCGGCGGCGGTCGAATTCGCCTGCCGGCTGGTCGGGACCGAGGTCACCGGCTCGGAAACCTTCCTGCATGTCGAGCACGGCGCCGACCGCTGGGTCGGGCTGGTCGAGGGGGTGCACCAGCTCAGCCCCGGCCAGCCGCTCTCGGTCTGGCTGGACCCGGCGCATGTCTACCTGTTCGACGCGGCCGAGCGCCTCGCCGCTCCGGCCGCCTATGCGAAGGCGGCCTGACATGGCACGGATCACGCTGAAGAACCTCGCCCACAGCTACCTGGCGCAGCCACGCTCCGAGGCGGATTACGCGCTGAAGGAAATGGACCATGTCTGGCAGGACGGCGGCGCCTATGCGCTTCTGGGCTCGTCCGGCTGCGGCAAGACCACGCTTCTGAACATCATTTCGGGACTTCTGACCCCCAGCCACGGCCGGGTGCTGTTCGGCGACCGCGACGTGACCGACGCGCCCACGGCCGAGCGCAACATCGCCCAGGTGTTCCAGTTCCCGGTGGTCTACGACACCATGACCGTGCGCGACAACCTGGCCTTCCCGCTGAAGAACCGCGGTAAGGACGCCGCCTATATCAAGGCGCGCGTGGACCAGATCGCCCGGATGATCGGCATGGAGGCGATGCTGTCGCGCAAGGCCCAGGGCCTGACCGCCGATGCCAAGCAGAAGATTTCCCTGGGCCGCGGCATGGTGCGCGAGGACGTGAACGCGATCCTGTTCGACGAGCCGCTGACCGTCATCGACCCGCAGATGAAATGGGAGCTGCGCACCCAGCTCAAGGCCCTGCACCGCCAGTTCGGCCATACCATGATCTACGTCACCCATGACCAGACCGAGGCGCTGACCTTCGCCGACAAGGTGGTGGTGATGTATGAGGGGCGCGTGGTGCAGATGGGCACGCCCGAGGAACTGTTCGAGAAGCCCGCCCACAGCTTCGTCGGCTATTTCATCGGCTCGCCGGGCATGAACTTCCTTGATGCCGAGCTGCAGGGCGACCGCGCCCGGCTGCCGGGCGGCGAGGTGGTGGCGCTGGGCGCGCATTACGCCCCGGTCGCCGGCCGGGTGCAGATCGGCATTCGCCCCGAACATGCCATGCTGGTCGCCAGCGGCGGGATGCCGCTGACCGTCCGCCGGGTCGAGGACGTGGGCCGTCACCGGCTGGTGCGCGGCGAGCTTGCGGGCCGGCCGCTGAACGTGGTCATGCCCGAAGGCATGCCGGTCGAGGGCCTGCCGCAGGTCGCCTTCGCGCCGGGCCGGATCAACGTCTATGCCGACGACTGGCGCGTCGCGCCGCAGGAAGGGGGGGCCGCCTGATGGAAAAGACCTGGAACAACAAGGCCTGGTTCCTGGTGCTGCCGGTGCTGGTGGTCGTCGCCTTCTCGGCGGTGATTCCGCTGATGACGGTGGTGAACTACGCCTTCAACGACACGTTCGGCAACAACGAATTCTTCTGGGCCGGCCTGGAATGGTTCGACGAGATGGTGCATTCCGACCGCCTGCACGAAGCGCTGGGCCGGCAGGCGCTGTTTTCCGCCATCATCCTGGCCATCGAGGTGCCGCTGGGCATCTTCGTGGCGCTGAACATGCCCAAGAAGGGCTTCTGGTCCAGCCTGGTGCTGGTGCTGATGGCGCTGCCCCTGCTGATCCCCTTCAACGTCGTCGGCACGATCTGGCAGATCTTCGGCCGCACCGATATCGGCCTGCTGGGCCGGGGGCTGGCGGCGCTGGGGCTGGACTACAACTATACCAACGATCCCGTTGACGCCTGGATTACCGTGATCGTCATGGATGTCTGGCACTGGACCAGCCTTGTGGCGCTGCTCTGCTATGCCGGGCTGCAATCCATCCCGCAGGCCTATTACCAGGCCGCCCGGATCGACCAGGCCAGCCGCTGGGCTGTGTTCCGCCATATCGAGCTGCCGAAGATGAAGGGCGTGCTGCTGATCGCCGTGCTCTTGCGCTTCATGGACAGCTTCATGATCTATACCGAGCCCTTCGTCGTCACCGGTGGCGGGCCCGGCAACTCGACCACCTTCCTGTCCATCGACCTGGTGAAGATGGCGGTGGGGCAGTTCGACCTGGGCCCGGCGGCGGCCTTCAGCCTGATGTATTTCCTGGTGATCCTGCTGGTCAGCTGGGTGTTCTACACGGTGATGACCAGCATGGACCGCAGCCAATCCGACATCCCGGAGGCCATGTGATGCGCGTGAAATCCTCTGCCCTGGTGATGGCGCTTTATCTGCTGTTCCTGATGCTGCCGATCTACTGGCTGCTCAACATGAGCCTGAAAACCAATGCCGAGATCACCGGCACCTTCAGCCTTTACCCGCACGGCCTGACGCTGCGCAATTACGGGGTGATCCTGACCGATCCCAGCTGGTACATGGGTTATGTGAACTCGATCATCTATGTGGTGATGAACACGGTGATCTCGATCACCGTGGCGCTGCCGGCCGCCTATGCCTTCTCGCGCTACAGCTTCATGGGCGACAAGCACCTGTTCTTCTGGCTGCTGACCAACCGCATGTCGCCGCCGGCGGTCTTCGCGCTGCCCTTCTTCCAGCTTTACTCCTCGATCGGGCTTTTCGACACGCATATCGCGGTGGCGCTGGCGCATTGCCTGTTCAACGTGCCGCTGGCGGTCTGGATCCTGGAAGGCTTCATGCGCGGCGTCCCGAAGGAGATCGACGAGACCGCCTATATCGACGGCTACAGCTTCCCGCGCTTCTTCGTGCGGATCTTCATGCCGCTGATCGCCAGCGGAATCGGGGTCGCCGCCTTCTTCTGCTTCATGTTCAGCTGGGTCGAGCTGCTGCTCTCGCGCACCCTGACCAGCGTGAACGCCAAGCCCATCGCCGCGACGATGACCCGCACGGTCAGCGCATCCGGCATGGACTGGGGCGTGCTGGCGGCGGCGGGGGTGCTGACCATCATCCCCGGCGCGCTGGTGATCTGGTTTGTCCGCAACTACATCGCCAAGGGCTTCGCCCTGGGGAGGGTCTGATGTCCGACGCCGCCATCCCGACGCAGAACCGCGGGGCCTGGCCCGCCATCTATGCCGCGGCGGCCCTGCTGATGGGCGCCATCCTGGGCTTCCTGGTCTGGGCCACGCCGGTCGCCGAGGGCGCCAAGGACTGGACCGCGCCGATGATCCCGGGCGGCTGGATGGCCTGGACCTTCCCGGTGGCGCTGTTCTTCTGGGTGATCGCCAGCCTGCTGGTGCTGTTCACCATCCTGGCCATCCGCTTTCCCGAAACCCCGCGGCTGGGCATCCTGCGCATCGAGACGACGCGCGGCGACCGGCTGTTCATCTCGCTTCTCGGCTCGGCCTTCATCTGCCTGGTCTGGCTGTTCTTCGCCGGCCCGCCGCTGTGGTGGGGGCTGGCGCTTTGCCTTGTCTATGCCGCGGCGGTGTTCCGCTGGGTCTGACCGGGTTCGAACCAGCCCCGGGGGCAGCGGCGATTGCCCCGGGGCGCAAGGATCAACGTCTCGTTCCAAGGGAGGAAAACATGAGACCGATGCAAAGGACCACGGCCATGGCGCTTGCGCTGCTGGTCATGGGCGTGCCCGCCTGGGCGGATATGGAGGCGGCGAAGACGTTCCTGGACGCCGAGATCGGCGATCTCTCGACGCTGTCGCGCGCCGACCAGGAAAAGGAGATGCAGTGGTTCATCGACGCGGCCAAGCCCCTGGCGGGGATGGAGATCAAGGTGGTCTCGGAAACCATCACCACGCATGAATACGAAGCCAAGGTGCTGGCGCCGGCCTTCACCGCCATCACCGGCATCAAGGTCACTCATGACCTGATCGGCGAGGGCGACGTGGTCGAGAAGCTGCAGACCCAGATGCAGACCGGCGAGAACATCTATGACGCCTATGTCAACGACAGCGACCTGATCGGCACGCATTGGCGCTATCAGCAGGCGCGCAGTCTGACCGACTGGATGGCCGGCGAAGGCAAGGATTTCACCAGCCCGACGCTGGACCTGGACGATTTCATCGGGCTGAAGTTCACCACCGCGCCGGACGGCGACCTGTATCAGCTGCCCGACCAGCAATTCGCCAACCTCTACTGGTTCCGCTACGACTGGTTCAGCGACCAGAAGACCAAGGACGATTTCAAGGCCAAATACGGCTATGACCTGGGCGTTCCGGTCAACTGGTCGGCCTATGAGGACATCGCCGAGTTCTTCACCGGCCGCGACATGTCCTATATCGAGGGCGGTCCCAAGAAGGCCTGGGGCAACATGGATTACGGCAAGAAGGATCCCAGCCTGGGCTGGCGCTATACCGATGCCTGGATGTCCATGGCCGGCATGGGCGACAAGGGCGAGCCGAACGGCCTGCCGGTCGACGAATGGGGCATCCGCGTTGACGAGAACAGCCGCCCGGTCGGCTCCTGCGTGGCGCGCGGCGGCGCGACCAACGACGCGGCGGCGGTCTATGCCGTGACCAAGGCCATCGACTGGCTGCAGAAATACACCCCGCCCGAGGCCATGGGCATGACCTTCGGCGAGGCGGGCCCGGTCCCGGCGCGCGGCGACATCGCCCAGCAGATGTTCTGGTACACCGCCTTCACCGCCGATATGGTCAAGCCCGGCACCCCGGTGGTGAACGAGGACGGCACGCCGAAATGGCGCATGGCCCCCAGCCCGCACGGCGCCTATTGGTCCGAGGGCACCAAGATCGGCTATCAGGACGTGGGCTCCTGGACGCTGATGAAATCGACGCCGGTGGATCGCGCGCAGGCCGCTTGGCTCTATGCGCAATTCGTGACCTCGAAGACCGTGGACGTGAAGAAATCCCATGTCGGGCTGACCTTCATCCGCGAATCGACGATCCAGGACAAGTCCTTCACCGAGCGCGCGCCGCAGCTTGGCGGCCTGGTCGAGTTCTACCGCTCGCCCGCCCGCGTGCAATGGTCGCCGACCGGCACCAACATCCCTGACTATCCCAAGCTCGCGCAGCTCTGGTGGCAGAACATCGGCGATGCGCTCTCGGGCGCCAAGACCCCGCAGGAGGCGCTGGATTCGCTCTGCGCCGAGCAGGAGCGGGTGCTGGCCCGGCTGGAACGCTCGGGCGTGCAGGGCGACCTGGGCCCCAAGCTGAACGAGGAAAAGGACGCGCAGGAATGGCTGGACGCTGCGGGCTCGCCCGTCGGCCCGCTGGAGAACGAGAAGCCGCAGGGCGAGACGATCTCCTATGACGAGCTGATCAAGTCCTGGCAGTAACCTGCCTTGGCGGGCGGGGCCCTGCCTCGCCCGTCTCTCTGCCTTTCGGGGGACCGACGAACCGCCATGACCCATATCCTTGCCATCGACCAGGGCACGACTTCGTCCCGCGCCATCATCTTCGACGCCCGGCTGACCCCCGTCGCCTCGGCGCAAAAGGAGTTCCCGCAGCATTTCCCCGCCTCGGGCTGGGTCGAGCATGATCCTTCGGACCTGTGGGTCAGCGTCGCGGGCGTGGCACGGGCGGCGGTGGAAAAGGCCGGACTGCATGCCGGCGACATCGCCGCCATCGGCATCACCAACCAGCGCGAGACCACGCTCCTCTGGGACCCCAAGACCGGCCAGCCGCTGCACCGCGCCATCGTCTGGCAGGACCGCCGCACCGCCGACCTTTGCGACCGGCTGAAGGCCGAGGGGCACGAGCCGATGATCGCCGCCCGCACCGGGCTGCTGCTCGACCCGTATTTCTCGGGCTCCAAGCTGAAATGGCTGCTCGACAATATCGACGGCGCCCGCGCCCGCGCCCGACGCGGCGAACTCGCCTTCGGCACCGTGGACAGCTGGCTGATCTGGAATCTGACGGGGGGCAAGGTGCATGCCACCGACGCCACCAACGCCGCCCGCACCCTGCTTTACAACATCGCCGAGAACCGCTGGGACGAGGAGATCTGCGCGCTCTTCGACATTCCCATGCAGCTGCTGCCCGAGGTGCGCGACTGCGCCGCCGATTACGGCGCCACGCGCGCCGACCTGTTCGGGCGCGAGATCCCGATCCTCGGCGTCGCCGGCGACCAGCAGGCGGCGACGGTGGGCCAGGCCTGCTTCGCGCCGGGCATGATGAAATCGACCTATGGCACCGGCTGCTTCGCGCTGCTGAACACCGGGGCGAAGATGGTGGCCTCGGGGAACCGGCTGCTGACCACCGTCGCCTATCGGCTGGAGGGCCGCACGACCTATGCGCTGGAGGGCTCGATCTTCATCGCCGGGGCGGTGGTGCAATGGCTGCGCGACGGGCTGAAGATCATCCGCCACGCCGCCGAGACCCAGCCGCTGGCCGAGGCGGCCGACCCGGCGCAGGAACTGCTGCTGGTGCCGGCCTTCACCGGCCTTGGCGCGCCCTATTGGCGGCCGGATTGCCGGGGCGCGGTGTTCGGGCTGACGCGCAATTCCGGCCCGGCGGAGCTGGCGCGGGCAGCGCTGGAAAGCGTGGGCTTCCAGACCCGAGACCTGCTGGAAGCGATGCGCGCCGACTGGCCGGATGCCGCGCAGGGCGTGCTGCGCGTCGATGGCGGCATGGTGGCCAGCGACTGGACCATGCAGTTCCTGGCCGACATCCTGGGCGCGCCGGTGGATCGGCCGCGGGTGACCGAGACGACGGCGCTTGGCGCGGGCTATCTGGCCGGCCTGGGGGCGGGTCTGTGCCCGCCGCCCGAGGATTTCGCCCGCGACTGGGCCCTGGAGCGCCGCTTCGAGCCCACCATGGCCGAAGGCGAGCGTGAAGCACGCTATGGCCGCTGGAAAAGCGCCGTGAAGGCCGCCATCGCCGCCGCGGGCTGACCGGCAGGGCTAAAGCGCACCGCCCCGAAGCGTGTCGAGCGGCTGGAACATCAGCCCGCCCGGCCCCTGCACCAGATGGGCGGTGATGCCGAAGACCCGGCCGAGGTTCCCGGCGGTCAGCACCGCCTCGGGCGGGCCGTCGGCGGCGATCTTGCCTTGGTGCAGCATGACCAGCCGCGTGCAATGCCGCGCCGCCAGCCCCAGATCGTGCAGCGAGGCCAGGACGGCGTGGCCCTGCTCGGCAAGCTGGCGGAACAGCCGCATCACCTCGATCTGCGCCGCCGGGTCCAGCCCGGCGATCGGCTCGTCGGCGATCAGCAGCGGGGTCTCCTGCGCCAATGCCCGGGCGATCAGCGTGCGGGCCTGTTCGCCCCCCGACAGTTCGGTGGCGCGGCGGTGGCGCAGCGGGTCCAGATGCAGCGCGTCGATGGCGCGTTCGATGGCGGCGCGGTCGGTGCTGCCTGCGGAATGCGGATGGGCGATGCGGCCAAGCGCCACCAGCGCCTCGACCGGCATCGGCCAGGCGATCTCGCGACCCTGCGGCATGTAGGCGGCGGCGTGGGCGCGTTCGCGCACCGAAAGCGCCGCCAGCGAGGAATGGCCCCGCGCCGGCAAAAGCCCCAGCGCCGCGCGCAAGAGCGTGGTCTTGCCGGCGCCGTTCGGACCCAGCAGGCCGACGAACTCGCCCGCGCCGATGCGCAGGTCGATGCCGTTCAGCACCGGACGGCCGGCGCGGTGCAGGGACAGGGCGCGCAGCTCCAGCATGGTCACAGCCCCTCGCGCCGGGTCTTCAGGATCAGGTGCAGGAAGAAGGGCGCGCCGACCAGTGCCGTCAGAACCCCCAGCTTCAGGTCGCGGCCCGGGGCGATCAGCCGCACGGCGATGTCGGCGACCAGCACCGTGGCCGCGCCCCCCAGCGCCGAAGCCGGGACCAGCCGTGCCGGGCTGGCGCCGACCGCGCGGCGCAGCACATGCGGCACCACCAGCCCGACGAAGCCGACCGTGCCCGCGACCGCCGTGGCGCTGCCGATCAGCGCGGCGATGCCCGCGACCAGCATCAGCCGCAGCCGCCCCAGATGCACGCCGCTGGAGGCCGCCGCATCCTCGCCCAGCGTCAGCGCCTGAAGCGCGCGCCGCGTGGGCCAGAGCGCCGCGAAGCCCAAGCCCATGAACGGCGCCGCGATCCCGACATGCAGCATCGAGCGATCCGCCAGCGAGCCCATCATCCAGAACACGATCTCGTTGGCGGCGAAGGGATTGGGCGACAGGTTCAACACCAGCGAGGTGCCCGCACCCGCCAGCGCCGAGATGGCGATGCCGGCCAGGATCAGCGCCAGCGTGCCGCCGCGCGGCCCGGCCAGCGCCAGCACCAGCAGCACCGACAGCGCCGCGCCGGCCAGTGCCGCCAGCGGCAGGCCCAGCGGAAAGGCCGCCGACAGCCCGGTCTGGATCGCCAGCACCGCCCCCAGCGCCGCCGAGGCGCTGGTGCCGATCAGCCCGGGCTCGGCCAGCGGGTTGCGCAGGAAGCCCTGCAGCACCGCGCCCGACATCCCCAGCGCCGCGCCGACCAGCAGGCCCAGGATGGCGCGCGGCAGCCGCAGCTCGCGCATGACCAGGGTCAGCATCTCGTCGCCGCGGCCAAGCAGCGCGGCAAGGCTCTGGCCCGGCCCGATCCCGGCCGGGCCGATCAGCAGCGAGGCCAGGAACAGCGCCACGACCAGCGCCGAAAGCGCGGCGATCAGCAGCGGCTGGCGCGGCGCGGTCATCGTGCTCTCTCCAGCGCCAGGCGGGCCTTGCGCAGCTGCGCCACGGCGCGCAGGATGAAGGGATTGCCGCAGATCCATTCGGGATCTCTCATCGCTTCGGCCGGGCGATCGCGGGTCAGCGCCTTCAGCGCCGGGTGGTCCAGCACCTCCTGCCCGCGGGCCTGGCCCGGATAGCGGTGGCCCTCGACCAGCAGGTCGGGATCCGACAGCAGCAGCGTCTCCAGCGGCAGGACGCCGCCCGCGGGCAGGCCGAGCGTGTCGGCAACATTGTCGAAGCCGGCCAGCGCCACGATCTGCCCGGCCAGGGTGGCCGAGCCCGAGCTGTAGCCGTTCACCTCGTAAAGCGCCGCGCGCGGCCGGGGGCCGGGCGGCGCATCGGCCAGCCGCGCCAGATCGGCGTCGAAGCGCGCCAGCAGCGCCTCGGCCTGGGGTTCGCGGTCCAGGACCTCGCCCATGCGGCGGATATTGGCCCGGATGCCGGCGATGTCGGTCTCGACCGGGAAGACCTCGACCGGGACATCCAGCCGCTCCAGCAGCCGGATCGCCCCCGGTGCGGTCCATCCGCCGGCCAGAACCAGATCGGGCCGGGCCAGGAAGATCTCCTCGACCAGGCCGTGATTGACCGGCAGGCGCGCCGCCTCCTCGGCCATGGTCGAGGCGGCCGGATCCCGCGCCAGATACGAGACCGAAACCAGCTGCCCGGGCGCTGCCAGCAGCATCGCCAGCTGGTCGGTGCAGAGGTTCATCGACAGCACCCGACGCGGCGGATCGGCCGCGGCGGGCTGCAGGCAACCGGGCAGGGCCAGGCCGGCCAGCAGGCAGGCGGCAAGGCGAAGCCGCCCTACCATTGCGCCGTCAGCCCCGCATAAACGGTGCGGCCCTGGCCGTAATAGCCCCAGGCCTCGGAATAATCCTCGTCGAACAGGTTCACGATGCGGCCGGTCAGCCGGACATTTCCGGTCAGGTCATAGCCGGCGGCCAGGTTTACGGTCACGTAATCGGGCAGTTCGGTGGTGGGCGGCGTCCAGTTGCGGAACCATTCCGAGCCGTAATTGCCGGCGACATGGCGCAGGTCGGCGGTGACCGTGCCGCGGCCCCGGGCGAAATCGGCACTGGCGCGCAGGCCCAGCACGTGGCGGGGCTGGCCGGCAATGGGCTCACCTTCCGCGGTATGCGCATCGGTATAGGTATAGTTCGCCCCGAAGCGCAGCCAATCGCTCGCCTCCAGATCCAGTTCCAGCTCGAACCCCTTGCGGGTGCTGGTGCCGGCGATGTTGGTCGAGGTTTCTCCGGCGCCGGCGATCATGTCCTCGACCTTGCTGGTGAACAGCGTGGCTCCCAACTGGCCCCGGCCCCCGGCAAAGCCCAGATCGGCGCCGATCTCGTAGCCGCGGCTGGTTTCGGGCGAGAGGTCCGGGTTGCCGTGATAGGTGCCGGGCGTATAGCCGTAAAGCTGGAACATGTCGGGATTGACGATGGCCTTGCCGGCCGCGGCGCGCAGCCGCAGGTCGCGGTCGGGCAGTTGCCAGGCGCCGGCGATGCTCCAGGAGGTCGCGTCGCGGAACGCTTCGTTCATGTCCCGGCGAAGTCCGGCCTGCAGGCTGAAGCCGTTCTGGAACCGGCCCTGATACTCCAGCGCCGCCGATCGGGTGTCGCGCTCGTAGCGGCCGCCGCCGGCAAAGCTGGCCTCGTAGGTTTCCTGCTTGCTGGTCAGGGCGACATTCAGCTTGTGGGCCGCGTTGCGGGCATTGCTGCCATCCAACGCCCAACTGGCGACATAGCCGAAATTGCGCAGCCGCGAGGCGTCGTCATAATCGGCGCGCCCGTCGTAGAAATGCGCGGTGGCCTGGTTGCTGCCCGAAAGGGCGAAGCGGTTCAGCAGCCGGCCCCCCAGCGCCTCGGCCTCGAGCCAGAGCGAGCCGTAGGTTTCGTCCCGGTCTGCGGTCCAGGGCTCGTCGCGCAGGTAATCCTCGGGCGAGGTGACGAAGGACACCGATTCGTCATAGCCGTATTCCTGCCAGCTGCGCCGCAGGGTGAAGCCGGCGGTCACCGCCTCGCTGATGTCGTAGGAGCCGCCGAGGGTCAGGGTCTCGCGGTCGTTGAACTCGGTATCGCCGCCCGGCGTGCGCGAGGCGTCCTCGCCATCGGTATGGCGCGTCGCGGCCGAGAAGCTGATCTGGCCGCGCTCGCCCATGGCGCGGACATGGGCGCTGGCGGCGCGGGTGCCCTGGCCGCCGATCTCGACCCCGCCGCCGTAGCTGAGCCCCGGCGCGGCGGCGCGGCGGGTGGTGATCGAGATCACCCCGGCGGCGGCATTGGCGCCGTAGATCGTCGATTGCGGGCCGCGCAGCACCTCGATGCGCTCGATATCCTCGGTCAGCAGGCCGCTGAACACATAGTCGCCGCTGCCGGGGGCATTGGCCTCGACCCCGTCGATCAGCACCAGCACATGGTTGGATTCCCCGCCGCGGATGCGGACCTTGGTCAGCGTCTCGCCGGTCGAGGTCACGGCCAGGCCGGGCAGGCCGCGCAGCGCGTCCTGGACGGTGACGAAGCCGTGCGCCTGCAGATCCTCGGCGGTCAGGATGCTGTGGGCGCGGCCATAGGCGCTTTCGACGACCGGCGACAGGCCGCCCGACAGCACGACCGTGTCCAGCACCACCGGCTTCTGCGCGTCCTGGCCCGCGGCGGCGGTGGGGAGGAGCAGGGCGGTGGCGGCAAGCAGGGAAACCCGGGTTCTGAACATTCCAAAGCCTTTCCAGCGCGGGGCACGGCCCGCGATTTGCAGAACTGTGCTGCGGAAAGGCCAAGGGCAGCCCGGCCGCAGCGCGGAGACTGTCACCTCTGCGGAACGGCCGCTTTCCGGGCGCGCCCCGCGCCGGGAATGGGTGATCGCTGCGGCAGGTCTCCTGGCTTGCGGATCATCGCCCGGGCCGGCCTTCCCGGGATGCCCCCAGTGGCGCCTGCGGCCTTCGCTCACCGCTTACAGTTGCGGGGGCAGCCCCGGCCTTGCCCGGTCCGCATCGCGGTCCCAGGCGCACCGGCGTTCCCTTTTCATCCGGCAGTGCCGGAAACCGTAGCGAGCCCGCATTGCCGCAGCGCCGCCCGTCCTGTCAAGCGCGCCGTGCCGTCGGCTGTTGCCGGCAGGGGGGCTGCCAGGGCGCGGCCGGTCCCCTGCGCCCCGGCAAATGCCGGTCCGGCCGCGGCCTTTTCACCCAGTCCTGCCGCTGCGATCGGCGCTCCCGCGCCGGCCGGTCGGCGGCTGCGTCATTCCGCCGCTGCCAGCGTGGCGCGGATCGCCCGGGCCAGGCGGCGGCAGCCTTCCTCCAGCGCCTCGGGCGGGTTGAGGGTGAAGTTGATCCGCAGCGAACGGCGGTCCTGCCCCTCGGGGTCGAAGACGCTCGAAGGCGAGATGCAGACGCCCTGCGCCAGCCCCTCGTGCAGCAGCCGGTCGGTATCCAGCCGTGGGTCGCGCGCCGTCGCCCAGACGAACATGCCGCCCACCGGCACCTGCCAGTCCAGATCGCCCGCCAGGTGTTCGCGCATCGCCGCGCAAAGCGCATCGCGCCGCGCCCGGTAAAGCGACAGGATGGCGGGCCGGATGCGCTCGGTCATGCCGCCTTGCAGCGCCCGCAGCGCCAGCATCTGCGAAAGCCCGCTGGTGCACATGTCCGAGCCCTGCTTGGCGGCGGCCAGCGCCGCGATCATCTCGGGTGCGGCGATCACCCAGCCGATGCGCAGCCCTGGCGTCAGCTCCTTGGAGAGCGAGCCCATGTAGACCACTGGCCCGTCATAGGGGCCGTCGCCGGACCCGGCATGGCCCGCCGCCGAAAGGTCGAGCAGCCGGGGCAGCGGCTCGCCTTCGTAATAAAGCACGCCGTAAGGGTCGTCCTCGACCAGCCAGGTGCCGGTGGCGTGGGCGGCGGCGACCAGCGCCTGCCGCTCGGGCAGCGAGACCAGCCGGCCGCTGGGATTCGAGAAATTCGGCACCGTATAGGCGAATTGCGCCCCCTGCATCGCGGCGTGAGGGTCGTGGTCGTTGCGCTCGATCCGCATGGGGCGATAGCGCGGCGCGCGTGGCCGCCAGGCGTCCAGCGCCCCCAGATAGGCCGGGCTTTGCGCGGCGATGGTGCCGCCGGGCTGCAGCAGCACCTTTCCCACCAGCTCCAGCGCCTGCATGCCGCCGGTGGTGATCAGCACGTTGTCGCGCGTCAGCCGCAGCGCCGGGGTCGCGCAGCGCGCCGCGATCAGGTCGCGCAGCGCCGGCAGGCCGGGGATCGGGCCATAGCCCAGGGCCTCGGCCGGATGGCTGCGGATCACCTCGGCGGCCAGGTCGGCAAGCTCCTCGACCGGCCAGAGCGAAGGCTCGGGCAAGCCGCCGCCCAGGTTGATCAGATCGGGGATCTGCCCGGCGGCCAGGAAGACCGAGGTCACGTCATTGGTCTGCCCGAGCCAGGGGGCGAAGGCGCGGCGGCTGGCAGCCTGTGGGGCCGGGGCATGGGCGGGCATCCGTGCGGGCATGGGGGCATGTGCTGGCATGGCATCCTCGTGATCCTCGGCAGAGGATAACCGCGCCCACGGCGCATGTCCCTGCAAAGATTTGCGATATGCTTTTCCATTGCGCGGTAATTCCCTATGAATTGCCATTATCTTGGCGGGATTCACCATGACTCAGCTTGACGCCATCGACCACCGCATCCTGACCCATCTGCGGGCCGAGGGGCGGATCCCGATCCTGGAACTGGCCGAGCGGGTCGGCCTGTCGCCGACGCCCTGCGGCCGGCGGGTCCGGCGGCTGGAAGAGGCGGGGGTGATCACCGGCTATGCGGCGCAGATCGACCCGCAGGCACTGGGGCTGGCCATCAGCGTGCTGATCGCCGTCCGCCTGGCCCGGACCGGCCCCGAGGGCAATGCCGGCTTCCTGGCCGCGCTGCGCGACCGGCCCGAGGTGGCCGAGTGCTTCCTGGTGACCGGCAACAATATCGACTACATGCTGCGGGTGCAGGTCCGCGACATCGACGCGCTCGGCACCTTCATCCGCGACGTGCTGCAGCGCATCCCCGCGGTGGGCGAGACCTCGACCATGGTGATCCTGAAGCAGGGGCTGGACTAGCGGCCCGCGGCCGGCCCGGCTCGCTTGTATCCGCCGGCCATCTGTATCAGAACCGCGGCCAGCCAGGAGGATCGCGATGAACGCTTTGAAAAGGATCGGCATCGACACCTACATGCTGCTGCTGCTCGGCATGGTCCTGCTTGGCCTGCTGCTGCCGGCGCGCGGCATGGCGGCCGAGGCCCTGCGCGGCGCGACCTTCTGGGCGGTGACGCTGCTGTTCTTCCTTTACGGCGCCAAGCTGGACCCGGCCTCGGTGCGGGCCGGGCTGCTGAACTGGCGGCTGCAGGGCCTGACCTTTGGCGCCACCTATCTGCTGTTCCCGCTGCTGGGCCTGGTCCTGGCTGCGGTGTTCGGCGGTGTGCTGGGACCGGAGCTGACCCTGGGGCTGCTGTTCCTGGCGGTGCTGCCCTCGACGGTGCAAAGCTCGATCGCCTTCACCTCGATGGCCGGGGGCAACGTGCCGGCGGCGATCTGCGCGGCCTCGCTGTCGAACATGGCCGGGGTGGTGCTGACGCCGCTGCTGGTGACGCGCCTCCTGCACCAGGAAGGCGGCGGGGTCAGCCTGGACGCCGTCGAGAAGATCGCCGTCCAGATCCTCTTGCCCTTCGTGGCCGGCCAACTGCTGCGGCCCTGGATCGGCGCCTTCGTCCAGCGCCACAGGCTGCTGACCATGGTGGTGGATCGCGGCTCGATCCTACTGATCGTCTATTCGGCCTTCGGCGCGGGCACCGTGGCGGGCATCTGGTCCTCGATCCCGGCCCCCGGGCTGGTGCTGTGCTTCCTGGTGGTCAGCCTGTTCCTGGCGCTGGCCATGGCGATCATGCTGGGGGCGGGGCGGCTGTTCCGCCTGCCGCCCGAGGACCGGGCGGTGCTGTTCTTCTGCGGCTCGACCAAGAGCCTGGCCAGCGGCCTGCCCATCGCGACGGCGATCTTTCCGGCGGCGACCGTGGGCGTCACCGTGCTGCCGGTGATGATCTATCACATGATCCAGCTGCTGGTCTGCTCGGCCGTCGCGCAAAGGCAGGCCCGCGCCCGGATGTGAGCGCGGGACCCGCCGCGGGGATCAGTGACCCCCGGCCGGGATCAGCGGCACCTCGTTGCCCTCGGCGTCGAACAGCTTGCCGTCGATGTAATAATCGCCGTCGCGCAGCTGGGCGATATCCGCATAGCGGATGGTCCGTTCCGACGCGGCGCCGAAGACCGAGGGCTGGTTGGAATTGCCGGCCGTCAGGTGGTTGAACAGCAGGTTCAGCGTGATCGCCATCAGCGCCGAGGAACTGATGCCGGAATGGAAGATGGTCTCGACCCAGGCCGGAAACTGGTCGTAGAAGCTGGGGATGACGATCGGGATGGTGCCGAAGCCGATCGAGCTGGCGACGATGATCAGGTTCATGTTGTTGGCGTAATCCACCCGCGACAGGGTGCGGATGCCGCTGGCCGCGACCGTGCCGAACAGCACGATGCCGGCGCCGCCCAGCACCGGGCTGGGGATCGCCGCGACCACACGCCCCATGACGGGCAAGAGCCCCAGCGCCACCAGGATCAGCCCGCCGGTGGCGACCACATAGCGGCTCTTGACCCCGGTGACCGCCACCAGGCCGACATTCTGGGCAAAGGCGCTTTGCGTGAACGAGCCGAAGATCGGCGCCAGCATGCTCGACAGCATGTCGGCGCGCAGCCCGTCGCCCAGGCGGCGCGAATCCACCTTGGTCTCGACGATCTCGCCCACCGCGAAGATGTCGGCCGAGGTTTCGACCAGCGTCACCAGGATGACGATGAACATCGAGATGATGGCCGCGACCCCGAAGGTCGGATAGCCGAAATGGAAGATCTGCGGCAGGGCGAAGACCGGCCCCTCGGCCACGCGCGAGAAATCGGTCATGCCGAAGGCATAGGCGATGACGGTGCCGATCACCAAGGCCAGCAGGATCGACAGCCGCGAGATCGCCGCGTTGCCCACCTTGCTGAGCAAAAGCACGATCAGCATGGTTACCCCGGCCAGCAGGATATTGGCCTGGCTGCCGTAATCGGGGGCGGTGCGGTTGCCGCCCATGGCCCAGGATCCCGCCACCGGCATCAGCGTCAGGCCGATGGTGGTGATGACGATGCCCGCCACCAGCGGCGGGAAGAAGCGCGTGATGCGCGAAAAGACCGGCGTGATGAGCAGTCCGAGAAACGACGAGGCGATGACCGCGCCGAAGATCGCCTGGATGCCGCCATTGCCCGAAATGGCGATCATCGTCGCCACCCCGGCGAAGGACACGCCCTGCACCAGCGGCAGCTGGCAGCCGAAGAAGGGCAGGCCGATGGTCTGCAGCAGCGTCGCCGCGCCGCCGGCGAACAGCGATGCGGTGATCAGCAGCCCGATCTCGGCCGGCGACAGGCCGGCGGCCTGCCCGACGATCAGGGGCACGGCGACGATGCCGCCATACATGGTCAGGATATGCTGGAAGCCATAGGCCAGATTGGCGAAAAGACCCAGCCTTTCATCTTCGGGCCGGCTTGATTCGGTTGCCGGATATGTGGTTGTCTCCACGGACATCTCCCCCTCTCTCCGTGCGCAGGCTCTCCTCCTGCGGGATCGGGCGGAACTTATCGGCATAAGCCGGCAGCAACTTTAACAGAAAACTATAAGCTGAGTTAAGATCCAGTGTAAAATACGGCGGCCGGTTCTTGCAGCACGGGCCGCCGCGGGAACCGGCCGCGGCAGCGGCCGGGGACTGGCGGGCGGCGCCCTCAGCCGAACAGCGCCGCGGTCTTGCGGGCGGTCATCCACACGCCCCAGGCCAGCGGGAGGCCCACCGCCGCCCAGGCCAGCAGCGCCGGCAGGTCGAAGCGGCCGCGGCCGATGCCGAAGGAGCCTTCGGCTGCCGCCGCCTCGCCGGCGCTGCCGGCCTGCAGGGCGGCGACCTCCTCGGGCTTCATGAACCATTTCTGGTCCAGGGGCCGGACCAGCGCGTTGCAAAGCAGCCCCAGCGCCAGGAACCCGGCAAGCGTGTACATGGTATAGTCATAGACCTGGGCGCGCGGCACGCCGGCGGCGATCTGCGCCTCGCGCAGGTAGTTCACCACCACCGGGCCGACGATTCCGGCCGTGGCCCAGGCGGTCAGCAGCCGGCCATGGATGGCGCCGACGAATTGCGTGCCGAACACGTCCGCCAGATAGGCCGGCACCGTCGAGAACCCGCCGCCATACATCGAGATGATGATGCAGATCATCGCCACGAACAGCACCTGGTTGCCCAGATGCGCCACGCTGGGCGCCAGCGCGTAAAGCGCGATCCCCAGGCCGAAGAAGATGAAATAGGTGTTCTTGCGCCCGAACCTGTCCGAGGCCGAGGCCCAGCAGATCCGGCCGCCGATGTTGAACAGCGACAGCAGGCCGGCGAAACCGGCGGCGATGGCGGCGATGGCGGTCTTCTGTCTGGTGTCCAGGTCG
Organism: Paracoccus binzhouensis; assembly: GCF_016446475.1. Classification (GTDB taxonomy): domain Bacteria; phylum Pseudomonadota; class Alphaproteobacteria; order Rhodobacterales; family Rhodobacteraceae; genus Paracoccus; species Paracoccus binzhouensis. Next base: position 3,016 of record NZ_JAEHFP010000031.1, on the reverse strand, counting down.
GTGAAGCCCAGTTCGGGCCGGCCCAGGAGCCGGCCGGCGAAGATCTCCTGCAGCATGGGCGAGGCCATGCCGATCACCCCGATCCCGGCCGAGACGTTCAGGCACAGCACCAGCCAGATCAGCCAGAACTGCCGGGTCTTGTGCGCGTCCCGCAGATGGACGTGGTGATGGGTGATCATCGCCGCCCGCCTGGCCGGAACCCTGGGCTGGAAGCCGGTGGGCCTCCAGCCGGTCGGCGGCACCCGATAGCCGAAGGCGCCGGCCAGCATGAAGACGAAATAGACCGCCGCCAGCGTCAGGAAGGTCTGCCAGACGCCGATCTCGGTCGGGGTCTGGAAATGGTTCATCAGCCGGTCGGCCAGAGGCGCGCCGATCATCGCCCCGCCGCCGAAGCCCATGATCGCCATGCCGGTCGCCAGCCCGCGCCGGTCGGGGAACCACTTGATCAGCGTCGAGACCGGCGAGATGTAGCCAAGCCCCAGCCCGATGCCGCCGATGAAGCCCGAGCCAAGCCACATCAGCCAAAGCTGATGCGTCATCACCCCCAGCCCGGCCAGCACCATGCCGCCGCACCAGCAGCAGGCCGCCACCACGCCGGCCTTGCGCGGCCCGGCCGTCTCCAGCCAGCCGCCCCAGATCGCGGCCGAGGATCCCAGCAGCACGAAGAACAGCGTGTAGATCCAGCCCAGATCGGCCACCCGCCAGTCGCAGCTGGTGGTGAACAGAGCCGTGGCCAGGCTCATCCCCTCGCAGACCACCGGCTCGGTGACGCCGATGGCGCGCGACAGTGGCAGCCAGAACACCGAAAAGCCATAGGCCATGCCGATGCACAGATGCACGGCCAGGGCCGCCGGCGGCACCAGCCAGCGGTTGAAGCCGGGCTTGGCGATGGTGCGCTCTCGGGACAGCAGGCCGGCGGAAGCGCCGTCCCCTGTCCAGCTTTCCTGAAGATCCGTCATCTGTCTGCCTTCCTCCCTGGGCATGCGACCTTAGGGGGCGATGCCGCCGGCTCCTCTTCCGGCGGGGTCGCGGTCGCGGATGCGTCATGGCCGGGGATCAGGCCAGATCAATCCATTGATTTCAACGGACAATATGTCCATGTCACATGGACAGCCTGTCCCGCCGGCCGCGCGACCGTCCCATGGACCGGGCGGCCCGCGCCCCGGCTGCGCCCATCCGGCTAGGGCCAGGCGCTTGCCAAGCCCGGCGGGGCAATGCGACTGTGTTGGCCGAGGGGGGAGGGGGCGATGCAGGCAGCAAGCGATCCAGGGTCCGGGCCGCAGGGCGCGTTCGGCGAGGCGCTGGCCCAGACCACGATCCTGGTGGTCGAGGACGAGCCGGGCATGCGCAGCTTCCTCGAGCGCATCCTGGCCCCGAAATGCCGCGCCGTGCATCTGGCCGCCAATGCCGCCGAAGCTACCGTCCTGATCGCCCGGACCGATTTCGACCTGGTGATCCTGGACAACCTGATGCAGGGCCAGCGCGGTGTCGACTGGCTGTCCGAACAGCGGCGGCTGGGCTTCTTTCCGCCCGCCATCCTGATGACCGCCTATGCCGACATGGAGACCGCCATCCAGGCGCTGCAGGCCGGGGCCTCGGATTTCCTGCTGAAACCCTTTCGCACCAACCAGCTGCTGAACGGCATCGCCCGCTGCCTGGAGGGCGAGAGGCTACGGCGGGAAAACCTGGTGCTGCGCCAGGAGCTGCGCAACAGCGTCGACCAGGATCGGCTGCGCAGCGAGCTGATCGGCAGCTCTGCGGCCATCGAGGCCGTGCGGCAGGTGATCGCCCGGGTGGCCGCCACGCCCTCCTCGGTGCTGATCACCGGCGCCTCGGGCACCGGCAAGGAGGTGGCGGCGCGGATGATCCATGCCCTGTCGGACCGCGCCACCTGCGCCTTCGTGCCGGTCAATTGCGCCGCCATCCCCCCGGACATGCTGGAGACCGAGCTTTTCGGCCACGTCCGCGGCGCCTTTCCCGGCGCCGAGCAGAACCGCGAGGGGCTGTTCATGTCGGCGCGCGGCGGCACGCTGTTCCTGGACGAGATCGCCGAGCTTTCCGTCGGGCTGCAGGCCAAGCTCTTGCGCGCCATCGAGGATCGCCGCATCCGGCCGCTGGGGTCCGAGCGCGAGACCCCGGTGGATGTGCGGCTGATCTTCGCCGCCAATGCCGATCTGGACAAGGCGGTGGCCGAGGGGCGGCTGCGGGCCGACCTGCTCTATCGCATCAACGTGCTGCACATCGCCATGCCGACGCTGGTCGAACGCGGCCCGGACCTGTTCGACCTTGTGCATCTGTTCATGGACATCCTGTCCCGGCAGCTTGGCATGCGGCCCGTGCCGATCACCGCCGAGGTGCGGGCGAGCCTCGCCACCTATGACTGGCCCGGCAACGTGCGCGAGCTGCGCAATGCGGTCGAGCGGGCGCTGATCCTGGGCCGCTTTCCGCCGCTGACCGCCCAGCTTGGCCGCCGCGACGGGCAGACCTTGGCCGAGATCGAGCGGCGCGCCATCCTGGGCACGCTGGCGGCGCTGGACGGGGACCGCGAGGCGGCAGCGGCGCGGCTGGGCATCTCGCGCAAGACCATCGACCGGCGGCTGGCCGACTGGAATGGCTGACGCCGCCCGCCCCTGGCGCCATTCCGTGCGCTACCGGCTGCTGGCCATCGCGCTGCTGCCGGTGCTGGTGATCCTGCCGGTGTTTCTGGGCGTGACCATGCATCAATGGTCGCTCAAGTTCGACCGGCTGCTGATCGCCAAGGTCAACAGCGACCTGACCATCGCCCAGCAATATCTGCAGAACATCCTGGAAACCGCCGGCGAGCGGATCGAGATGCTGGCGCGTTCCGAGGAATTCGCCCATAGCGCCGACCTGCCGGGTTTGCTGGACGTCTACCGGGTGCGGCTGGGGCTCGACTATCTCTACCTGGCCAGCCCGGCCGACGGCATGGTCGCGGCCAGCCCGCGGGGGGCGCGGCCGCTGCATGGGCCGGGCGCGGCCCCGGCGCGGGGCGCGC
>NZ_JAEHFP010000030.1 GCF_016446475.1 Paracoccus binzhouensis | reverse complement strand
ACCACCGGCGCGGCCGGCAGGTGGCGCTCGGGACGGTCGAGCAGGTCGGCCGGCCCGCCTTGCGCCACCACCATGCGGGCGAAGCGCTCGGCCGCCGCGCCGCCTTGCAGCGCCGCCCCGGCCCCGGAAAGCCCGACTAGGCCGAGGCAGGCCGAGGACAGCGCCAGCGACAGCTCGCGCAGCGCGCCCTGCCCCTGGGTCCCGGTCAGCACGGCGATGGCCTCGCGCAGTTCCAGCGCGTTGCCGGCGGCGCGGGCCAGCGGCTGGTCCATGTCGGTCACCAGCGCCCTGACCCGGCAGCCCGCGCCCTGCGCGGTCGAGACCAGGGCCCGCGCCAGGTCCAGCGCCGCCTGCGGGTTGCGCAGAAACGCACCCGAGCCCTGCTTCACGTCCAGCACCAGCGCATCGAGCCCCGCCGCCAGCTTCTTCGACAGGATCGAGGCGGTAATCAGGTCGAGCGAGCCGACCGTCGCGCTTTCGTCGCGAATCGCGTAAAGCCGCGCATCCGCCGGCGCCAGCTCGGCCCCCGCCGCCACGATGGCGCAGCCGGTCGCGGCCACCACGCGGCGGAACTCATCCTCGGAAAGCGCGGTGCGGAAACCGGGGATCGCCTCCAGCTTGTCCAGCGTGCCGCCGGTATGGCCCAGCCCGCGCCCCGAGATCATCGGCACATAGCCGCCGCAGCAGGCGACCAGAGGCGCCAGGACCAGGCTGACCGTATCGCCGATGCCGCCGGTGGAATGCTTGTCCACCACCGGCCCCGGCAGGTTCCAGCGCAGCACGTCGCCGGAATCGCGCATGGCCAGCGTCAGCGCCACCCGGCCCGCCGCGTCCAGGCCGCGCGTCAGCACCGCCATGGCGAAGGCCCCGGCCTGGGCATCGCTGACCCAGCCCTCGGCCAGGCCGCGGGCAATCAGTGCCGCGCCCGCCCGGTCCAGCCCGCGCCCGTCGCGGACCGCGGCGATCACCGGGCGCGGATCCAGGCGCGGATCCAGACGGCGATCGGCAGGCGTCATTCGGTGCCCGACAGATGCGAGATGTCGAAACGCCCGGGCAGCAGCTCGCCGATGGTGGTGGCCAGTTCGGCGCCGCGCACCGTGGCCAGCAGCACCGGAGTATCGGCGCGGCCGAACTCGGCCAGCTTCTGCCGGCAGCCGCCGCAGGGCGGCACCGGGGTCGGGCTGTCGGCGATCACCGCGACCTCGACCAGCTCGGTCTCGCCCGAGGCGACCATCAGGGCGATGGCCCCGGCCTCGGCGCAGGTGCCCTCGGGATAGGCCACGTTCTCGACATTGCAGCCGGCATAGACCCGGCCCGAGGCGCCGCGCACCGCCGCGCCGACCTTGAACTTCGAATAGGGCACATAGGCCCGCTCCCGCACCTCGCGCGCCGCATCCAGAAGCGTCATGCCGGTCCCCCTTTTTCGCCGCCGCCTTGCCGGTTCCAGTTTTGCGCCCGCCCCCGCCTTGATGCAAGACCGGCAGGCCGCCGCCCGCCCCGGCCGGGCCGCGGCGATGCCCCCTGTTCCCCGGCGAAAAAATAGTTTAACGCTGAACCATCTTGAGAGGAGAGGGTTCTGGCCATGGAAGAACGCCGGCAGGACAACGCCAGGCAGGCGGCACTGGATTATCACGAATTCCCGCATCCGGGTAAGCTCGAGGTGCGCGCGACCAAGCCGCTTGCCAACGGCCGCGACCTGAGCCGCGCCTATTCCCCCGGCGTGGCCGAGGCCTGCCTGGAAATCAAGGCCGATCCCGCCACCGCCGCCCGCTATACCGCCCGCGGCAACCTAGTCGCCGTGGTCTCGAACGGCACCGCCGTGCTGGGGCTGGGCAATATCGGCGCCATCGCCTCGAAGCCGGTGATGGAGGGCAAGGCGGTCCTGTTCAAGAAATTCGCCAATATCGACTGTTTCGACATCGAATTGAACCAGCCCGATCCCGAAAAGCTGGCCGAGATCGTCTGCGCGCTGGAGCCGACCTTCGGCGCCATCAACCTGGAAGACATCAAGGCCCCCGACTGCTTCATCGTCGAGAAGCTGTGCCGCGAGCGCATGAACATCCCGGTCTTCCACGACGACCAGCACGGCACCGCCATCGTCGTCGGCGCCGCCGCGACCAACGCCCTGCACATCGCCGGCAAGCGGTTCCAGGACATCAAGGTGGTCTCGACCGGCGGCGGCGCGGCCGGCATCGCCTGCCTGAACATGCTGCTGAAGCTGGGCGTCAAGCGCGAGAACGTCTGGCTCTGCGACATCGCCGGCCTGGTCCATGAGGGCCGGACCGAGGAGATGACGCCGCAAAAGGCCGAATACGCGCAGAAGACCGACCTGCGCACGTTGGACCAGGTGATCGAGGGCGCGGACCTGTTCCTGGGCCTCTCCGGCCCCGGCGTGCTGAAACCCGAGATGGTGGCCCGCATGGCCAAGCGCCCGATCATCTTCGCGCTGGCCAACCCCACGCCCGAGATCCTGCCCGAGGACGCCCGCGCCGTTGCCCCCGACGCGATCATCGCCACCGGCCGCAGCGACTACCCGAACCAGGTCAACAACGTCCTGTGCTTCCCCTTCATCTTCCGCGGCGCGCTGGACGTGGGTGCGACCACGATCAACGACGAGATGCAGCTGGCCTGCATCGAGGGCATCGCCGCGCTGGCCCGCGCCACCACCTCGGCCGAGGCCGCCATGGCCTATCGCGGCGAGACGCTGAGCTTCGGCGCGGACTACCTGATCCCCAAGCCCTTCGACCCGCGGCTGATCGGCGTGGTCTCGACCGCCGTGGCCAAGGCCGCGATGGAAACCGGCGTCGCCACCCGGCCGCTGGAGGACATCGCCGCCTACAAGCGCAAGCTGGACGGCTCGGTCTTCCGCTCGGCGCTGATCATGCGGCCGGTCTTCGAGGCGGCGGCGACCGCCAACCGCCGTATCGTCTTTGCCGAGGGCGAGGATGAGCGAGTGCTGCGCGCCGCCAATGCCATGCTCGAGGAGACCACCGACGCGCCCATCCTGATCGGCCGCCCCGAGGTGATCGAGATGCGCGCCGAGCGCGCCGGCCTGCCGATCCGCCCCGGCCGCGACTTCGAGATCGTGAACCCGGAAAACGACCCGCGCTATCGCGACTACTGGGGCACCTATCACGAGCTGATGGCCCGGCGCGGCGTCACCCCCGAGGTCGCCCGCGCCATCATGCGCACCAACACCACCGCCATCGGCGCCGTCATGGTCCACCGGGGCGAGGCCGACAGCCTGATCTGCGGCACCTTCGGGCAATACAGCTGGCATTTGAACTACATCACCCAGGTGCTGGCCCGCGACGGGCTGCGCCCGCATGGCGCGCTGTCGCTGATGATCCTGGAAGACGGGCCGCTGTTCATCGCCGACACCCAGGTCAACCACTCGCCGACCCCGGAACAGGTGGCCGAGACCGCGATCGGTGCCGCCCGCCATGTCCGCCGCTTCGGCGTGACCCCCAAGCTGGCGCTGTGCAGCCATTCGCAATTCGGCAATCTCGACACCGACTCGGGGCGCAAGATGCGCGCGGCGATGGAGATCATGCAGGCGCGCGGCGTCGATTTCATCTTCGACGGCGAAATGCATGTCGATTCGGCGCTGGATCCGACGATCCGCGAGCGGCTGCTGCCCAATTCCCGCATCGAAGGCGCGGCGAACGTGCTGATCTTCTCGGGCACCGACTCGGCCTCGGGGGTCCGGAACGCGCTGAAGCTCAAGGCGAACGGGCTCGAGGTCGGGCCGATCCTGATGGGCATGGGCAACCGCGCGCATATCGTCACCCCCTCGATCACCACCCGCGGGCTGCTGAACATGAGCGCCATCGCCGGCACCCCGGTCGACCATTACAAGTGAACGGCACCGGCCGCGGTGATTCTGCCGCGGCCCGTTTCCCCGGCGGCCATTTTGCAAACCGCCAGGTATTTTTCAGCCGAACGCAAAGAATATCCGACTTTGCAAAGCGATCGGCATCCCGGCGGCCGGATTCTGCAAAACATTTTGTCGCAGCCCCGGTTGTGGGCGTTAACATTCTTGCGCAACCGCTTTTCGCTCGCCTAACAACCACGGAATAGCTCGGGAGGAGTTGTTTCATGGGATATCGCGACGTTTACGCGGCCTGGCAGGCCGACCCCGAGGGTTTCTGGATGCAGGCCGCCGAGGCGATCGACTGGCAGCGGAAGCCCTCGAAGGCGCTGTTCGACGACAAGGCCCCGCTTTACGAATGGTTCTCGGACGGGCTGGTGAACACCTGCTGGAACGCCGTCGACCGCCATGTCCTGGCCGGTCGCGGCGACCAGGTCGCCATCCAGCATGAAAGCCCGATCACGCTGTCCAGCAAGGGCATCACCTATCGGCAATTGCAGGATCGCGTCGCCTCGCTGGCCGGGGCGCTGCGGATGCGCGGCGTCGAAAAGGGCGACCGGGTCATCATCTACATGCCGATGATCCCCGAGGCGCTGGAGGCGATGCTGGCCTGCGCCCGGCTGGGCGCCATCCATTCCGTGGTCTTCGGCGGCTTCGCCGCGAACGAATTGGCCGTCCGCATCGACGACTGCCGGCCCAAGGCGATCATCGCCGCCTCCTGCGGGCTGGAGCCCAGCCGGGTGGTGCATTACAAGCCGCTGCTCGACGCCGCCATCGACATGGCCGAGCACAAGCCCGAATTCTGCGTGATCTTCCAGCGCGAGCAGGAGGTGGCGAAGCTGGTCGAGGGCCGCGATTTCAACTGGCACGGCTTCCAATACGGGGTGAAGCCCGCCGAATGCGTCCCGGTCGAGGGCAACCACCCGGCCTATATCCTCTACACATCGGGCACCACCGGCCAGCCCAAGGGCGTGCTGCGCCATACCGCCGGGCATCTGGTGGCGCTGCAATGGTCGATGACCAACATCTACAACATCGCAGCCGGCGACCGGTTCTGGGCCGCCTCGGACGTGGGTTGGGTGGTCGGGCATTCCTATATCTGCTACGGGCCCCTGATCGCCGGCGCGACCACCGTGGTCTTCGAGGGCAAGCCGGTCGGCACCCCGCATCCGGGCGTGTTCTGGCGCATCATCCAGAACCACCGCATCAAGAGCTTCTTCACCGCCCCCACCGCATTGCGCGCCATCCGCCGCGAGGATCCGCAGGGGGAATGGATCAAGCGCTACAAGTTGCACGACCTGCAGGCGCTGTTCCTGGCCGGCGAGCGCGCCGATCCCGACACGGTGAAATGGGCGCAGGAGCATCTGGGCGTGCCGGTCGTCGATCACTGGTGGCAGACCGAGACCGGCTGGGCCATCGCCGCCAATCCCATCGGCATCGAGACCCTGCCGACCAAGCTGGGCAGCCCCTCGGTGCCGATGCCCGGCTATGACGTGCAGGTCCTGGACGAGGCCGGGCATCCGGTCCCCGCCGGCACGCTGGGCGCCATCGCCATCAGGCTGCCCTTGCCGCCCGGCACGCTGCCGGGGCTGTGGAATGCGGAAAGCCGCTTCCGCAAGTCCTATCTGGAGCATTTCCCCGGCTATTACGAAACCGGCGATGCCGGCTATATCGACGAGGACGGCTATCTTTATATCATGGCCCGCACCGACGACGTGATCAACGTCGCCGGGCACCGCCTGTCGACCGGCGCCATGGAGGAGGTGCTGGCGTCGCATCCCGACGTGGCGGAATGCGCGGTGATCGGCGTGGCGGACAGCCTGAAGGGCCAGTCTCCGGTCGGGTTCCTGTGTCTGAAGGCCGGGGTGGCGACGCCGCATGACAAGGTGGTGGCGGATGTGGTGCGGCTGGTGCGCGACCGGATCGGCCCGGTCGCGGCCTTCAAGTCGGCCTGCGTGGTCGAGCGGCTGCCCAAGACCCGCTCGGGCAAGATCCTGCGCGCCACCATGGCCAAGATCGCCGACGGCCAGCCGTTCAAGCCGCCGGCGACCATCGACGACCCGGCGATCCTGGACGAGATCCGCGCCGCCCTGGCCGGGATCGGCTATCCCGAGGCCGCCAAGGCAGGCTGACGGCGCGCCCGGCGGCGCGGGCGCAGGGGTATTGGGGAAACGGTGAAGGCCGCAGCGCAAAAGGCGGCGCGGCCTGGTCCGGTTTCGCGGCCGGATTCGGGTATTTGGGGAACGAAGAAGCTGGGGCGCCATCCGTGACGGGCACCCCTTCGCCTTAGTCGATCTGCGCGCCAAGGCCGCGCATCAGCGGCAGGAAATCCGGGAAGGAGGTGGCGATCGGGCCACCATCGTCCACCCTGATCGGCTGCTCGGAAGCGAGGCCGGCGACCAGGAAGGACATGGCGATGCGGTGGTCGAGATGCGTGGCGCAGGTGGCGCCGCCTTTCAGCCCGCCCCTGCCATGGACGGTCATGGTGTCGGGGGTGTCCTCGACCTCGGCGCCATTGGCGCGCAGGCCGACCGCCATGGCGTCGATGCGGTCGCTTTCCTTGACCCGCAATTCGTGGACGCCCTGCATCACGGTCGTGCCCTCGGCAAAGCAGGCGATGACCGAAAGGATGGGGAATTCGTCGATCATGCTGGCGGCGCGTTCGGGCGGCACGGTCACGCCCTGCAGCGGGCCGTGGCGGACGACCAGGTCGGCCACCGGCTCGCCGCCCTCTTCGCGCGGGTTCTCGAAGGCGATGTCGGCGCCCATTTCCAGCAGCGTGACATAGAGCCCGTCGCGGGTCGGGTTGCGGCTGACGCCGGGGACGCGGATTTCCGAGCCGGGCACGATCAGCGCCGCCGCCACCGGGAAGGCGGCGCTGGAGGGATCGCGCGGCACCGCCACCGGCTGCGGCTTCAACTCCGGCCGGCCCTGCAGGGTGATGACATGGCCCTCGTCTGTGGTTTCGGTGCGGATGCTGGCGCCGAAGCCGGCCAGCATGCGCTCGGTATGGTCGCGGGTCGGTTCGGATTCGATCACCACGGTTTCGCCCGGCGCGTTCAGGCCCGCCAGCAGCACCGCCGACTTGATCTGCGCCGAGGCGACCGGGGTCTTGTAGCGCAGCGGCACCGGATCGGCCGCGCCCCTGATGGTGGCCGGCAGGCGCTTGCCCTCGCGCGCCGTGACCTCGGCACCGAACAGTTCCAGCGGGTCGGTGACGCGGCCCATCGGGCGGCGCGACAGGCTGGCATCGCCGGTGAAGGTGGCGGTGATGGGCGTCGTGGCCATGGCGCCCATGATCAGCCGCACGCCGGTGCCGGAATTGCCGCAGTCGATCACGCCCTCGGGCTCGGCGAAGCCACCGACGCCGACGCCGTTGACCTTCCATTCGCCGATCCCCAGCCGCTCGACCCGGGCGCCGAAGGCCTGCATGGCCTTGGCCGTGTCCAGCACGTCCTGGCCTTCCAGCAGGCCGGTGATATGCGTCTCGCCCACCGACAGCGCACCCAGGATCAGCGCGCGGTGGCTGATCGACTTGTCGCCCGGCACCCGGGCCTCGCCCCGCAGGGGGCCCGAGCGGCGGGCGGTCATCGGCAGCGGTTCGGCGGAATGCGACATGAGGGACCCCCTGGTGCGTATCGCGCAAGGTGATAGCGGTCACGGCGGCCGGGCGCAATCGGCCCGGCCGAAATTCACCCCCGCCGGCGGAAGGTGACGTAATGCGGCACCCGGCCCTCGCGCAGGGCTTTCTGCTCGTAGCGGGTGCTGGGCCAGTCGTCCCAGGGCTGCGGCCCCGCATGGAGCAGGTCGAAGCCGGCCTGCGGCACCTCCTCGAGTGTCTGGCGGACGTAATCGGGGATGTCGGTGGCGACGCGGAACTCGGCGCCGGGCCGCATCACCCGGGCAAGCGGGATCAGGTGCTCGGGCGTGACGAAGCGGCGGCGGTGATGGCGCGCCTTGGGCCAGGGGTCGGGATAGTTCAGGAAGGCCTTGCTGATCGAGGCATCGGGCAGCACGTCCATCAGGTCGCGGGCATCGCCGGGATGCACGCTGACATTCTGCACGCCGGCATTGCGGATCTTGCCCAGCAGCATGGCGACGCCGTTGATGAAGGGCTCGCAGCCGATGATGCCGATCTCGGGATAGCGCGCCGCCATGTGGACCATGTGCTCGCCGCCGCCGAAGCCGACCTCCAGCCAGACCGGGCGGGCGTCGCCGAAGATCGCCGCCGGGTCGATGGGCCTTCTCTCGGGGTTCTCGGCGAAGGTGATGCCGCGCGGGCGCAGGCTGCCCAGGTCCTCGGACAGGTAGCCCTTCTGGCTCTGGCGCAGGGTCTTGCCGTGGCGGCGGCCGTAGAAATTGCGGCGCGGAGGGTTCGGGTCGAATTCGCTCATGCCCGCGCCCATGCCCCGGGCGCGGCGCAAGGTCAAGTCATTCCCCGATCATTCCGCCGCCAGGCGCGAGATCACTACCGTCACCTCGGGCTTCTTGCCGATCTCCTCCATGGCGACCTGCCGGGTGATCTTGCGGATCGCCTCCTCCAGCCGGTCGTCGTCCATCACCGTGCGGTCGTCGGCGCGTTCCAGGAACTCGGCCAGCTCGGCCTCGATATTGCGGGCCAGCGGCACGCCGGCGCGGCCCTTCTCGGGCAGGCCCGAGAGCTCCACCCAGGCGTCGGGCAAGGGCGTGTCATCCTCGTCGATGATGACCGAGACCATGGCATGGCCATTCAGCGCCATGCGGATGCGGTCGCGCACGATGCCGTCCATGGCGCCGATCAGCGCCGTGCCGTCCAGATAGAGCCGGCCGGTGTCGATCTGGTCCACAACCCGCGGCGCCTCGCCGGTCAGGTCCAGCATGGTGCCGTTCGTCGCCACCATCGAATGAAGGCCGCGCGCCTCGGCCAGCTTGGCATGTTCGCGCAGGTGCATATGCTCGCCATGCATGGGAATGACGATCTGCGGCTTCAGCAGGTCGTGCACCGCCTCGATATCCGGGCGGTTGGCATGGCCCGAGACGTGATAGACCCCGTCATCGGCATCGTAAAGATCCACGCCCATTTCCGAGAGCGCGTTCATGATGCGGATCACCCCGCGCTCGTTGCCGGGGATGGTGCGCGAGCTGAAGAGGAAGCTGTCGCCTTCCTTCAGCTCGATGCCCAGGTAGCGGCCGCGCGACAGCTGGGCGCTGGCGGCACGGCGTTCGCCCTGGCTGCCGGTGACGATCAGCATGACCTTGTCGCGCGGCAGTTCCGAGGCCTCCTCGGGGCCGATCAGCGGCGGGAAGCTGGTCAGGATGCCGGTCTCCACCGCGACGGTGATCATGCGGCGCATGGCCCGGCCAAGCAGGCAGATCTTGCGCCCGGCGGCGACCCCGGCCTCGGCCAGCGTCTTGAGCCGGGCGATGTTGCTGGCGAAGGTCGTCGCCACCACCAGCTGCCGCTGCGCCATGACGAAATCCAGCAGCGGATTGGCCAGCAGCGCCTCGGACCGGCCGGGATGGGGCGAAAAGACATTGGTGGAATCGCAGGTCAGCACCTTGACCCCCTGCCCTTCATTGGCGATGTCATGCCAGAGGAGCGGGTCGAAGGGCTCGCCCACCACCGGGGTGCCGTCCAGCTTGAAATCGCCGGTATGCACGATCCGCCCCGCCGGCGTGTCGATGATCAGCGCCGAGCTTTCCGGAATCGAATGGCTGACCGGGACGAACTGCACCCGGAACGGGCCCGCCGTCACCGCATCGGGGCGCGGGGCGTGGATATGCAGCTGGTCGACCGGCTGGCCGGCCTCTTCCAGCTTCAGCCGCGCCAGCGCCCCGGTGAAGCGGCGGCAATGCACCGGCTTTTGCAGTTTCGGCCACAGCAGGCCAAGTGCGCCGACGTGATCCTCGTGCCCGTGGGTGATGAAGATGGCGTCGATGCGGTCCCGATTGGCTTCCAGCCAGTCGACATCGGCCATGATCAGGTCGATGCCCGGCGCAGAATCCATGTCGCCGAAGGTCACCCCCAAATCGACGACGATCAGCCGCTCTCGTCCCGGCTGGCCATAGCCGTAGACATAGGCGTTCATGCCGATTTCGCCCGCGCCGCCCAGCGGCAGATAGATCAGGCGCTCAGCCATTGCCCAACTCCTTGTTGTAATCGTGGATCAGGCGCAGGCCATGCATGGTCAGATCGTCCTCGATCGCGTCAAATAAATCAAATCCCTGGTCGAACAGCGGCGCCAGCCCGCCCGTAGCTATAACCTTCATCGGCCGTCCGCGTTCCTCGCGTATCTTGTCCACCACGCCCTGCACCAGGCCGATATAGCCCCAGAAGATGCCGGACTGGATACAGGCCACCGTATTGGTGCCGATCACCTTGGCGGGCATGGTCACATCGACATGCGGCAGGCTGGCCGCGCCCATGTGCAGCGCCTCCAGCGACAGGTTCACCCCCGGCGCGATCACCCCGCCGACATAGGCGCCGTCGGTGTCCACCACGTCGAAGGTGGTGGCGGTGCCGAAATCGACCACGATCAGGTCCGGCCCGTGCCGGTCGAAGGCGCCCACCGTGTTCACCAGCCGGTCCGGGCCGACTACGGTGCCGAAATCGACGCGCGGCGCCACCGGCAGCAGGCAGTCCGGCTTGCCCACCACCAGCGGGCGGGTGTCGAAATAGCGGTTGCAGAGCACGCGCAGGTTGAACACCACCCGCGGCGCGGTCGAGCTGATGATGCAGGCGTCGATGTCCAGTTCCAGTTTCTGCAAAGAGATCAGCGTGGACAGCCAGACGAAATACTCGTCCGCCGTGCGCCGATGGTCGGTCGAGATGCGCCACAAGCCGACGAACCGCTCGCCGTCCCAGACCGAAAAGACCGTGTTGGTGTTGCCGGTGTCGATGCAAAGCAGCATGGCCTAGCCTCCGAAATAGACGTCGGCGGCGGGAATGACCTGCCGCCCGGCCGCCGTGCGCAGGATCAGCGCGCCGCTGTCGTCGATGCCCTCGAAGATGCCGCGGCTTTCCAGCCGTCCGGTGCGGGCGGTGATAGGCTCGCCCAGCTTCGCCGCGCGGGCCAGCCAGGCATTGCGGATCGGCGCGAAGCCATAGGTTTCCAGCTGCGCCTGCCAGCGCGCGAAGGCCGGGGCCAGCAGGTCCAGGAAATCCTCGGGATCGACGGCATGGCCGGTCTCGCCCCGCACCGATACCGGCGGCACCGCGCCGGGCTCGACCGCCGCCGCGTCGGGCGCTGCCGCCAGGTTGACGCCGATGCCGACCGCGACGGCCTGCACGCCCGAACCCGAGCCGGAACTCTCCAGCAGGATGCCGGCCACCTTGCCGCCGTTCAGCAGCACGTCGTTGGGCCATTTGATCGCCAGCCGCACCGAAGGGCCACAGGCATCGGCCAGCGCGTCGTAAAGCGCCAGCGCCGCGACGAAGGACAGCTGCGCCGCGCCCAGCGGCCCGCCCCTGGGCCGCGTCACCAGCGTGCCGGCAAAGTTCCCGGCCGGCATCACCCAGTCCCGGCCGCGACGGCCGCGACCCGCGAACTGGTCGCGGGTCATCACCCAGGCCGGGCCGGAAAGACCGGGCGCCAGCCGCAGCGCCTCGGCATTGGTGCTGTCGGTGCGGGCCAGCACATGGCGGGCCACGCCCGAGGGCCAGGAATCACTCACCTTGGTCGGGCTCGGTGGCCAGGACCGGCTCGGCAGGCTGGTCGGCGGCCAGGGTCGGCGTCACCAGCGTTTCGGCGGCCCGGCCGGCGGCGGCATCGACACCGAACATGTTGATCGCACCGACCAGCATGACCAGCGCCGGGACCATCAGCCCCAGATATTGCACCGCGCCCATGCGCGAGGTGACGCCCTCGCTCTCGCCGCCGAAATACAGGTAGTAGACGATGCGCAGGTAGTAGAAGGCGCCGATGACCGAGGCGATGACGCCCAGCACCGCCAGCCAGCCCAGCCCGGCATCGACGGCCGCGGTCAGCACGCCGAACTTGGCGAAGAAGCCCAGCGTCGGCGGCACGCCCGCCAGGCTGAACAGCAGCACCAGCATGGCCAGCCCCTTGACCGGCTCGTTCCAGGCGAAGCGGTTCAGCGAGGCCAGGTCGGTGACCGGCACGCCGTCGCGCTCCATCGACAGGATGAAGGCGAAGGTGCCGACGTTCATCACCGCGTAGATGGTCATGTAGAGCAGCATGGACTGCACGCCGAGCGCGGTGCCCGCCGCCAGGCCGACCAGCGCGAAGCCCATATGCGCGATCGAGGAATAGGCCATCAGCCGCTTGATGTTGCTCTGCCCGATCCCGGCGATCGAGCCCAGGAACATCGACATGACCGCCAGCGCGGCGACGATCTGGCTCCAGTCGCCGATGACATGGCCGAAGGCGTCGAAGACCAGCCGCGCGATCAGCGCCATGGCCGCGACCTTGGGCGCGGTGGCGAAGAAGGCGGTCACCGGCGTGGGCGAGCCCTCGTAGACGTCCGGCGTCCACATGTGGAAGGGCACGGCCGAGACCTTGAAGGCCAGGCCGACCAGCATGAACACCAGGCCGAACAGCACGCCCAGCGACAGGTGCCCGCCCTCGATCACGGTGATGATGCCCGAGAAGTTCGTGGTGCCGGCAAAGCCGTAGACCAGCGAGGCGCCATAGAGCAGCAGGCCCGAGGAAAGCGAGCCCAGCACGAAATATTTCAGCCCCGCCTCGGACGAGCGCACCGAGTCGCGGCGCATGGCGGCGACGACGTAAAGCGCCAGCGACTGCAGCTCCAGCCCCATGTAGAGCGTCAGCAGGTCGCCGGCCGAGACCATGAACATCATGCCCAGCACCGCCAGCGCGACGAGGATCGGGAACTCGAACCGCAGCATGTTGCGGCGCTGCAGGTAATCGGCGCTCATCGCCAGGACGGCGGCGGCGGCGACCAGCGTCACCACCTTGGCGAAGCGCGAGAAGCCGTCGTCAATGAACATGTCGTGGAAGGCGGCCTGATCGGCACGGTTGCCAAGGCCGACCATGGCGGCGACGACCAGGAAGGCCAGGACCGTGACCCAGAGCAGCGTCCGCGCCAGCTTGTCCTTGCCCAGGTAGGCCCCCGCCATCAGCGCGGCCAAAGCGTAAGCGGCCAGCACCACCTCGGGCAGAATGGTCGAGAAGTCGAGCGAGGTCATGTCTGTCCCCTAGTGGCTGGCTTGGGCCGTGGCGACGGGCGCCGCCGGCTGGCTCTGGTTGTAGTCATTGAGCAGGCTTTCCACCGCCGGCCCGGTCACGTCGGTGACCAGCCGCGGATAGACGCCCAGGATCAGCGTCATGGCGATCAGCGGCACGAAGATCCAGCGCTCGCGCGGGGTCATGTCGGTGATCGACTTCAGGCTTTCCTTGATCAGCTGGCCGAAGGTCACCCGGCGATACAGCCAGAGCGCATAGGCGGCCGAGAAGATCACCCCGGTCGCCGCCACCAGCGCCACCCAGGTATTGGCGCGGAAGGTGCCGAGCAGGGTCAGGAACTCGCCCACGAAGCCCGATGTGCCGGGCAGGCCCACATTGGCCATGGTGAAGAACATGAACACCGCCGCATAGGCCGGCATCCGGTTCACCAGCCCGCCATAGGCGTCGATCTCGCGCGTGTGCATGCGGTCGTAGATCACGCCCACGCACAGGAACAGCGCGCCCGAGATGAAGCCGTGCGACAGCATCTGGAAGATGGCCCCGTCGACGCCGACCTGGTTCACCGCGAAGATGCCCATGGTCACGTAGCCCATATGGGCGACCGAGGAATAGGCGATGACCTTCTTCATGTCCGACTGCGCCAGCGCCACCAGCGAGGTGTAGACGATAGCGATGGCCGAGAGCCAGAAGACATAGGGCTGGGCCACGCCGCTGGCGACCGGGAACATCGGCAGCGAGAAGCGCAGGAAGCCGTAGCCGCCCATCTTCAAGAGCACCGCCGCCAGCAGGACCGAGCCCGCGGTCGGCGCCTGCACGTGCGCGTCGGGCAGCCAGGTATGGACCGGCCACATCGGCATCTTGACCGCGAAGCTGGCGAAGAAAGCCAGGAACAGCAGCATCTGCGTGCCGCCGACCACGGTGACGCCCAGCAGGCGATAGGTCTCGGACGGGAAGTCGAAGGTCAGAAGCGTAGGGATGTCGGTGGTGCCCGCCATGCGATACATGGCGATCATCGCGACCAGCATCAGCACCGAGCCGAGGAAGGTGTAGAGGAAGAACTTGAAGGACGCATAGATGCGGTCCTTGCCGCCCCAGATGCCGATGATCAGGAACATCGGGATCAGCCCGGCCTCGAAGAACAGGTAGAACAGCACCAGGTCCAGCGCGATGAAGACGCCGATCATCAGCCCTTCCAGCACCAGGAAGGCGATCATGTATTCCTTGACCTTGGTTTCGACCTGCCAGGTCGAGAGGATGGTCAGCGGCATCATGAAGGTGGTCAGCAGCACGAACAGCACCGAGATCCCGTCCACGCCCATCTTGTAGCGCAGGCCCATGATCCAGGCGTGATCCTCGACGAACTGGAAGCCGGTATTGGCCGGGTCGAAGCGGAACAGCACGAAGAGCGAGATCACGAAGGTCGCCGTCGTGGTCAGCAGCGCCAGCCACTTGGCGTTGCGCGCCGCGGCCTCGTCCTGGCCGCGCAGGAACAGCGCCATGATGATGGCGGCGACGATCGGCAGGAAGGTGATGATGGAAAGTAGGTTCGTCATGTCAGTGCGCGCCCCGCATCATCACCCAGATCAGCAAGCCCACGATGCCCAGAACCATCGCGAAGGCGTAGTGGAACAGATAGCCCGATTGCACCCGGACCGCCGCACGGGTCAGCCGCGGGATCAGCCCCATGGCCACGCCGTTGATGGTGCCGTCGATGACGGCGCCGTCGCCGCCCTTCCACAGCGCGCGGCCGAGCCATTTCGCTGGGCGGACGAAGAGGAAGTCGTAGATCTCGTCGAAATACCACTTGTTGAGCAGGAACTGGTACAGCGCCGGCTGCTGCGCCGCCAGCCGCCGCGGCAGCGTCGGGTTGGCGATGTAGAAGAAGAAGGCGGTGACCAGCCCCAGAACCATGGCGATGAAGGGCGAGACCTTGACCCAGGCGGGCGCATGGTGCGCCTCGTCCATGATGTGGTTGTCGGGATGCATGTAGATCGCACCGCCGACCGGCGCGGCGACAGGCGCAGCGGGGGCAGCTGCTTCGCCCTCGGCCGTATCGGCGGCGGCATGTTCGGCCGGGGCCGCCTCGGTCGCGGGCGCCTCGGTGGGTGCGTGTTCCGCCGCTTCGCCCTCGGCCGCTTCGTGATGCGTGCCGGCGATGTGGAAATATTCCGTGACCTTGTGATGGTCGCCGAAGAAGGGGCCGTACCAGACCATGCCGGCAAGGACCGCGCCGATGGCCAGCACCCCCAGCGGGATGGTCATCACCGGCGGGCTTTCATGCGCATGGTCATGGGCATGATGATCGCCGCGCGGCTTGCCGTAGAAGGTCAGGAAGATCAGCCGCCAGCTGTAGAAACTGGTGAAGCAGGCGGCGATCACCAGCAGCCAGAAGGCATAGCCGCTGCCCGCCCAGGCGCTTTCGATGATGGCGTCCTTGGACAGGAAGCCGGCGAAGCCGATATGGGTCAGCGGGATGCCGACGCCGGTGATGGCGAAGGTGCCGATCATCATCGCCCAGAAGGTCAGCGGGATCTTCTTGCGCAGTCCGCCATAGTTCCGCATGTCCTGTTCGTGGTGCATGGCATGGATCACCGAGCCGGCGCCCAGGAACAGCATGGCCTTGAAAAAGGCGTGGGTCAGCAGGTGGAACATCGCCGCCGAATAGACGCCGACGCCCGCCGCCACGAACATGTAGCCCAGCTGCGAGCAGGTCGAATAGGCGATGACGCGCTTGATGTCGTTCTGCACCAGGCCCACGGTCGCGGCGAAGAAGGCGGTGCTGGCGCCGATGATGACGATGAAATGCTTGGCATCGGGCGCGAATTCGTAAAGCGGCGACATGCGGCAGACCAGGAACACGCCCGCCGTCACCATGGTCGCGGCATGGATCAGCGCCGAGACCGGGGTCGGACCCTCCATCGCGTCGGGAAGCCAGGTGTGCAGGAACAGTTGCGCCGACTTGCCCATGGCGCCGACGAACAGCAGGAAGCCCAGCAGGTTCGCCGCGTTCCAGTCGCGCCACAGGAAATGCATCTGGGTCTGGGCGATCTCGGGGACCTGGGCGAAGATCTCGTCGAACTGGATCGTGCCGGTCAGCCAGTAGAGGCCGAAGATGCCCAGGAGGAAGCCGAAGTCGCCGACCCGGTTGACGATGAAGGCCTTCATCGCCGCCGCGCCCGCCGACTGCTTCTTGTAGTAGAAGCCGATCAGCAGGTAGGAGGCGACGCCCACGCCCTCCCAGCCGAAGAACATCTGCAAGAGGTTGTCCGCCGTCACCAGCATCAGCATGGCGAAGGTGAAGAACGACAGATAGGCGAAGAAGCGCGCCCTGTAGTGCTCGTGATGCTCGAAATTGTCGTCATGGGCCATGTAGCCCAGCGAATACATGTGCACCAGCGCCGAGACCGTGTTCACCACGATCAGCATGATCGCGGTCAGCCGGTCCAGCCGGATCGCCCATTCCGCGTGAAAGTCGCCGGCCACCACCCAGTCCAGCACCGGGATGTGCCGCGGCACGCCGTCGAAGGACAGGAACAGGTACCAGCTGAGCAGGCAGCACAGGAACAGGATGCCGGTGGTCAGGTATTGCGCGGCCTTCTCGCCGATCGCGCGCCAGCCGAAGCCGGCGATCAGCGACCCGACGAGGGGCGCAAAGAGGACGATCTTTTCCATGCCGCCTTATCCCTTCATCACGTTGACGTCTTCTACCGCGATGGTGCCGCGGTTGCGGAAGAAGACGACCAGGATCGCCAGGCCGATGGCGGCTTCGGCCGCCGCCACGGTCAGGATGAACATGGTGAAGACCTGCCCCGCCAGGTCGCCCAGATGGGTCGAGAAGGCGACGAAGTTGATGTTCACCGCCAGAAGCATCAGCTCGATCGACATCAGGATGACGATGACGTTCTTTCGGTTCACGAAGATGCCGAAAATGCCGGTGACGAACAGTATCGCCCCCACGACAAGGT
The DNA here is from genome assembly GCF_016446475.1 of Paracoccus binzhouensis. Classification (GTDB taxonomy): domain Bacteria; phylum Pseudomonadota; class Alphaproteobacteria; order Rhodobacterales; family Rhodobacteraceae; genus Paracoccus; species Paracoccus binzhouensis. The sequence goes on along the minus strand of NZ_JAEHFP010000030.1, from coordinate 22,269 downwards.
AATGTGTCAATCCGATCATCGTCCTGGTCCCTCCGGGTCGTTCACCCGTTGAAATATCCGTTTGCTACTGGGATCGCCGTGACGATCCCGATGGCTATCGCGGTCCAGCTTGCCGCGTTCAAAGCCCCTGCCCCGGCTTCACGTCCCGCATCTCGATGGCCTTGGCCGGGTCGCGCCACATCTGCTCCAGCACGTTCTGGCGCTTGATGTCGCGGCGGTGGCGCATGGTCAGAACGATGGCCCCGATCATCGCGACCAGCAGCACCATGCCGGCCAGCTGGAACATCAGCACGTAGCGGTCGTAAAGCACCATGCCCAGCCCGCGGGTGTTCTGCACCCCCTCGACCACCGGCGCCGCGCGCAGCGCCTCGGCCTGGTCCGAGGCCGTCCAGCCGGAAAAGGCGATGCCCAGCTGCGCCAGCAGCACCACGCCGATCAGCAGCGCCAGCGGCAGGTAGCGCGCCAGCTCGCCCTTGAGCTCGGCGAAATCCACGTCGAGCATCATCACCACGAACAGGAACAGCACCGCCACGGCGCCGACATAGACCACGACCAGCAGCATGGCGACGAATTCCGCGCCCTGCAGCACGAACAGGCCGGCCGCCGAGAAGAAGGCGAGGATCAACCACAGCACCGAATGCACCGGGTTGCGGCTGATCACGACCATGAAGCCCGCGACACAGCAGCAGACCGCGAACAGGTAGAAAGCGAAGGTCATCATTCCTCGTCCTCCTCGGCATAGACGCTCTGGGCGATCTCGAGCGCCTTCTGCATCGCAGGCAGCCCGCCGAACATGCTCATCTGAAAGATCGTCTCGGCGATCTCGCGTTTGGTGGCGCCGGCCGCCAGCGCCTGACGGATGGTCAGGCGCAGCTGCGGCTCGGCCAGCGCGCCCTGAACGGTGATCGCGCCGATGGTGAGAAGCAGGCGCGTCTTGGCGTCCAGCCCCTCGCGGTTGAAGGTCTTGCCGAACCACATTTCCAGCATGTCGGCAGGGATCGTCGGCACCAGCTTTTCCATGGCGCGCATGTCGAAATGTTCCAGCGCCGGGTTGAAGGCGCGCGCCATCTCCTGGCCGGAAGCCATCATCTGCGCGAAAAGCCTGGTGAACGCATCGGTCATCTGTAGGGCGCATCCATCTGCAGGTTGCGGGCGATCTCAGCCTCCCAGCGCTCGCCGTTCGCAAGCAGCTTCTGCTTGTCGTAGAACAGCTCCTCGCGGGTCTCGGTGGCGTATTCGAAGTTCGGCCCCTCGACGATGGCATCGACCGGGCAGGCCTCCTGGCAGAAGCCGCAATAGATGCACTTGGTCATGTCGATGTCGTAGCGCGTGGTGCGGCGCGAGCCGTCCTCGCGCGGTTCGGCGTCGATGGTGATGGCCTGGGCCGGGCAGATCGCCTCGCACAATTTGCAGGCGATGCAGCGTTCCTCGCCGTTCGGATAGCGGCGCAGCGCGTGCTCGCCGCGGAAACGCGGCGACAGCGGGCCCTTTTCATGCGGGTAGTTCAGCGTCGGCTTGGGCGCCACGAAATAGCGCATGCCCAGGCCGAAGCCCTTGATGAAGTCCCACATCAGGAAATACTTGGTCGCCCGCGCGAAATCGAAGGCCATCAGAAACGCTCCCCTTCCCGCGGCGCCGCGAAACGGTCGAACGCGGCGACATAGTCCCGGATGCGGGCGCTGTCCTGCGCCTGTTCCGCATTGTCCAGGTTGTTGGCGAGGAAATGCGCCAGCTCCACCTTGTCGGTCTCACTGGCTTTGGCAAATGCCTCGGCTAGCTTGTTGGAATACATGGCTTATCCTCCGACTGCGAAGCGAGCCCAGAAGCCGCCCAGCACTTCGTAACGGGCCAGGATCGCGACCAGCACCACCCAGCCCAGCGACAGGGGCAGGAACACCTTCCAGCCGATCCGCATCAGCTGGTCGTAGCGATAGCGGGGCACGATCGCCTTGACCATGGCGAACATGTAGAACCAGAACCACATCTTGATGACCATCCACCACCAGCCGTCGGCGATGAACGGCACCGGCGACAGCCAGCCGCCGAAGAACAGCAGCGAAAGCAGCGCGCACATCAGGTAGATGGCGATATATTCGCCCGCCATGAACAGCAGGTAAGGCGTGGACGAATATTCGACCATGTGGCCGGCGACCAGCTCGGATTCGGCCTCGGCGAGGTCGAAGGGCGGGCGGTTGGTTTCGGCCAGCGCCGAGACGAAGAACAGCACCACCATCGGCAGGTGCGGCAGCCAGTACCAGTTCAGAAGGCCGTAATCGCCCTTTTGCGCCAGCACGATCTCGGTCAGGTTCATCGAGCCCGAGGAGATGATGATGCCGATGATGATCAGCCCCATCGACACCTCGTAGGAGATCATCTGCGAGGCCGAGCGCAGCGAGGCCAGGAACGGATATTTCGAGTTCGAGGCCCAGCCGCCCATGATCGAGCCGTAGACTTCCAGAGACGAGGCGGCAAAGACGAACAGGATGCCGACGTTGATGTTCGCCATGACCCAGCCCTCGTCGAAGGGGATCACCACGAAGGCGAACAACGCCAGCATCATCGACAGGAAGGGCGCCAGGAAGAAGATGAACTTGTCGGCGCCGGCCGGGATGACGATTTCCTTGACGACGTATTTCAGCGCATCGGCAAAAGTCTGCAGCAGGCCCCAGGGTCCGACCACGTTGGGACCCCGGCGCATCTGGACCGCCGCCCAGATTTTGCGGTCGCCATAGACCATGAAGATCAGCGAGCCCATGACAAAGGCAATGACCGCCAGACCCTGCAAGAGCAGGCTGAGCGCGAAACCATAGGGCGAGGCCCAGAATTCAGCCATGATCTTTCGTCCCTTCTCTCACGCCGCGGGAATGCCGCGTGCCTTGCATTCCTGCAAGGTCTCTTTCGTTGTCATCACCGTCAGGCCCATCGGTTTCTCCGCGGACAGGGTGAACACCGAGCCGACGACCATCTTGCCGTTGCGCTTGTCCCTGAGCGTGCGGATGTGGCGGGCGTAAGGCGTCCCCTTGGCGTCGGCCCAGTTGGCCAGCGCGCATGTGGCATAGGCGAAGGCCGTGTCGGCGTCCACCCCGGCTTGCAGGTTCGCGGTCACTTCCACCAGGCTGTCCGCGCCCTTGCGCGAATTGGCCAGGGCCGTCACCTGCGCGCCCTGGAAATCCTTGGGATCGGCCTCGAAGCTCGAAGGCAGGTTCAGCCGCAGCGGCCGGGTGCGGGCGGCGAACGCGGCCAGCGCCTTTTCCTGCGCGGTGGGTTCGCGCTTGCGCACCGGGCCCATGTCAGGCAGTCCCGACAGGTCGAGGTCCAGATTGGCGTTCAGCGCCAGCAGATCCGCCTCGGTCACCGCGAAGGCGTCGCGGCCCTCGGGGCTGTCCAGCGCCATCTCGCTGACCGATCCGTCGGGCTCCAGGATCAGGATCTCGCCCGACTTGGTCGAGATCCGGCCCTTGGTCAGCACCTTCTTGTAGGGCGAGCCGCCGTCGCTTTGCAGCACCGCGACACCCAGCTCGGCCGGTTTGGGCTGGGGACGCAAATCGGTCTTCGAATCGCCGCAGCCGGCCAGCAGGGCCGTGGCACCCATTCCGATCAGCAGGGCCAGACGGGACCGCATCCTGTTCACTCCGCCGCCAGGGGCGGGGCCTTGCGCGCCGCCGCAATCGCCGAAAGCTCGCCCATCAGCGGCGAGGCGCGCGCGATGGGGTTGGTCAGGTAGAAATCCTTGATCGCATAGCGGAAGCTCGCCTGGCCCAGGTCCAGGCGGTCCAGCGGCTGCCAGTCGTTCTGCGGCACCTGATCGATCTGCGCCAGATGCGGCACCGCCTCGACCAGCTTGCGGCGCAGCCCGGCCAGGCTGTCCCAGGGCTGGGTCTTGCCCAGCTCGGCGGACAGCGCGCGCAGGATCGCCCAGTTCTCCTTGCCCTCGCCGGGCGCGAAATTGGCGCGGACGGCCAGCTGCGGCCGGCCCTCGGTATTCACGAACAGCCCGCTTTCCTCGGTATAGCAGGCGCCGGGCAGGATGATGTCGGCGCGATGCGCGCCGCGGTCGCCATGGCTGCCCTGATAGATCACGAAGGGACCGGCAGCGATGTCCACCTCGTCGGCGCCGAGGTTATAGACCACCTCCGCGCCCTCGATGGCGGCAAGCAGGCCGCCCTCGGTCACCGCGCCCACGTCCACGGCACCGACGCGGCCGGCGGCGGTATGCAGCACCAGCAGCTTGCAATCGCCCAGCTCGCAGATGCGCATGGCATTGGCCAGCACCGCCTCGCCATCGGCCTCGCGCAGCGCGCCCTGGCCGACGATGACGATGCCGGGCGTGCCGTCCTTGTTCGCCAGATCCTCGTCCAGCAGCCTGGCCAGCGCGGCACGGTCATTGCCGAAATGGTGGTAGTCATAGGTCAGGTCCACCGGCTCGCCGATCAGCGCGACCTGCGCGCCATGCGCCCAGGCCTTGCGGATGCGGGCATTCAGCACCGGCGCCTCGTCGCGCGGGTTGGTGCCGATCAGCAGGATGCGCCTGGCGCTGTCGATGTCCTCGATCCGCGCCGTGCCGACATAGGCCGAACGGTTGCCGGCCGGCAGCCGCGCGCCGTCGGTGCGGCATTCAACGGTGCCGCCCAGCCCCTCGACCAGTTGCTTCAGGCTGAACGCCGCCTCGACCGGGACCAGGTCACCGATCAGCCCGGCAAGTTTCTTGCCCTGCATCGCCCGCGCTGCGGCCTCCAGCACCTCGGGCCAGGAGGCCGGGCGCAGCTTGCCATTCTCGCGGATATAGGGCCGGTCGAGGCGCTGGCGGCGCAGCCCGTCCCAGACGAAGCGGGTCTTGTCGCTGATCCATTCCTCGTTCACGCCGTCATGGTTGCGCGGCAGGATGCGCATGACCTCGCGGCCCTTGGTATCGACGCGGATATTCGACCCCAGCGCGTCCATCACGTCGATGGATTCGGTCTTGGTCAGCTCCCACGGCCGGGCGGTGAAGGCATAGGGCTTGCTGACCAGCGCGCCGACCGGGCACAGGTCGATGATATTGCCCTGCAGGTTCGATTCCAGCGTCTGGTTCAGATAGCTGGTGATCTCGCTGTCCTCGCCGCGGCCGGTCTGGCCCATCTGGGTGATGCCGGCGACCTCGGTGGTGAAGCGCACGCAGCGGGTGCAGGAAATGCAGCGCGTCATATGCGTTTCGACCAGCGGGCCGAGGTTCAAATCCTCGGAGGCGCGCTTCGGCTCGCGGTAGCGGCTGAAATCGACGCCATAGGCCACGGCCTGGTCCTGCAGGTCGCATTCGCCGCCCTGGTCGCAGATCGGGCAGTCGAGCGGGTGGTTGATGAGCAGGAACTCCATCACCCCCTCGCGGGCCTTCTTGACCATGGGGCTGTTGGTGCGGATCTCGCTGGGGGCGCCGTCCGGGCCGGGGCGCAGGTCCTTGACCTGCATGGCGCAGGAGGCGGCAGGCTTGGGCGGGCCGCCCACCACCTCGACCAGGCACATGCGGCAGTTGCCGGCGATGGACAGCCGCTCGTGATAGCAGAAGCGCGGCACCTCGATCCCGGCCTGCTCGCAGGCCTGGATCAGGGTCAGGTTCGGATCGACCTCGATAACCACGTCGTCGATCTTGATCTTGCGAAGATCTGCCATCTTTCGTCTTCCCTCATGCCCCGCGGCGGCGGCTGGCCGATGCGAGTTTCAAATGCTGGCCCAAGGCTGGCCCGGTTGTCCTGTGCACCGTCATTCCTGCACCTTCACGAAGGCGCGCGGATAGACGGTCGGCACCATTCTGTCTGATTCATTGTCGCGCGTGACCAGCACGGCGGCCGCTTCCTGGCCGGGCTGGAAGATCACCGTCGCCCGCACCGCGCCGGCGGTGTTGTAGCGCACCCGGCGGTTCACGTCGGTGGTGTAGCGGCTGCCGTCGCGGGTCCGGCAGGCGATCTCGGCCCCCGCCGCATTGCCGGTGATGCGCAAGAGCGGCGCCCCGGTGATCCCGCGCGTCAGCTTGGTGCGCACCCCCGGCCCGGTCGCGTCGCATTGCAGGTCGCCCGGCGCGAAGATCGAGAATTGCAGATAGAATTTCTGCGCCGTCGGCTGAAACGGGTCCGAAGGCTCGCCCGCAAAGGCGTCCGCCGCGATCATCGCGGCAGCGGCGGCGGCCATCAGTCCCAGTCCGATCCGGTTGAGCCATTTCGTCATTTCGCCACCAGCAGGCTGCCAATCACGGTATTCTTCTGGATCTCCTGCCGGCCGATGCGGCAGAAGCTCTCGGCATCGTCGGCCGTGGCGCCGTTGCGGACCAGGTAATCCTCGGCCACGGCATAGATGCGCTTCTTGTCTTCCTTGCTGTCCAGGAAGGCGTCGATCTGGGCGTTGGAATAGCCCTTGTTGCGGGCATAGGACTTCAGCTTCCGCGCCTCGCCATAGGCATAGAGGATGCGGCCGTCGATGCTGGGACAGGTGCGGCGGATGCGGTCGGCGATGCGCGCCGCGATCAGCCGGTCGTTGATGTATTTTTCCTTGCTCAGCGGCTCCAGCGCGGCGGCAGGCGTCGCCAGCACGGCCCCCATCAAGGCAAGCGGCAGAAGTTTCATGGCTTTGGCCTTTCTGTCATGACACCCGGTCATAACACGGCCGCGTCCCATGGGTTCGACACCTTGTCTTGAGCGCTGCCCGGCCATGCGGGCGCGCTCCCCCAAGGGGGTCCGTCGCGCCGCATTGTCCCGGAGCTGCGCCATGGGCCCTACTCCGCCGCCATCGCGCCCATGCGCCCGGTGCGCTTGGCCTTGATGCGGTCCTCGATCTCCTCGCGGAAGTTGCGGATCAGGCCCTGGATCGGCCAGGCGGCCGCGTCGCCGAGCGCGCAGATGGTGTGGCCCTCGACCTGCTTGGTCACGTCGAAGAGCATGTCGATCTCCTCGACCTCGGCATCGCCGCGCACCAGCCGCTCCATCACCCGCATCATCCAGCCGGTGCCTTCGCGGCAGGGCGTGCACTGGCCGCAGCTTTCGTGCTTGAAGAATTTCGACAGCCGCCAGATCGCCTTCACCACGTCGGTCGATTGGTCCATGACGATCATGCAGGCGGTGCCGAAGCTGGATTTCAGCTCGCGCATGCCGTCATAGTCCATGATGGCGTTTTCGCACATCTCGGCGGTCAGCACCGGGCAGGAGGCGCCGCCGGGGATCACCGCCTTGAGGTTCTTCCAGCCGCCGCGGATGCCGCCGCCATGCTTCTCGATCAGTTCGCGCATGGGGATCGACATGGCCTCCTCGACCACGCAGGGGGTGTTGACATGGCCGGTCAGGCCGAACAGCTTCACGCCGGCGTTGTTCGGGCGGCCGAAGCCCGCGAACCATTCGGCGCCGCGGCGCAGGATGGTCGGCACCACGGCGATCGACTCGACATTGTTCACCGTGGTCGGGCAGCCGTAGAGCCCCGCCCCGGCCGGGAAGGGCGGCTTCATGCGCGGCATGCCCTTCTTGCCCTCCAGGCTTTCCAGCAGCGCGGTTTCCTCGCCGCAGATATAGGCGCCGGCGCCGTGGTGCAGGTAGAGGTCGAAGTCCCAGCCCGAACCCGCCGCATTGCGGCCCAGCAGCCCCGCGTCATAGCATTCGTCGATGGCGGCCTGCAGCGCCTCGCGCTCGCGGATGAACTCGCCGCGGATGTAGATATAGGCCGCATGGGCGCCCATGGCGAAGCTGGCGATCAGCGCGCCTTCGATCAGCGTGTGCGGATCGTGGCGCATGATCTCGCGGTCCTTGCAGGTCGCGGGCTCGGATTCGTCGGCGTTGATGACCAGGTAGGAGGGGCGGCCGTCCGATTCCTTGGGCATGAAGGACCATTTCATGCCGGTCGGGAAGCCGGCGCCGCCACGGCCGCGCAGGCCCGAAGCCTTCATCTCGTCGATGATCTTGTCGCGGCCGCGCTGGATGATGGCGGCGGTGCCGTCCCAGCAGCCGCGCGATTTCGCGCCGGCCAGGCTGCGGTCGCCCATGCCGTAGATGTTCGTAAAGATCCGGTCCTGATCGTTCAGCATCGTCTTATCCTTGTCCCTGCGAGGACGCATTGCGCCGCCGCCAGATCCGCCAGGTCACCAACAGCGACCAGATCAAGGCCCCAATCGCCGCCAGATCGGCGAGAAAGGCGTATTTCGCGGGCCAGTCCTGCTGACCCCCCAGCCATTGCACCCCAAGCCACAGCGCCATGGTGACGGCGATCACCACCGCCACCAGCCGCATCTGCCGCGCATCGGCCGCCTGGCCCTGCGCCGGGTCCTGTTTCGCGGGGCGGGCCATCAGCCGGCCTCGCCCGTATCGACGCGGCGCGAATGGGCAGTCTCGCCCCCCGCCGCCAGAAGCTTCGCCTGGCCGACCCAGTCGTCGGCCTCGATCCGGCTGCCCATCCGGCCCATGCGCTGCGCGAAAGCCGCCGAAGTCTGGGCGTCCCAGGCGGCGATCTGCGCATAGCGCGTTACGCCATTCTCCTGCAGCCAGTCCGAGATCTTGGGACCGATGCCCTTGATCCGCCGCAGGTCGTCGGCCGCCGCCGCGCCCGCCCCGGCCGGCATGGCCTTGTCAATGGGCAACTGCGCCGCCGTCGGCTGCTCGGGCAGCAGGGCCGAGACCAGCAGCGCCTCGGGCTGGCTGTCCAGCTGGCGGCGCTGCAGATCCTCGGGCATCACCGGCACGAAGGGCGGCAGCGGCTCGGGTTGCCCCTCGCAGAGCAGCCAGACCATCAGCGCGCCGAACAGCACGAAGGTCACGACGCCCAGGAACAGCCCGGCCAGCCAGTGCAGATCACCGATTCCCGAGGCGGACAACAGCACCAAGACCCCGGCGATAGCCGCCGAGATCCAGCAGTTCCTGTTGCACTCAACCCGTTCCATCGTGATCGGACTTCTCTCCGCCTTCGTGAATTAAGCGCGCTTTTCCGCGCCAAGCCAAGGCGTGGTGATCGGAACCTCGGTGCCGTCGATGCGCTTGACCGTGTCGCCCAGCCGCACCGCCAGCGCCACGCTGCCGTTATACGGCTCGCCGCCCTTCAGATCGGCCAGCGCGGTCGGTCCGCCCAGGGCCTCGGCCGAGAAGCGGCCGTTCTGCGGTCCCGGCACCGGCACCTCGCCCGCGGCGAAGCGGTCGATCAGCGCCGAAAGCTTCTCGGCGGTCAGGTCCTCGTAGAAATCCTTGCCGATCTGGGCCATGGGCGCGTTGGTGCAGGCGCCCAGGCATTCGACCTCTTCCCACGAGAACCGGCCATCGGCCGACAGCGCATGCGGCTCGGGCGCGATCTTTTCCTTGCAGACCCGGATCAGGTCCTCGGCGCCGCAGATCATGCAGGTGGTGGTGCCGCAGATCTGGATATGCGCGACCGAGCCGACCGGCTGCAGCTGGAACATGAAGTAGAAGGTCGCGACTTCCAGCGCGCGGATATAGGGCATGCCCAGCAGGTCGGCGCAATATTCGATGGCCGGGCGGGACAGCCAGCCCTCTTGCTCCTGCGCGCGCCACAGCACCGGGATGATCGCCGATTGCTGGCGGCCTTCCGGGTATTTGGTCATCTGGGCGCGGGCCCATTCCAGGTTGTCGGGCGTGAACTCGAACGAGTCCGGCTGGATGGGGGACAGACGGCGCAGCATCAGCGGTCAACCTCTCCGAAAACGATGTCGAGCGTGGCGATGATCGCCGGAACGTCGGCCAGCATGTGGCCGCGCGACATCCAGTCGATCGACTGCAGATGCGCAAATCCCGGCGCCCGCAGCTTGGCCCGCCAGGGCTTGTTGGTGCCGTCGGCGACCAGATAGACGCCGAATTCGCCCTTGGGGGCCTCGACGGCGGCATAGACCTCGCCGGCCGGAACCTTGAAGCCCTCGGTGTAAAGCTTGAAATGGTGGATCAGGCTTTCCATGTCGCGCTTCATGTCGGCGCGCTTGGGCGGGGTCAGCTTGCCGCGCGCCAGCACGTCGCCGGCGGGTTCTGCCCGCAGCTTCTGGATCGCCTGCTGCATGATCCTGGTCGATTCGCGCATCTCGGCCATGCGGCACAGGAAGCGGTCATAGCAATCGCCATTGGTGCCGACCGGGATCTGGAAGTCGAACTCGTCGTAGCATTCATAGGGCTGGCTGCGGCGCAGGTCCCAGGCCAAGCCCGAGCCGCGCACCATCACCCCGGTATAGCCCCAGTTCAGCGCGTCCTCCTCGGTCACCACGCCGATGCCGACCAGGCGCTGCTTGAAGATCCGGTTCTCGACCAGCAGGGTGTCGAGGTCGTCGACCAGCTTGGGGAAGCGCTCGCACCATTCCTCGATATCGTCCAGCAGGTCCGGCGGCAGGTCCTGGTGCACCCCGCCCGGGCGGAAATAGGCGGCGTGCAGCCGCGCCCCGCAGGCGCGCTCGTAGAAGACCATCAGCTCCTCGCGCGCCTCGAAGCCCCAGAGCGGCGGGGTCAGGGCGCCGATGTCCAGCGCGCCGGTGGTCAGGCCCATCAGGTGGTTCAGGATGCGGCCGATCTCGGAATAGAGCACCCGGATCAGGCTGGCGCGGCGCGGGATCTGCGTGCCGGTCAGCCGCTCGATGGCCAGGCACCAGGCATGCTCCTGGTTCATCGGCGCTACATAGTCGAGCCGGTCCAGATAGGGCAGGTTCTGCAGATAGGTGCGGCTTTCCATCAGCTTCTCGGTGCCGCGGTGCAGCAGGCCGATATGCGGGTCGGCGCGCTCGACGATCTCGCCGTCCAGCTCCAGCACCATGCGCAGCACGCCATGCGCGGCCGGGTGTTGCGGGCCGAAATTGATGTTGAAGTTGCGGATGCTCTGTTCGCCGGTCAGGGCGTCGACCGAGCCGTCGTCATAGATGTTCTTGCGGATGTCGCCGTCCATGGTCATCCCTCCAGCCCGGCCCTGGCGCGTTTGGCGGCCAGCCGGTCGTTGAATTTCGCGGTGTCGATCAGCGCGCGGCGATGCCGGCCGGCGCCGATGCGGTCGATGCCGTCATGGGCCACGACCCGGAACCAGATGAAGCGGCCGTCGATCTCCTCGACCTCGGTCTCGACCGTCACCTCCTGCCCGGGCAGGGTCGGGGCACTGTGGTCCACGTCCACATGCACGCCCAGCGAATCCTCGCCTTCCTCGTAATAGGGGCGCAGCTGCTCGACGCAGGCCCATTCCATCAGCCCGACCATCTTGGCCGTGGCGAAGACCGCCGGCATCTGCGGAAATGCGCCCCGGTCCGAGAACAGCGCACGCACGGTATCGCCCTCGGCCACCGTCATGCGGAAGCGGGCGCGGGCACCGGGGGTCAGGCCGGGTTTCACTTCTTCGCCTCCGGGGCTTTCTCGTCGCCCGGCAGCACGTATTTCGCGCCCTCCCACGGCGACAGGAAGTCGAACTGGCGATATTCCTGCACCAGCTTCACCGGCTCGTAGACGACGCGCTTCTCGACATCGTTCCAGCGCACCTCGACATAGCCGGTGGTGGGGAAATCCTTGCGCAGCGGATGGCCGCGGAAGCCGTAATCGGTGACGATGCGGCGCAGGTCCGGATGGCCCGAGAACAGGATGCCGAACAGGTCGAACACCTCGCGCTCGTACCAGTCGGCGCCGGGGAAGACGCCGGTCAGGCTGGGGACCAGCTCGTCCTCGCGCACCTGGACCTTCACGCGGATGCGCTGGTTCTGATACATCGACAGCAGGTGATAGACCAGGTCGAAGCGCGCCGGCCGCGCCGGGTAGTCGACGGCGGTGATGTCGATCAGCGTCGAGAAGCGGCAATTCGGGTCGTTGCGCAGGAACTCGATCAGGCCGATCACACCCGACAGCGTCGCGTTCACCGTCAACTCGCCGAAGGCCACCTGGGTGGAGATCACGTCGCTTTCGCGGCGCAGGGTGATGTGCTCGACCAGTTCCAGCAGGGCTTCGTCAGACATGGCTCACCTCACCAGCGTGCCGGTGCGCCGGATGCGGCGCTGCAGTTGCAGGATGCCGTAGAGCAGCGCCTCGGCGGTCGGAGGGCAGCCGGGGACGTAGATGTCCACCGGCACGATGCGGTCGCAGCCGCGCACCACCGAATAGGAATAATGGTAATAGCCGCCGCCATTGGCACAGCTGCCCATGCTGATGACATAGCGCGGCTCGGGCATCTGGTCGTAGACCTTGCGCAGCGCCGGGGCCATCTTGTTGGTCAGGGTGCCGGCGACGATCATCAGGTCCGACTGGCGCGGGCTGGCGCGCGGCGCGGTGCCGAAACGCTCCAGGTCGTAGCGCGGCATCGAGGTCTGCATCATCTCGACCGCGCAGCAGGCCAGGCCGAAGGTCATCCAGTGCAGACTGCCGTTGCGGGCCCAGTTGATGATGTCCTCGGTCGTGGTCAGCAGGAAGCCCTTGTCCTGCAACTCGCGATTCAACTCGGCCGTCGCGACGTCGCGGTCGGCGCCCGCGGTGTTCGGGCCGGTCTGCAGGCCGGAAGTCATCACGCCCATTCCAGCGCCCCCTTCTTCCATTCATAGGCAAAGCCCACGGTCAGGACCGCCAGGAACAGCATCATACCCCAGAAGGCCACGTCCGTCAGGCTGCCAAAGCTGACCGCCCAGGGAAACAGGAAGGCCACCTCGAGGTCGAAGATGATGAACAGGATCGACACCAGGTAGAAGCGCACGTCGAACTTCATCCGCGCGTCGTCGAAGGCGTTGAAGCCGCATTCATAGGCGCTGACCTTTTCCGGGTCCGGGTTGCGGACGGCCAGGACCGCCGCGGCCAGAATCAGCACGATGGCAAGGCCCGAGGCCATTCCCAGAAAAACCAGGATCGGCAGGTATTCTTGCAGCAGATATTCCACTGGGTTGGGCTCCCTTTCGCTCGCAGGAACCCGACTGGCGCCCCGCGATGGGTTTGGCTGACGCCCGTTTAGCCCCGGTCGCCGGTATGGTCAACGGTCGGACCCCGCGTCATGCCGGCTTTGCAAGGCCCGGGAGGCGACAAAATCACAGCTTTTCGCGCCGGATTTTCAAGGTATTTTACTCAGCTTTCGCGGCCGATGCGACCCAGATATGCGTGTCGCGAAAGCCCGTGGGCCGTTTCAGCCCGTATCCCAGCGCCCGGTCGATGCCGATATGGGCCAGCCACAGCCCGCCGCCGGCGATCAGCCCGGTCGACCCCAGCGCCACCCCCGCCGCCGCCAGCAGGAAGGGCAGCGCATAGAGGTGGATCAGGTTGTAAACCGCAGCGCCCGCCCGCGGCCCGGCCAGATAGCCCAACATCGACAGGTCGGGCGCCAGCAGAATCGCCAGCCAGGCCGGCACCCCCCAGCCGGGAGAGGCGAGCGCCGCGACCAGCAGCCCGCCCAGCCCCAGCCCCGCACCTTCCAGCCGCTGCCAGAGGACCGGACTCATTCCGCCGCCCGGCTGCGCGCGGCACCGAGCATCGGCGCCAGGTAGCGGCCGGTATGGCTTTCCTCGATCCTGGCCACCTCCTCGGGCGTGCCGGTGGCAACGATGCGGCCGCCGCCGTCGCCGCCCTCGGGGCCGATGTCGATGATCCAGTCGGCGGTCTTGATGACGTCGAGGTTATGCTCGATCACCACCACGGTATTGCCCTGGTCCACCAGGGAATGCAGCACTTCCAGCAGTTTGCGCACATCCTCGAAATGCAGGCCGGTGGTCGGCTCGTCGAGGATATACAGCGTCTTGCCGGTCGCCCGGCGACTGAGCTCCTTGGAAAGCTTCACCCGCTGCGCCTCGCCGCCCGAGAGCGTCGTGGCCTGCTGGCCGACCTTGATATAGCCCAGCCCCACCTCGACCAGCGCATCCATCTTGTCGCGGATCGAGGGCACGGCCTTGAAGAACTCCTGCGCGTCCTCGACCGTCATGTCCAGCACGTCGGCGATGGACTTGCCCTTGAAGGTGACCTCCAGCGTCTCGCGGTTGTAGCGCTTGCCCTTGCAGGTCTCGCAGGTGACATAGACGTCGGGCAGGAAATGCATCTCGATCTTGATGACGCCGTCGCCCTGGCAGGCCTCGCAGCGGCCGCCTTTGACGTTGAAGCTGAAGCGGCCGGGCTTGTAGCCGCGCGCCTTCGACTCGGGCAGGCCGGCATACCAGTCGCGGATATGGGTATAGGCGCCGGTATAGGTCGCCGGGTTGGAACGCGGCGTGCGCCCGATGGGCCGCTGGTCGATGTCGATCACCTTGTCCAGCAGCTCCAGCCCCCTGATCGTCTCGCAGGGCGCCGGGGTCTGGCGTGCGCCATTAAGCCGCAGGCTCGCGGTCTTGAACAGCGTCTCGATGGTCAGCGTCGACTTGCCGCCGCCCGAGACGCCGGTGACGCAGACGAACTTGCCCAGCGGGAATTCGGCGGTGACGTTCTTGAGGTTGTTGCCGGTGGCGCCGATGACCTTGATCGCCTTGCCATTGCCCTTGCGCCGCTCGGCCGGCACCGCGATCTCGCGCGCGCCGGACAGATACTGCCCGGTCAGGCTGTCGGGGTTGGAGGCGATCTCGGCCGGCGTGCCCCTGGCGACCACCTGGCCGCCATGCACGCCGGCGCCCGGCCCCATGTCGAAGACGTAATCGGCATGGCGGATCGCATCCTCGTCATGCTCGACCACCAGCACCGAATTGCCCTGGTCGCGCAACCCCTTGAGCGTGCCGAGCAGCCGGTCGTTGTCTCGTTGGTGCAGGCCGATCGAGGGCTCGTCCAATACGTAAAGCACCCCGGTCAGGCCCGAGCCGATCTGGCTGGCCAGCCGGATGCGCTGGCTTTCGCCGCCCGACAGCGTGCCCGCCGCGCGGGACAGCGTCAGGTAGTCGAGGCCCACGTTCACCAGGAAGCCCAGCCTTTCGCGGATCTCCTTGAGAATGGCGGCGGCGATCTCGTTCTTCTGCTTGGTCAGGTGCTTCGGGGCCGCCTCGACCCAGGCCAGCGCCTCGCGGATCGACAGTTCGGTGACATGGCCGATATGCGCGCCCGCGATCCTGACCGCCAGCGCCTCGGGCTTCAGCCGGTAGCCCTCGCAGGCGCCGCAGGGGCGGTTGTTCTGGTACTTCTCGAACTCCTCGCGCACCCAGGCCGAGTCGCTTTCGCGCAGCCGCCGCTCCATGTTCGGGATCACCCCCTCGAACTGGCGGGTGACCTCGTAGACCCGGCCGGCATCGTCGAAGCGGAAGGGAATCTCGTCCTGGCCCGAGCCGCGCAGGAACATCTGGCGCACCGATTCCGGCAGGTCCTTCCACGGCGTCTTCTTGTCGAAGCCGTAGAACTTGGCCAGAGCGTTGATGGTCTGGGTCAGATAGGCCGATTTCGACTTGGCCCAGGGCGCGATGGCCCCTTGCGCCACCGACAGCGCCGAATCGGGCACCACCAGCCGTTCGTCGAAGAACAGCTCGACCCCCAGCCCGTCACAGACCGGACAGGCCCCGAATGGGGCGTTGAAGGAAAACAGCCGCGGCTCGATCTCGGGGATGGTGAAGCCGCTGACCGGGCAGGCGAAATTCTCGGAGAAGGTGATGCGCTCGGGCTCGCCCGCGCCTTTTTCTTCCCCAGGCCCACCCCCGGCGGTTTCCAGCACCGCGATGCCGTCGGCCAGATCCAGCGCGGTGCGGAAGCTGTCGGCCAGACGCGTCTCCATGCCCGCGCGCACGACGATGCGGTCCACCACCACGTCGATATTGTGGCGGAACTTCTTGTCCAGCACCGGCGGCTCGTCCAGCTCGTGGAACTGGCCGTTGACCTTGACGCGCTGGAAACCCTGCTTCCGCAGCTCCAGGAACTCCTTTTTATATTCGCCCTTGCGGTCGCGGACGATGGGCGCCAGCAGATAGGCACGCGTGCCCTCGGGCAGCTCCATCACCCGGTCCACCATGTCCTGCACCTGCTGCGCCTCGATGGGCAGGCCGGTGGCCGGCGAATAGGGCGTGCCGGCGCGGGCGAACAAGAGCCGCAGGTAGTCGTAGATCTCGGTCACCGTGCCGACGGTCGAGCGCGGGTTCTTGCTGGTCGTCTTCTGCTCGATGGAAATCGCCGGGGACAGGCCGCTGATATGGTCCACGTCCGGCTTGCCCATCATGTCGAGGAACTGCCGGGCATAGGCCGACAGGCTTTCGACATAACGCCTCTGCCCCTCGGCATAGATGGTGTCGAAGGCGAGGCTGGACTTGCCCGAGCCCGACAGGCCGGTGATCACCACCAGCTTGTCGCGGGGAATGTCCATGTCCACGTTCTTCAGATTGTGCTCGCGCGCGCCGCGAACCTCGATGAACTTCTGTTCCATCGCGCCAGTCCTGATTCCGCCAAGCGCATGAGATAGGCATCCGCGCCGAAATGGCAACCCGAAACAGAACAACTGGGGAACATTTCCGCTTGCGACCCCGGCCGCCCTGCCCCACCATGCCGGTGAGTCGCGACATGGGAGGCACCGATGAGTCGACAGCATTACCAGGGCAGCTGCCAATGCGGCGCCGTCGCCTATGAGGTCGAGGCCGATCTGGACCAGACCTTCACCTGCAACTGCTCGCGCTGCCGGCGGCTGGGCTTCGTGCTGACATTCGTGCCGCGGGGGGATTTCCACCTGACCAGCGACGGGCCGGTGACGGAGTACCTGTTCAACCGCAAGCAGATCCACCACCGTTTCTGCCCGGCCTGCGGCGTGGAAGCCTATGCCTTCGGCACCGGGCCGGACGGGGTCGAGATGGTGGCGGTGAACGTCAACTGCCTGGAAGGGGTCGATCCGCGCGCGCTGAAGAGCAAGGCGGTGGACGGGGCCAGCTATTAGCCGCCGGTATGGCTCATGTAGCGGCTGACCTGGCCGGCGACATGCCGGCGGGAATAGTCGAAATCATGGCCCTTGGGCTTGCGGGTGATGGCCTCGCGGATGGCCGCGCGCAGCGGCGCGTCGTCCGGGCTGGCGCGCAAAGGCGCGCGCAGGTCGGCACGGTCCTCCTGTCCCAGGCACATGAACAGCTCGCCCGTGCAGGTGACGCGGACGCGGTTGCAGCTTTCGCAGAAATTATGCGTCAGCGGGGTGATGAAGCCGATCTTCTGCCCGGTTTCCTCGAGCCGGACATAGCGGGCCGGACCGCCGGTGCGCTCGGCCAGCGGCACCAGGGTGAAGCGTTCCGCCAACCGGGCGCGCAGGTCGGACAGCGCCTGGTATTGCTCCAGCCGCTGCTCCTCGCCCATCTCGCCCATGGGCATGACCTCGATGAAGGTCAGGTCGTGGTCGTTCGCCGCGCACCAGTCGGCCAGGCGGAACAGCCCGTCCTCGTTGAAGCCCTTCAGCGCCACGGTGTTGATCTTGACCCGCATGCCGGCGGATTTCGCGGCCTCGATGCCCTGCAAAACCTGCGGCAATCGGCCCCAGCGGGTGATCCGGGCGAAGCGGTCGGGATCGAGCGTGTCCAGCGAGACATTGACCCGCCGCACGCCGCAATCGGCCAGTTCACCAGCGAATCGCGCCAGCTGGCTACCATTGGTGGTCAGCGTCAATTCGTCCAGGCCGGCGCCCAGGTGGCGCGACATGGCGCGGAAGAATTCCATGATGTTGCGCCGCACCAAGGGCTCGCCGCCGGTCACGCGCAGCTTGCGTACGCCCAGGCTGATGAAGGCGGAACACAGCCGGTCCAGCTCTTCCAGCGTCAGCAGGTCGCGCTTGGGCAGGAACTGCATGTGCTCGGCCATGCAATAGGTGCAGCGGAAATCGCAGCGATCCGTCACCGATACCCGGAGATAGGTGATCGGCCTGGCAAAGGGGTCTATCAGCGGGGCCTGCGCGTCCATGCCGCAAAGATAGGATGGGGCCCGCATCGGCACAAGCCGGCCGATCCGTTAATACTGTCGTAACCACGAATGGAAGCTCGGGTGGACAGAGGGGCGCCGGCGGGTCTAGCCTCGACCCCGATCGCCACCGGCAAGACGAGGGGAACCGCCCATGACCAAGCCGATCCTGCGCCTTCTGGGCGCGCTGGCATTGCTGACGTTGGCCGCCTGCACCCAGAACCCGCAGACGGGGGATGCGCCCGCCGGCCGGGTAATGGACGGCATGATCGACCCCGCGACCGGCCAGCCGGTGATCTCGGGCCCGGTCCTGACCGGCACCGCGCCGCGCACGCCGGGCAAGACGCTCAGCACCGCCTCGCCCCCCGCGCCCGCCGCCCGCACAGCGGCGGAATTCGACACCACGACGCGCGAACAGAAGGCCGCGGCGGCGGCCGCACCGACCACCGGGGAACGCCGGCTCGGCACCACCATCGCCTCGCTTGGCGATCCGTCACAGCCGGGCTTCTGGATCAAGACGCCGCTGGCGAAATCCGAATCCGACGGCCGCATCGTGAACCCGGCGAACGGCAGATCCGCCAAGGTGCGGCTGATCCCGATGGGCGGCCCGGCCAGCGGCGGCAGCCAGGTCTCGCTGCCGGCGCTGCAATTGATCGGCGTCAGCCTGACCGACCTGCCCACGCTCGAGGTCTATGGCAACTGATCGCCGCCCGGCGCACCCTTGCGGTTCTCGGGCAGCCAGCGGCCTGCCTCGCGCCGGGCAAAGGGTTTCAGCCGCGATCCATGCGCCGCCAGCCACTCGCGGACGCGCTGCGGATCGTGCTTGGACAGGTCGCGCAGCCACCAGCCGATGGCCTTCTGGATGAACCATTCGCGGTCATCGGCCAGCCGTTCGAGCCAGGACAGCACCCGCTCGCGCCGCGCCAGGTCCTGCGGCTTGGGGTTGCGGATGCGGGTCCAGGGCAAGGTGCCGACCAGGGCGGCACGCCGCACCCAGAGACTCGGGTGCTCCAGCCACGCTTCGACCTCGTCGAGCCGCGCCGGTTCCGCCAGCAGCCGCCGCTCACCGGCCTTCATGGCGTGATCGGCGATCGCCCAGGCGTCGAATTGCGGCACCCAGCCGGCGATCAGCCGCCAGACCTGTTCGTCCGGGCGGATACGGGCCTGGGTCAGCAGCTTCGCCGCCGCGATCCGCGCCTCGTGCACGTCGCTGTCCCAGAGCCGCCGCGCCAGATCGACCCGCTCGGGCACGTCCCTGCCCTCGCGCCAGCCGCGGGCCAGCGCGTCGATCTCGGGCACGGCGACGCCCAGATAGACCCGCAGCGCCTTGTGATAGGCCGCCATCCCGGCCGCCTTGCCGGCATCGCCGCGCGCCTTCAGCTCGTCCAGTTCCCGCATCTTTCCCCTGCCCCCGCATAGCCGGTGCGCCATGCCGACCGCGCGGGACCGCATGGCGCACCGGCCGCGATTCATACGCCCTGCGCCGCAAGCCGGCAAGGAATCCACCTCGGGCCGCCACGGCGGGAAGCCCGGCAGGCGGCCACGCGCGCAAACCCGCGCCGGCCGCCGCCGCGGCATCACCGGACGACGCTTTTGTCGCCCGGAATGTCGGTTGAGTGCGCTTCACCGCCGCCCGCATATCCCATCCTCGTGCCGGAAGGCGCTCGCCTGAGCCAAGGGCGGTTCGCAGCCGCCGCAGCAAAGCCGGACCAGGACCAGGATAGAAACCGCTTGATGCCCGACCGCCACGATCACCGCCTCATCGACGGCCGGGCCGTGCAGGCCCGCATCCTGGCGGAACTGCGCGCCGCGTTCGCGCGCGAAAAGGCGATCCGCCCGGTCGGCCGGCTGCTCTCGGTCTCGATCGGTCCGTCGCCCGGGATCGAGGTCTATGTGCGCAACCAGGCCCGCGGCGCCGAACGCGCCGGCCTGCCCTTCGAACAGCAACTCTGGCCCGCCGACATCCCCCAGGAGGAATGCAAGCGCCGAATCGCGGCGCTGAACGACGATCCCGGGGTGCTGGGCATCATCCTGCAGCGGCCGGTGCCGGCGCATATCCATGTCCGCTCGCTGCAAGCGGCGATCCATCCGCTGAAGGATGTCGCGGGGATGAACCCGGCCTCGATCGGCAACATCGTCTATGACGACCTGGCGCTGGCGCCCTGCACCGCCGCGGCGGCGGTGGAACTGCTGCGCGAGACCGGGCTGAACCTGCGCGGCCTCGAGCTGGTGATGATCGGCCATTCCGAGATCGTCGGCAAGCCCGCCGCCTTCCTGCTGATGGCCGAGGGCGCCACGGTTACCGTCTGCCATCACATGACCCGTTCCGTCGCCATGCATTCGCGGCGCGCCGACGTGGTGGTCGTGGCGGTGGGCAAGCCGCATCTGATCGGGCCGGAGATGCTCAAGCCCGGTGCCGCGGTCATCGACATCGGCATCAACCAGGTCGGCGCCCCCGCTGTCACGCTGCCGATCCTTGGCGATGTCGACACCGACAGAGTGCGCGAGGTGGCAGGCTGGATCACCCCGGTCCCCGGCGGCGCGGGTCCGGTGACGGTGACGGTGACGGTGACGGTGACGGTGACCATGCTGATGCGCAATGCGCTGACCGCGCACAAGCGCCAGGTCGCATCCGGCTGGCTGCCGCCGGCCACGCTGCGCGGCCCCTGAGGCGCGGCCGCAAGCCTGACGGGCTTCCGCCGACCGCGCCGGAAGCATCGACGAGTCCTGGAGGAGACTGCGGAGGAGATCGCATATGCAGACAACACCCGAGAGGGGAATCAACACCGGCGTCTTCTGGCCTGCCATTGCCATCGCCGGAGGCTTCGTGACGTGGGGCGTGCTTGCCCCCGACAGCCTGGCCGCCATCGCCACGGCCACATTGAACTGGATCATCCGGGTCTTCGGATGGAGCTTCGTCATTTCCACGGCCTTTTTTCTGGCCTTCGCCCTGTTCCTGGCCTTCAGCCGTTTCGGCCGCATCAAGCTGGGCCATGACGACGAGAAACCCGAATTCTCGACCCGCTCCTGGGTCTGCATGATGTTCAGCGTCGGCATGGGCATCGGGCTGATGTTCTGGGGCGTGGCCGAGCCGATCAGCCATTTCGGCACCCCGCCGCACGGCCTGGCCGAGCCGCAGACCCGGGACGCCGCGCTGGTCGCCATGCAATACGCCTATTTCCACTGGGCGCTGCACCCCTGGGCGATCTATGCGATGGCCGGGCTGGCCATGGCCTATTTCAGCTATCGCCGCGACCTGCCGACGTTGGTCTCCAGCGCCTTCCATCCACTTCTGGGCGACCGCGTGCACGGGCCCATCGGGCGCACCATCGACGTGCTGGCGATCATCGCCACGCTGTTCGGCACCGCGACCTCGCTGGGCCTAGGCGCGCAGCAGATCAACAGCGGCATGAACTACCTGTGGGGGACTGGGGAATCCGCGACCATCGCGCTGACCATCATCGCCGTGCTGTCGGTGCTGTTCATCCTGTCGGCGGTCTCGGGCGTGGGCAAGGGCATCCAGTTCCTCAGCAACATGAACATGGTCATCGCCGTGCTGCTGCTGGTGTTCCTGGCGCTGCTCGGCCCGACCGTCTTCATCCTCGACACACTGATCGAATCGCTGGGCTATTACTTCGGCGACCTGGTGTCGATGTCCTTCCGCACCTCGGCCTTCAGCGACAGCAAGTGGCTGGCCAGCTGGACCATCTTCTACTGGGCCTGGTGGATTTCCTGGGCGCCCTTCGTCGGCGTGTTCATCGCCCGCATCTCGCGCGGCCGCACCATCCGCGAATTCGTCGTGGGCGTGCTGATGATCCCCAGCGCCGTGACCTTCGTCTGGTTCACCGTCATGGGCGGCAGCGCCCTGTTCTCCGAGCTCGGCGGCCCCGGCGGCCTGATCGAGGCGATCACCCGGCAGGGCGCCCCGGTCTCGCTTTTCGCGCTGCTCGAGCAATATCCGCTGGCCGGGCTGACCTCGGTGGTGGCGATGTTCCTGGTGGCGATCTTCTTCGTCTCGGGCGCCGATGCGGCCTCGGTGGTGATGGGGATGCTGTCCTCGCACGGCACCACGCATCCGCGCGCCGGCATCGTCGTGCTCTGGGGCCTGCTGGCCGGCGCCTCGGCCTCGGTGCTGCTGGTGATGGGCGGGCTGGACGGGCTGCAGACCGCCTCGATCATCGTGGCGGCGCCGTTCCTCGTGGTGATGGTGGGGCTTTGCGGCTCGCTGTGGAAGGGGCTTCTGGACGATATCGAAGTGCATGGCCATTTCGAGGAGATCGACCCGCATACCGGCGGGCTGAAAGACCGGCCGCGCTGAACCGTTCCCGGCGGTGCTGCCCGGCCCCGCCGGCACGGTCCAACCCTCACGGCCCAACCCTGGTGCAGAAATGTCCGCCCCCTCTTCGCCCCCCGACCCCGCCTCGGCGCCTGCGCAGCGCTACGTCTTCCTGCTTCTGGACCGCTTCACCCTGGTCTCCTTCGCCGCGGCGATCGAGCCGCTGCGGCTGGC
>NZ_JAEHFP010000003.1 GCF_016446475.1 Paracoccus binzhouensis | reverse complement strand
CGGCGCGGCGGGCGCGGCGGCGGCGGGGCTGATCCTGCCGCGCGGCGCGCGGGCGCAGGAGGCGAAGCGCGGCGGCACGCTGCGCATCGGCCATCTGGGCGGCGCGACCTCGGACACGCTGGACCCGGCGACCTATGCCGCGGGGCCGGTGGTGACGGCGATGCTGGCGGTCTGCAACAACCTGGTCGAGATTGACGCCAAGGGCCAGGCCGTGCCCGAACTGGCCGAGTTCGAGCCCGATGCCGAGGCCCGCATCTGGACCTTCCGGCTGAAGGACGGCGTCACCTTCTCGGACGGGCGCAAGGTCACGGCGCGGGACGTGATCGCGTCCTTCGACCACCATCGCGGTGCCGATACCAAGTCCGGCGCCAAGGGCTCGCTGGAACAGGTCAAGGAGATCCGCACCGATGGCGACAATGTCGTGGTCTTCGAGCTGACCTCGGGCAATGCCGATTTCGCCTATCTGACCTCGGATTATCACTTCGTCATCATGCCGGCGGACGAGGACGGCACGCTGGACTGGCAGTCGGGCCTGGGCACCGGCGGCTATGTGCTGGAGAATTTCGAGCCCGGCGTGCGCATCACCCTGAAGCGCCGCGACGATTACTGGAAGCCCGACCGCGCCTGGTTCGACGAGGCGGTGCTGCTGACCATCAACGACGCCACCGCCCGGCAGAACGCGCTGATGACCGGCGAGGTCGATGTCATCAACTCGCCCGACCTGGCCACGCTGCACCTGTTGCAGCGCCGGCCCGGCCTGCAACTGGTCGAGGTGACGGGGACCGCGCATTACACCATGCCGATGTTCTGCGACCAGGCGCCCTTTACCGATCCGAACCTGCGGCTGGCGCTGAAATACGCCATCGACCGGCAGGAGGTGCTGGACAAGGTGCTGCGCGGCCATGGCCAGATCGCCAATGACAGCCCGATCGCGCCGGCGAACCGCTTCTTTGCCGCCGACCTGCCGCAGCGGGCCTATGACCCTGACAAGGCGAAACATTACCTGAAACAGGCCGGCATGGAGGGGCTGAAGGTCGAGATTTCCGCCTCGGACGCGGCCTCGGTCGGGGCGCTCGACATGGTGCAGCTGTTCCAGCAATCGGCCAAGGCGGCCGGGATCGAGCTGGCCGTCAAGCGCGAGCCGGACGACGGCTATTGGTCCAATGTCTGGCTGAAGAAGCCCTTCTGCGTCAGTTACTGGAACGGCCGCCCGACCGAGGACGACATGTTCAGCCTGGTCTATGCCCGGGGCGCCGAGTGGAACGAGAGCCACTGGGACAACGAGCGCTTCAACGAGTTGCTGCTGAAGGCGCGGGCCGAGCTGGACGACAGCCTGCGCGCCGAGATGTATCGCGAGATGCAGGGGCTGGTTTCCGAGGACGGCGGCACCATCATCCCGATCTTCGTGAACTATATCGACGTGGCCAATGACAAGGTGGCGCATGGCGAGGTGGCGTCGAACCGCTTCCTCGACGGCTGGAAGATCGTGGAACGGTGGTGGCAGGCATGAAGATCGCGGCAATCGGCGGCGGGGTCATCGGCGGCGGCTGGATCGCCCGCTTCATCCTCTCGGGGCATGACGTGGCGGTCTACGACCCGCATCCCGAGGCGCAGCGCATCGTCGGCGAGGTGCTGGCGAATGCCACCCGCGCCTGGGAAAAACTGTTCCAGGCGCCGCTGCCCCGGCCGGGGCGCATCCTCTGGGCCGGCTCGGTCGCCGAGGCGGTCCGGGACGCCGACTATATCCAGGAAAGCGTGCCCGAGCGGCTGGAGCTGAAGCACCGGATCATCGCCGAGATCGAGGCCGCCGCGCCCGAGATGGCGCTGATCGGCTCCTCGACCTCGGGCTTCAAGCCCTCCGAGCTGCGGCAGGGGGCGAAACATCCCGCCCGCATCCTCGTCGCCCATCCCTTCAACCCGGTCTACCTTTTGCCGGTGGTCGAGGTCGTGGGCGGTGGCGAGGCGGCGGATCGCGCCTGCGAGATCCTGACCGGAATCGGCATGAAGTCGGTCCGGATCGCGCGCGAGATCGACGCCCATATCGGCGACCGCCTGCTGGAAGCCGTCTGGCGCGAGGCGCTGTGGCTGGTGCATGACGGCATCGCCACCACCGAGGAGATCGACGATATCATCCGCTTCGGCTTCGGCCTGCGTTGGGCGCAGATGGGCCTGTTCGAGACCTATCGCATCGCCGGCGGCGAGGCCGGGATGCGGCATTTCCTGGGCCAGTTCGGCCCGGCGCTGAAATGGCCCTGGACCAAGCTGATGGACGTGCCCGAGCTGGACGGGGCGCTGATCGACCGCATCGCCGGCCAGTCCGACGCGCAGTCGGGCCGGCACTCGATCCGCGAGCTGGAGCGGATCCGCGACGACAACCTGGTCGGCATCTTCCAGGCGCTGAAGGCCAACGACTGGGGCGTCGGCCAGACCGTGCGCGCGCAGGAGGACGGCTTCTATGCCCGCGCGCCTGCGCCTGCGACGGGCTACCCGCTGCGCATCCATCAGGCCCGCGTGACCGGCGGCTGGGTCGATTACAACGGCCACATGACCGAGTTCCGCTATCTCCAGGTGCTGGGCGATGCGACGGACGCCTTCCTGATCCATATCGGGCTGGATGCCGATTACCGGGCGCAGGGCCGCTCGGCCTATACGGTCGAGACGCATATCCGCCACCTGGCCGAGGTGAAGGCGGGCGAATTGCTGACCGTCGAGACCCGGCTGCTGGGCCATGACGCGAAACGCTTCCGCCTGCACCACGTCATCCTGCGCGAGGACGGCAGCGAGGCCGCGACCGGCGAGCATATGCTGCTGCATGTCGATACCGGCGAGGGCCGCGCCATCCCGATGCCGCCGGCGCTGCTGGAGGCGCTGGACCGGGTGGCGGCGCAGGACCGCGCGCCGCATCCCGACCATGCCGGCGCCGGCATCCGCCCGATCCGCCAGAAGGAGACCACCGCATGAGCGTCGCCGAGACCCGGCGGCGGCCCATCCTGCGGATGATCGCGGGCCGGCTGGGCATCGGGGTCTTTACGCTCTTCGTCATCTCGGTGCTGATCTTCCTGGCCGTCAGCCTGCTGCCCGGCGACATCGCCCAGCAGGTGCTGGGCCAGTCCGCCACGCCCGAGACCGTCGCCGCCTTCCGGCGCGAGCTCGGGCTCGATCAGCCCCTGGCCTGGCGCTATCTCGACTGGGTCGGCGGCGTGCTGTCGGGCGATTTCGGCCGCTCGCTGGCCAATGGCCGGCCGGTGGCGGAGCTGCTGGCGGCGCGGCTGGGCAATACCATGTTCCTGGCCGCCTATGCCGCGGTGATCGCGGTGCCCCTGGCGGTGGGGCTGGGGCTGCTCGCCGCGCTCTGGCGCGGCAGCTGGTTCGACCGCATCGCCAATGTGGCGACGCTTTCGGCGATTTCCTTCCCCGAGTTCTTCATCGCCTATATCCTGATGTTCTGGCTGTCGGTCAGGATGGGCTGGTTCCCCTCGATTGCCGATCCCGGTGCCTCGCCGCGGCTGGCCGAGATGCTGGGCCGCGCCTTCCTGCCCGCGATCACCCTGGTGCTGGTGGTGACTGCCCACATGATGCGGATGACCCGGGCGGCGGTGGTCAACGTGCTGGGCGCGCCCTATGTCACGATGGCGCGGCTGAAGGGCGTGTCGCGCTGGCGCGTCGTCACCCGCCACGCCCTGCCGAACGCCCTGGCGCCCATCGTCAACGTGGTGGCGCTGAACGTGGCCTGGCTGATCACCGGCGTCGTCATCGTCGAGGTGGTCTTCGTCTATCCCGGCCTCGGCCAGCTGATGGTGGACAGCGTGACCAATCGCGACATCCCGGTGGTGCAGGCCTGCGCGCTGATCTTCGCCGCGGTCTATATCCTGCTGAACCTGCTGGCCGACGTTCTGGCGATCGCCACGAACCCGCGCCTGCTGCATCCGAGGTAGGCCCATGATCCGGATGCTGAAAACCATGCCGCCGACCGCGATCCTGGGGGTTCTGGTCATCGCCGCCTATGCGGTGATCGCGCTGTTCGCGCCGCTGCTGGCCCCCCATGCCGAGGCGCAGATCGTCGGCGCCCAGTTCGAGCCGTGGAGCGCGACCTATCCCCTTGGCACCGACACGCTGGGCCGGGACATGCTGTCGCGGCTGATCTGGGGCGCGCGCAACACCGTGGGCGTGGCGCTGGTCACCACGGCCCTGGCCTTCGGCATCGGCGCCATCGCCGGGCTGCTGGCCGCGGCGCTTGGCGGCTGGGCCGATCTGGCGCTGTCGCGGCTGGTCGATGTGCTGATGGCGGTGCCGGCGCTGATCCTGACGCTGCTGGCCTTGTCGGCGCTGGGGCCGGGGGTGGCGAACCTGGTCGTCGTGGTGGCGATCCTCGATTCCACGCGGGTCTTTCGCCTGGCCCGCGCCACGGCGATGAACGTCATGGTGATGGACTATGTCGAGGCGGCGCAGCTGCGCGGCGAGGGAACATGGTGGATCATCAGCCGCGAGGTGCTGCCGAACATCTCGGCGCCGCTGATCGCCGAGTTCGGGCTGCGCTTCTGCTTCGTGTTCCTGACCATCTCGGCGCTCAGCTTCCTGGGCCTCGGCCTGCCGCCGCCGATGGCGGACTGGGGCGCGATGGTGCGCGACAATGCGGCGCTGATCACCTTCGGCGATGTCACGCCGCTTCTGCCCGCCGCCTGCATCGCGGTGCTGACGGTCTCGGTCAATTTCGTGGTGGACTGGATGCTGCACCGCGCCTCGGGTCTGAAGGACTGAACCATGCTGCTGAACATCGAGAAGCTGAAGGTCGAGGCGCGGGGCGACGAAGGCTGGACCCCGATCCTGCACGGCGTGGACCTGCAAGTGGCCAAGGGCGAGGTCGTCGGGCTGATCGGCGAATCCGGGGCCGGAAAATCCACGCTGGGCCTTGCGGCGCTGGGTTTCGCGCAGGGCGGCCTGCGCTTCGCCGGCGGGCGGGTGATCTTCGACGGCACCGACCTGCTGCAACTGCCCGAACGCCGGCGCCGCGCCTTTCGCGGCCGCCGGGTCGCCTATGTCGCGCAATCGGCGGCGGCAAGCTTCAACCCGGCATGGCGGCTTCTGGACCAGTTCTGCGAGGGGCCGGCGATCCACCACACGGCGGGCCGCGCCGAATCCGAAGCCTTCGCGCGCCAGCTCTATGCCGCCATGCACCTGCCCGACCCGGAGAATTTCGGGCTGCGCTTTCCGCATCAGGTCTCGGGCGGGCAGTTGCAGCGGGCGATGGTGGCCATGGCCATGGCCTGCAAGCCCGACCTGATCGTCTTCGACGAGCCGACGACGGCGCTGGACGTGACCACGCAGATCGGCGTGCTGGCGGCGATCCGGCAGGCGGTCGAGACCACGGGCACGGCGGCGATCTACATCACCCACGACCTGGCCGTGGTCGCGCAGATGGCCGACCGCATCAAGGTCATGCGCCACGGCCGCGAGGTCGAGGATGCGCCAACCCGCCGGATGATCGAGGCGCCGGCGCAGGACTACACCCGCTCGCTCTGGGCGGTGCGCGCGTTCCGCCGGCCGCCGCGCGCCCTGCCGCAGGCCAGCGCGCCGACGATCGGCATTCGCGAGGTGACGGCGGGCTATTCGTCGCTGGACGTGCTCAGCGAGGTCAGCTTCGACATCCCGCGCGGCGCCACCGTGGCGGTGGTGGGCGAATCCGGTTCGGGCAAGTCCACCACGGCGCGGGCGATCACCGGGCTTCTGCCGCCGCGCGCCGGCAGGATCGCGCTGAACGGCACGCCCCTGCCGCCGCGCCTGGCGCAGCGCACGCTGGAACAGAAGCGGGCGGTGCAGATGATCTACCAGATGGCCGACACGGCGCTGAACCCGCGCCAGACCATCCGCCAGATCCTGTCGAGGCCCTTGCAGTTCTACCTGGGCCTGACCGGCCGGGCGCGCGAGGCGCGGCTCAACCAGCTGATGGAGCAGATCGAGCTGGAGCCGGCGCGCTTCCTCGACCGCCTGCCGGGCGAGCTGTCGGGCGGGCAGAAGCAGCGCGTCGGCATCGCCCGGGCGCTGGCCGCCGATCCAGAATTCATCATCTGCGACGAGGTGACCAGCGCGCTGGACCAGCTGGTGGCCGAGGGCATCCTGCGGCTGCTCAGCAAGGTGCAGGACGAAACCGGCGTCAGCTACATGTTCATCACCCATGACATCGCCACCGTCCGCGCCATCGCCGACGAGGTGGTGGTGATGAAGGGCGGCCGGGTCATGGACAAGGGCCTGAAGGCCGAGGTGCTGGACCCGCCGCGCCATGCCTATACGCGCGAATTGCTGGCCTCGGTGCCGCAGATGGACCCGGATTGGCTGACGCGACGCATCGCCGAGGGCGCGGCATGATCGCCGACCCGCAGGTGCTGGATTTCATCGCCCGGACCGAGGCCGCCTATCCGCCCGAGGCGAACGGGGCCAGCGCCGCCGAGAACCGGCGCTTCTACGATGCCATGTGCGCCGTCTTTCGCGCCCCGCGCCCGCCCGGCCTGCCGGTTCGGGATCGCCGCATCGGCGGCGTGCCCTGCCGGGTCTATGGCGCGGAGACCTCGGTGGCCGTGGTCTATGTGCATGGCGGCGGCTTCGTGGTCGGCGGGCTCGACAGCCATGACGATATCTGCGCCGAGATCGCCGATGCCACCGGCTTGCAGGTCGTCGCGGTGGATTACCGGCTGGCGCCCGAGCATCGCTGGCCGGCGCAGATCGCGGATGTGCAGGCGGTCTGGGACGCGCTGGACCGTCCCGCCGTCATCGCGGGGGACAGCGCCGGCGGGTGGCTCTCAGCGGCGCTTTGCCTGTCGCGGCGCGGCGCACGGCAGCCCTTGGGGCAGGTGCTGGTCTATCCCGGCCTGGGCGGCGATGGCAGTGCACCCTCCTATCGCGAGAATGCCGAGGCGCCCCTGCTGCGCACTGAGGATCTGGCCGGCTATCACGCCGCGCTGCATGGCGAGGGACTGGGCGAGGGGCCGGTCGATCCGCTGGCGCGGCCCTTGCAGGCCGAAAGCCTGGCCGGGCTGGCGCCGGCCTTCGTCGTCACCGCCGATGTCGATCCGCTGCGCGACGACGGGCGCGACTATGCGCGGCGGTTGCGGGTCGAGGGCGTCGCGGCGCATTGGCGCAACGAGCCCGAGCTGCCGCACGGCTACCTGCGCGCCCGCCGCGACAGCGACCGGGCACGGCGCAGCTTCCAGGCGATCCTGGTCGCGATCCGGCAATTCGCGGACCGGGCCTAGTCAAGGATCGGGCGTAGTCAGGAATCGGGCCTAGTCGCGCTTTTCGGACAGGGCGACGATCTCGGCATGCGAGCGGTCGAGCCGGCGGCGCAACCCGTCTCGGGCGGCGCGGCGCAGGATCTTGCGGAAACGCGCCGCATCCGGGCCGTAATGCCGGGCCTTGCCGCGCCAGCGCAGCGCCAGAACCGGCAGCAGCGGCCAGAACCACGGCCCGGCCGCGACGCGATAGGCCAGCAGGGCGTTGCGATACATGTAATAGACCTTCCACATCGGCCGCAGCACCAAGTGCCCGCCGGGCTGGATCGAGACGGTGTCGTGCTCGAACCGGATCTCGGGCAGGAAGCCGATGCGCAGCCCCTTGCGCCGCATCTCGAGCGTGTAGATCTGGTCATCGCCATAGATGAACAGCCGTTCGTCGGGATAGCCGGCGCGAGCGATGCTGGCGCGCGACAGGAACAGCCCGACGAAGGAGGTCATGTCGATCTCGATCGGGTCGGCCTTGCCGGTATAGGTCGCATCATCCAGGTGAAATCCGCGCCGGCCGGCGCCGGCCAGGGTACGCAGGAATTCCGGCAGCCGCCAGAACGGGTTGCGATAGGGGCGGTTCATCTCGCAGACCTCGCCCGAGGGGGTCAGCACCGCCGCCCCCAGCGCGTCCCAGCCGGTCAGGTCCAGCGCCCGGAACTGCGCGATGGTGCCGGGAAAGGGTCGGCCGTCATCGT
Source organism: Paracoccus binzhouensis (assembly GCF_016446475.1). Taxonomy (GTDB): domain Bacteria; phylum Pseudomonadota; class Alphaproteobacteria; order Rhodobacterales; family Rhodobacteraceae; genus Paracoccus; species Paracoccus binzhouensis. The sequence continues at coordinate 96,598 of NZ_JAEHFP010000003.1, read as the reverse complement.
CCATGACCACGACCCAGTCCGGGTCCAGCGCCTCGACCAGGTGGCGCATGCCATGCGCGAAACCGCCGGCCCCGCCCAGGTTTTCCAGGCTGCGCAGCGCCAGCAGCCGGGGATCCTGGATCGCGTCCAGATAGTCGCGGGTGCCGTCGCCCGAGGCATTGTCGAACACCACCACATGGTCCAGATCCTCGGCCAGCAGCCGGCCGACGGTCACCCGCAGCTTTTCCAGCCGGTTGTGGGTCACGACCAGGGCGGCGATGCGCGGGCGGGCAGGGGCGGGGCAGGGGCGGGGCTGCGACTGTTGCGGGTCTTGGCTCGAGCGCATGTCCGTTCTCTGCTCAGGAATGCGCCCGCCGCGGCCCCGGCCTGACGGCAGCGCGCCGCCTGACTAGCGGATCGCGACCCCGTGAACAAGCGGGCAGGGCCGCGATTCGCCGGGCCTTTCACGAATCCCTTGCAATTTCGTGCGACATTCTTCATCTTTCCGGCGTTCACGGGGATCGTGAACACAGTTTGATGGCCGGGCCCCTCTGGCGGACGTGGCGGCGCGTTCGTGATGTCGGCATCGATACTTGGCCAGCCGCCTGGAACAATTATTCACATGACGCAAGGAAACAGTCCCCTTCCCGGAGGTGGCCTCGGCGACGGCGCCCGGCGTTCGACCCTGCAATATTTCACCTGGGCCTTCATCGTCACCGTGCTCGGCCTCGCCCTTGGCGGCGTGCTGGGCTGGCAGTCGACCGGCACCTTGGGCGGCACGCTGTCGGTCTTCTTCATCTGCGCCGTGCTGGCGGTGCTGGAGATCTCGCTGAGCTTCGACAACGCCATCGTGAACGCCAACAAGCTCAAGGACATGACGCCCAAGTGGCAGCGGCGCTTCCTGACCTGGGGCATCATCATCGCCGTCTTCGGCATGCGGATCGTCTTCCCGCTGCTGATCGTGGTCATCGCCGCCAATATCGGCCCGTGGCAGGCGATGGTGCTGGCGGCGACCCAGCCCGACGAATATTCGCGCATCATGCACGAGGCGCATCTGCCCATCGCGGCCTTCGGCGGCACCTTCCTGATGATGGTCGGCCTCAGCTTCTTCTTCGACCATGAAAAGGACGTGCACTGGGTCAAGTGGCTGGAAGACCGCATGCAGCGCTATGCCACCATCCGCGGCATCGAGGTGGCGGTGGTGCTGGTCACGGTGCTGATCTTCTCGCGCTTCCTGGAGGGGGCGGAATCGCAGGTCTTCTTCAGCTCGGCGATCTGGGGCCTTCTGACCTTCCTGCTGGTCGAGGTGCTGGGCGGGCTTCTGGACAGCAGCCAGCAGACGCTGCAGGCCGGGGCCAAGGGCGGCCTGGGCGCCTTCCTCTATCTCGAGGTGCTGGACGCCTCCTTCAGCTTTGACGGGGTGATCGGCGCCTTCGCGCTGACCCACAACCTGTTCGTCATCGCCATCGGCCTGGGCATCGGCGCCATGTATGTGCGCTCGATGACCATCATGCTGGTCGAGCGCGGCACGCTGGCCGAATACCGCTTCCTGGAGCATGGCGCCTTCTATGCCATCATCGCGCTGTCGGTGATCATGTTCGTGCAGCCGCTGGTGCATATCCCCGAGGTCATCACCGGCCTGGGCGGCGCGACGCTGATCGGCATCTCGTTCTGGTCCTCGATCCGCTGGAACCGCAAGAACCACGAGGCCGAGGCGTAAGCGCGACCTGAACGCCTTCCGGCCACCGCCTTTCGACCATCGCCTTCCGGTCGCCGCCTTTCGGGGCGGCGGCCTTTTTGCTATCTCTGGTCCCATGGTCGGGAACGAGGGATGTCATGCGCTACCTGCTTGCCCTGCTGGCGATCGCCGCCGTCGCGGCGCTGCTTTACTGGCGCCATGCGCACAGGGCCGGCGCCGCGCAGGATGCCGGCGCCGATGTGCAGGCACTCTATCAGGCGGAACGTGTGCTGCCTGGGGGACCGCTGCGGGTCTATCACCTGGGCCACAGCCTGGTCGGGCGCGACATGCCGGCGATGCTGGCGCAGCTGGCCGGGCAGGGGCACGATCACGCGCTGCAGCTGGGCTGGGGCGCGGCGCTGCGCGAGCATTTCCAGGGCCCCCAGGCGGTCAACGGCTTCGCGCAGGAAAACGCCACCCCACGCCACCGCGAGGCGCATGAGGCGCTGGCCAGCGGCGATTACGACGCCTTCGTGATGACCGAGATGGTGCGGCTGCAGGACGCGATCCGCTACAAGGAAAGCCGCCTCCATGCCGGAAAATGGGCGGCCGAGGCGGCGGCGGGCAATCCCGATGGGCAGATCTTCCTTTACGAAAGCTGGCACGCGCTGGACGATCAGCCGGACTGGCTGGCGCGCCTGCCCGACGATCTGGAAAGGCTGTGGAAGCCGGACCTGCTCTGGCCCGCCGCCCGCGCCGCCGGCAAGCCGGTCTGGCTGATCCCGGCCGGGCAGGTCATGGCCCGGCTGGTGGTCGAGGCCGAGGCCAAGGGCGGCATCGCCGAGTTGAAATCGCGCGAGGACCTGTTCGCGCGCAATCCCGACGGCTCGTTGGACACCATCCACCCGAACGACCTGGGCGTCTATCTGGTGGCGCTGACGCATTACGCGGTGCTTTACGGCCAAAGCCCGGTCGGCCTGCCGCATGCGCTGCTGCGCGCCGACGGCACCCCGGCCGAGGCGCCCTCGCCCGAACTGGCGCGGCGCATGCAGGAACTGGTCTGGGAGGTGGTCAGCGCCGAACCGCTGACCGGGCTCTGACCCGCACGGAATCCGAATTCTGATTTTACGGATCGTTGAAAACATTGCCGTTGATCCGGCGGCGATTCTGCCTTCTTGGCAGGCATGGCTGACCGCATTCCGGGCAACTGCCCAGGGTGCGGTCAGGCTTGCTCAGGAGGTGCAATGCTCATCGGGTTCGTGCTGTTCTATGTCGGCGCCGTGCTGTTCCTCAACGGCCTCTGGCTGATGGGCCGGATCGCCGATCGCGAGATCGTCGTCATCAACGTCGTCACCGCGCTGGTTTCGGGCGCGGCGGTGCTGCACGACGCCTTCGGCGCCGGGGCCGGCGCCGCCAGCATCCGCAACGGTGCGCTAAGCCTCTTGTTCTGCACCACCTATCTGTGGGTCGCCTATAACCGGCTCAGCGGCGCGGACGGGCGCGGGCTGGGCTGGTTCAGCCTGTTCGTGGCGGTGACGACGGTGCCGGTGTTCCTGCGCGCGCTGGCGGCGGCAGGTTCGGCGACCGAGCTTTGGCTGGCGGCGAACTGGGCCGTCTGGGGCGTGCTGTGGTTCATGTATTTCCTGCTGCTGGCGCTTGGCCGCCCGATCCAGCGGCAGACCGCCTGGGTCACGCTGCTGGCCGGGATCTTCACCGGCTGGCTGCCGGGCTTCCTGCTGCTCGACGGGCTGATCTGATCACCGGAACAGATGCGCCTCGTCGATGGCGCGGCGCCAGAAGGCGTCGCGGTCGGATTCGGGCGCCCAGCCCAGCAGGCGCTTGGGCTTGGCATTGTCGAAACGCGACAGGTGCCCGCGCGACTTCCAGTCCGCCAGCGAGGCGGGCGCGGCCCCCTTGCGGCGCAGGGCATGGCGCTTCAGCCCCTGCTTGACCGCATCGACCGCCCAGAGCGCGGTCAGGTTCGAACCGCTGACCTTCAGCCGCGCCCCGGTGCGGCGGTGGATGGCGTCGAAATAGTCGCGGCCGGAAAACATCGGCTCGCCGATCAGGTTGAAGCTTTCGCCAAGCGCCTCGTCCCGCTCCATCATCGCAATCAGCCCGTCCGAGACGTCGTCGGCCAGCACGCAGGGCAGGATGTTGCGGCCATTGCCCCACAGCCGCACCGCGCCGGCGCCGTGCCAGCGGCCGATGCCCCAATGCTGCAGCGGCCCGCCGTCGCCCAGCACGATCCCGGGCCGGGCGATGACCAGCCGCAGCCCCTGCGCCTGCAGGGCGATCAGCCGCCGCTCACCCTCGGCCTTGGACCGGGCATAGATGTTGCGGCTGTGCATCTGGCCGAAATCGCTGGCCTCGGTGATGGTCCGGGCCGGGTCGGACATGTCGTAGGAGGCGATGGTGCCGGTATGGACCAGCCGCCCGATACCGGCGCGGATCGCGGCGCGGCCGATGCGCTCGGTCGTGGCCACGTCGTTTTCCAGCGCCGCCTGCCAGCTCTTGTCGGTGGATTTCGCCAGGTTGAAGACGCAATCCATGCCCTGCATGGCCCCGGCCAGCCCGTCCTCGTCGCGCAGGGATACGCCCAGCGTCTCGACATGGTCGGCGATGTCGGGAAAGGGGCCGTTCCGGCCGCGCGACAGCACCCGCACGTCGTGGCCGCGCTCGACCAGCCGCCGGGTCAGGTTGCGGCCGATGAAGCCGGTGCCGCCGATCACCATGACGCGCGGCCGCGGCGTGCCCACGGGCCGGGCCGGGACCGGCGGCAGGGCGGGCAGGCGGGCCAGCGCATCCTCGATGCCCTGCATCACTGCCCGGGCCGCGGCGGGCGCAAAGCGCGGGTCGGATTGCCCGGCGCGGATACCGTCATAGAAGGCAGCGACGGTGGTGCGGAAGCTTAGCCCATAGGGGCTTTTCTGGTTCAGCGAGGCGGCCTGGCGGCAGGCGTTGCGCAGCCCCTCGCGCAGATGCGCCCCGGCGCGGGACAGTTCCTTGACCAGCGGGTTCAGCACCAGATCGGCAGTATTGTCGCGCGTGATCACCAGCACATCTGCCGCATAATCCAGCCGCGCCATGCCGGAGGAGCCGCGCAAGCCGACCGAACGGTCGTCGAAGGTCTCGACCAGAGACAGGGCGATGGTCACGTCCACCTTGCCGGCGCGGGCGAGGATGCGCCAGCTTTGCGGCCGCTGCTCGCCGCCGGGCAGGGCGATCCATTGGCCCAGGCTGACATGCTCGACCTCCAGCGGGCCGAACAGGTCCACCGCGAAGGAAAAGGGATGCGCACCGAGCTCCAAGAGCAGGTTCTGCGTCTGCCGCAGCATCCACAGCCCGTAAGGCCCCGAGCGCAAGGGCACCAAGGGCAGCGCCCAGTTGATCTGCGCGGCCGAGACCAGGCCCAGATCGCCCGCCTGCACCGCCTGCTTCAGCCGGCCGTAGCCGGGCAGGCCCAGGAAGTTGTGGCAGGCACCCAGCTGGCGGCCGGCGGCCAGCGCGGCCGCCTCCATCTCGTCGATCTCGGCCACCGACAGGGCCACCGGCTTCTCGACCAGCACATGCAGGCCGGCACCCAGGCATTTCACCGCCAGGTCGCGGTGCAGGTTCGGCGGCGTCAGGACATGCACCACGTCGCAGACCCCGGCGGCGATCATCTGGTCCGGGTCGGCAAAGGCCGCGACGCCATGGCTGGCGGCCAGCGCCTCGGCCGCGTCGACGGCGGGATCGCAGACCGCGACCAGCCGCGCGCCCGGGGCGGCCTTGATCGCATCGGCGTGCCACGAGGCGATGTAGCCGGCCCCGACAATGCCGACGCGCAGGTCCGAGGTCATGGGAAACTCCTATTTGTACTCGATAATACGCATGGCGGCGCCCTTGCGGCGGCGCCGGTGGTAAGTCAACATTCCCAGAAGGTTGGGGATCTTGGCGAGGGTCAGCAGCGCGGCCTGCCTCGCCGCCATCGGCTGGCCCTTCAGGCCCATGAGAGTCTTGATAAAGGACAGCGCGTAACCAACCAGAACTGCAAGGGAAATCCACAGGCTGGTGAGCAGCCCCAGCAGGAACAGCAGCGGCAGCGCCAGCCCATAGAGCCAGACCCGCATCTGCTCGCGCTTGAAATGCGGCGGGTGCATGGCGCCCACCTGCGCGAAGCCGTGGCCGTTGCGGATGCTGCGCTGCCACCATTGGGAAAAGCGGGTCATGTCGGCATCGTGCCAGGTCATCTGCGCCGGCAGGCGCAGCAGCTTCCAGCCGGCCTTGCCGAGGCGCAGGCAAAATTCGTCGTCCTCGGCCGCGATCACCGCGGGGTCGAAGCCGCCGATCTCGCGGAAGGCCGCGACGCGCACCATCATGTCGCCGCCGCAGGCCACGATCGGGCCGGCGGGGCGGTGCCAGTCCACCTCGCACATCTGGTTGTAGACGGTGGCGGTGGGGTGGATCTCGGCGCGCCAGCCGGTGACGAGGCCCAGCCCGGGATCGGCCTGCATGGCCGCGATGCCGGCCTCCGGCCAGCCGGGCTCGACCCGGCAATCGCCATCGACGAACTGCACCAGATCCAGTTCGCCGCCGGCCAGCAGCGCCTCGAACCCGGCATTGCGGGCGCGGGCGGCGGTGAAGGGGACCGAAGCGTCCAACTCGACCACGGTGACACCCAGGCCGCGGGCAAAGGCGACGCTGGCATCGCGCGAGCCGCTGTCCACATAGACCACCCGTTCGCAAAGCGGCACCAGCGAGCGCAGGCAGGCCTTCAGCCGCTCGCCCTCGTTGCGGCCGATCGCCACGGCGCCGAGCGTGGGACGGGTCATGATTCCCCCGGGATTGTTCCGTTGGCCGAGCCTAGCCCCGGCCCCGCGCATTCTGCAATGCGGCGCGGCCTGTCGTTATCGGCATGTTCAATGCGCCGGCAGATCCTGCCGCAGGCTTTGCCGGGCCAGGGCCGAGATCAGGTCGGTCTGGGTAACGATGCCGACGATGCGCGGCCCGTCCAGCACCGGCACCGCGTCGCATTCGCCCGAGGCCAGCATCGGCAGCAGCGCCCCGATGGGGGTGTCGGGCGCGACATGCGGCGGGTCGGTCTGCATGATCTCGCGCGCCCGGGTCGGCATGCCGCGCCTGGAGTACAGCAGGTCCGACATGGCGACGGAAAACCGGCGGTCGTGGCGGAAGGCGTCGTCGCGGGCGCGGCGGATCAGGTGCAGCTGGAAGATCACGCCCAGGAACTGGTCGCCGTTCTCGACCACCGGCAACGAGGTGAAGCCGTGCTTGCGGAAGATGTCGGCGACGCGCACCAGCCGGGTCTGCGGGCCGACGGTGACCAGGTCGCGCGACATCACGTCGGCCGCGGTCAGCGGCCCGGTGCGATGGGTGGCGGCCTGCAATTCCGCGGCGCCGATCAGCCGGGCCAGGTCCTCGACCCCCAGGTTCAGCGACTGGCGATAGCGCTGCAGGATCTCGGTCAACTCGTCCCGGGACAGGCCCAGCCGCTCCATCGCCGGATGGTCGGCGGTGCCGTGCGGGCCCGGCTCGTCGAACTGGCGGAAGGGATAGCGCCGCCCGGTCAGCCGGGCATAGATCATCGCGAAGCCGACCAGGGCCAGCGTGCCGGCCAGCACCGGCGCCAGGACGAAATGAAAGCCAAGCGCGCGGATCGCGTCGGGGTTCAGCGCCGCGGTCATGGCGACGGCGCCGGCCGGCGGATGCACGGCGCGCAGCAGGATCATCGCGGCGATGGTGACGGCAACCGCCAGCGCCACGCAAAGCGCCGGGTCCAGGGCGGCCATGCAGGCCAGCACGCCGACCGCAGCGGCGACACAATTGCCGACCACCGCCGACCAGGGCTGCGCCAGCGGGCTGTTCGGCACCGCGAAGACCAGCACCGAGGTGGCGCCGAAGGGGGCGATCATGGAAAGCCCCAGCCGCAGGTCGGCCGAGGGCGACAGCAGGAACAGGCCCGAGACGCCCAGCCCGACCAGCGCGCCGACCCCCGCCCTCAGCGCCTCGCGCGGCGAGCCGGGCGCAATCGCCGGGCCAAGCGCCTGCGCGATCTGGTGCAGCACGGCGCCTGCCGGTCTGGTCATCTGGTCTTTCCTTCGCGCCTGCCCGGAAAACGGGCTTCCGATGCGCTTAATTGTCGCAGGAACGGGCAGGTTGCAAGCCCGCGCAAAGGCTGAGAGGCCGCGCCGTCAACCCAGCCGGGCGAAGGCCTCCAGCACGGCGCGCTCGGACTGGTTCAGATAATCCTCGAGCAGGCGGGCGGCGCCGGCCGGATCGCCGGCCTCGAGCCTGGCCAGGATCTCGGCATTGCGGGGAATATAGGGGCGGTGCAGCAGCTCGGGGCTGTCGAGCAGGCCGAAGGCCAGCCGCAGCTCGGCAATGATCTGGGTAAAGAACTGGATCAGCCGCGGGCTGTCGGTCAGCGCCACGATGGCGGCGTGGAATTCCATGTTGGCGCTGCCGACGCCGCGCCAGTCGGGGATGCGCTGCAATTCCGTGGCCCGCGCCACGGCGGCGCGCATCCGCGCGACGGCGGCATGGCCGGGCCAGGCCTGGGCCAGGGCCGGCACCTCGATCAGCCGGCGCACCCGGTAGATGTCGAGGATCGAGGCCATCGAGGGCACGGCGACGAAGACGCCCCGGTTCGGCTCGTGCCGCAGGATACCCTCGCGCGTGAGCAGGCGGAACACCTCGCGCAGGGTATTGCGCGAGATGTCCAGCTCGGCCGCCAGCCGGGCCTCGGACAGGCGCTGGCCGGGCACCAGCGCGCCGCCGGTGACCTGGTCGCGCAGCCGGGCGGCGATGCCTTCGGCAAGGCTGGCGGCGGGACTGGGGGCGGGTTCGCGGGGGTCCGCCATCGCGGCAGGTTCCTTGGTCATGGGGCGGGGATCATGGCTCGAACGTCAGGGGTCGGGCGATCTTGGCCGAGAGGCCCGGGGCAGGCAAGGCATGCCGCGCCGATTCGCCGGCTTTTCCGGCGCCTTGCAGGGACCATCGCTGCCGCATGAGCGGGCAGGAAGCCGCCGGGCTGCCCATCATCCGCGCAGATTATCCCTGCTTTTATCATGCTTTGTTCAACAATATAATCATGCATGTCAAATTATCGTTGACGGATTGTCTTGTTGAATTCACAGTCGAGCCATTCCCAAGACGCACTCCACCCTTGCAGCAGGAGCAGACCGATGGCCGAATCCGTCACCTCCCCCTCTGCCGCCTCGGCTGCCGCGCGCGGCGGTTTCATGGCGGCGATCTTCCTGATGGCGACCTCGGCCATCGGGCCGGGCTTCATCACCCAGACCGCGACCTTCACGGCAAAGCTGGGCGCCGCCTTCGCCTTTGCCATCCTCGCCTCGATCGTGATCGACTTCGTGGTGCAGCTCAACATCTGGCGCATCACCGCGCTGACCAAGCGCAACGCCTCGGACACCGCGAACGCCGCCATTCCTGGCGCGGGCTATCTGCTGGCGATTCTGGTGCTGGTCGGCGGGCTGGCCTTCAACATCGGCAACATCGCCGGCGCGGGGCTGGGTCTCAATGCCATGTTCGGGCTGGAGCCCAAGATCGGCGGCGCGCTGTCGGCGGCCCTGGCCATCGGCATCTTCCTGTCGCGCCGGGCCGGGCTGCTGCTCGACCGTTCGCTGATCGGGTTGGGCCTGCTGATGATCGCCATGACGGTGATCGTCGCGCTGGTCTCGAACCCGCCGGTGGGCGAGGCGGTGCGGCAGATGGTGCTGCCCGAGATCGTCGATTTCGCCACCATCACCACCATCGTCGGCGGCACCGTGGGCGGCTACATCACCTATTCCGGCGCGCACCGGCTGCTGGACAAGGGGCTGGTGGGCGAGCAGAACCTTGCCGCCGTCACCCGCGCCTCGCTGACCGGGATCGCGGTCACCGGCGTCATGCGCTTCATCCTGTTCCTGGCCATTCTGGGCGTCGTCGCCTCGGGCGTGACACTGGACCTGTCCGGCCAGGCCGCGAACCCCGCCGCGCAGGCCTTTGCCGTGGTGCTGGGCGAATGGGGCATGCGCATCTTTGGCCTGATCTTCTGGGCCGCCGCCATCACCTCGGTCATCGGCGCGGCCTATACCTCGGTCAGCTTCCTGGTCGCCTTTCGCACCATGGGCGACCGCGACCGCAACATCGCCACGGTGATCTTCATCGCCATCTCGCTGGCGGTCTATCTGTCGCTGGGCACCGCGCCGGCCGCCATCCTTGTCTTCGTCGGCGGCTTCAACGGGCTGATCCTGCCCATCGGCCTGACCATCTTCACCTATGTCGGCCTCGCACGGGCCGACCTGATGGGCGGCCATGTCTACAGCCGGCCGCTGCTGATCGCCAGCGCCGCGGTCTGCGCGCTGACCTGGTATATGGGCTTCATGTCCATCGGCCCGATCTTTGCCTTCCTGAGCGCCTGAGCCATGATCGCGGCAGGCCCCCCGCGGGCCTGCCGCCCCAACGTCCCGGAGAAATACATGACCCGCAACATCGACCTGAACAGCGACCTGGGCGAGGGCTACGGCGCCTGGAGGATGGGCGACGACGCCACCATGCTGGGCATCGTCAGTTCGGCCAACGTCGCCTGCGGCTTCCATGCCGGCGACCCGCTGACCATCCTGGCCACCGTGCGCGAGGCGGCGGCGCGGGGCGTGGCGGTGGGCGCGCATGTCTCCTATCCCGACCGGGTGGGCTTCGGCCGCCGGCCGATGGACGTGACCCATGCCGAGCTGGTCGCGGACGTGATCTACCAGATCGGCGCGCTGCAAGGCATCTGCGCCAGCGCCGGCACCCGCATCCGCTATGTCAAGCCGCATGGCGCGCTTTACAACACCATCGCCGTCGACCCTAGGCAGGGCGCGGCGGTGATCGAGGGCATCAAGGCGGTCGATCCGGGGCTGGCGATGATGGGCCTGGCCGGGACGCAGATCCTGCGGCAAGCGGCCGAAGCCGGCCTGCCCACCATCGCCGAGGCCTTCGCCGACCGCGCCTATCGTCCCGACGGCCAGCTGGTCTCGCGCCGCGAGGCCGGGGCGGTGCTGCACGATCCCGAGGCCGTCGCCGCCCGCATGCTGCGCCTGGCCACCGAGGGCGAGATCGAGGCGGCCGATGGCTCGACCCTGCGCCTGCAGGCCGACAGCATCTGCGTGCATGGCGACAGCCCCGGCGCGGTCGCCATGGCCGCCCGCATCCGCGAGATGCTGCTGGCAGGCGGTGTCGCCATCGCCCCGGCCATGGGGGGCGCGGCATGACCCTGCTGCCCGATCCCGCATCCGCCCGCGCCGCCCGCCTGACCTGCCGCGAAGGCGTCCCGCATCCCACCGCCGGCATGGCGCCGGGCTTCACGCAATGCAATATGATCTCGCTGCCCAGGGACTGGGCCTGGGATTTCCTGCTTTACGCGCAGCGCAACCCCAAGCCCTGCCCGGTGCTGGACGTGACCGACCCCGGCAGCCACCGCACCGCGCTTGCGCCGGATGCCGACCTGCGGACCGACATTCCGCTCTATCGCATCTGGCGCGACGGCGTGCTGGCCGAGGAGACCCCTGATGCCACCGCCGCCTGGGCCGAGCATCCCGATCTGGTGACCTTCCTGATCGGCTGCTCCTTCACCTTCGAGACGCCCTTGCAGCAGGCGGGGATCGAGATGCGCCACATCGCCCAAGGCTGCAACGTGCCGATGTTCCTGACCGACCGCGACTGCCGGCCGGCGGGGCGGCTGCATGGCAAGATGGTCGTCTCCATGCGCCCGATCCCGGCCGGAAGGGTGGCCGAGGCGGCGATGATCTCGGGCCGCACGCCGGCGGTCCACGGCGCCCCCGTCCATATCGGCGCCCCCGAGGCCCTGGGCATCGCCGATCTGTCCCGTCCCGATTTCGGCGATGCCGTGGAAATCCGTCCGGGCGAGGTGCCGGTGTTCTGGGCCTGCGGCGTGACCCCGCAGGCGGCGCTGATGGCGTCGAAACCGCCCTTCGCCATCACCCATGCGCCGGGCTACATGTTCATCACCGACGTGCCCGACACGCATTGGCAGGTGTGACCATGCGCTTCCTGCCCATCGGACCCAGGACGCTGCTGGCGGAACTGGACGACCTGGACCAGACGCTGGCACTGTTCGACGCGCTGCTGGCCGACCCGGTGCCGGGCGTGGCCGAGATCGTCCCGGCCGCGCGCACGTTGATGATCCGCACCGCGCCCGGTGTCGTCGCCGACGGCCGGCTGGCCGGCGCGGTCCTGGCCCGCCAGCCCGCCCCCGGCACGCCGCCCAATGCGCGCGCCAGCGAAACGGTCGAGTTGCCCGTGACCTATGACGGCGAGGATCTGGCCGATGTCGCCGCCCATATGGGCCTGACCGAGGCCGAGGTGATCGCCGCCCATCAGGAAACCACCTGGCAGGTGGCCTTTTGCGGCTTCGCGCCCGGCTTCGCCTACATGACCTGCGGCGACCCGCGCTTTGAGCTGCCGCGCCGCCCGGCGCCGCGCACCCGCATCCCGGCGGGCTCGGTGGCGCTGGCCGGGCGCTTCTGCGGCGTCTATCCGCAGGAGACCCCCGGCGGCTGGCAACTGATCGGCCGCACCGAGGTGCCGATGTGGGACCTGACCCGCGATCCGCCGGCACTGCTGCGCCCCGGCATGCGCTGCCGCTTCGTGGCGCGCAAGGCCGAGGTCCACGCCTCGGCCGCCGTCCCGCAGCCGCAGCCCGAAAGCGGCTTGCGCGTCCTGTCCACCGCCTTCCCCATCGTCTTTCAGGACGAGGGGCGGCCGGGTCAGGGCGGGCAGGGAGTCTCGGCCTCGGGTGCGCTGGACCTGGGCGCGGCGCGCCGGGCCAATCGCGCCGTCGGCAATCCCTCGGACGCGCCGGTGCTGGAGATTACGCTGGGTCCGGTGCGGCTGCAGGCCGACCAGCCGCTAACTCTGGCCTTGACCGGCGCGGCACAGGCCAGCATTGCCGGCCACGCCGTTCCGCGCGGCGCGGCTTTCGCCGTGGATGCGGGCGACGAGATCGTCATCGACCCGCCCGGCGCGGGCATGCGCAGCTATCTGGCGCTGCGCGGCGGGTTCAAGGTCGCGCCGGTGCTGGGCTCGGCCGCCACCGATACGCTGGCCCATGTCGGCCCCGATCCGGTCACGGCGGGCGCGGTGCTGGCCCCCGCGCACCGTCCCGCCCTTGCCGCCGCCGCGCCGGAACCCGAGCCCGCGCTGCCGAAACCCGGCGATCTGGTGGAATTGCCGGTGACCCTCGGCCCGCGCACAGACTGGTTCACCCCGGACATGGTTCGGAATTTTCTCAAGCAGGAATGGCTAGTTACGCCGCAAAGCTCGCGCGTCGGCATCCGGTTGCAGGGCGAGGCGCTGACACGCGAGGACAGCGCGGAACTGCCCTCGGAAGGGACCGAGACCGGCGCCATCCAGATCCCGCATTCCGGCCAGCCGGTGCTGTTCCTGGCCGACCATCCGCTGACCGGCGGCTATCCGGTCATCGCCACGCTGGTGCCGCAGGCGCTGGACCTGGCCGGGCAGATCCCGCCCGGCGCCCGCATCCGCTTTACCGCCAGCGCCGATTTCGCCCCCATCACGCCAGAGAGGCCCGCATGACCATCTTTGCCACCGGCCCCAGCCGCCCCATCCGCCGCCTGCTGATCGCCAACCGGGGCGAGATCGCCGTCCGCGTGATCCGCGCCTGCCGCGACGAGGGCATCGAAAGCGTTGCCGTCTACGCCGATGCCGACCGCGACGCGATCTTCGTGCGCATGGCCGATCAGGCCCATGCGCTGGGGGGCGACAGGCCCGCCGAGACCTATCTGGATGCCGGCAAGATCATCGCCATCGCCCAGGCGGCGGGGGCCGATGCCATCCATCCCGGCTATGGCTTCCTGTCCGAGCGTGCCGAATTCGCGCAGGCCGTGCAGGATGCCGGGCTGATCTGGATCGGCCCCGACCCGAAGGTGATCGAGGCTTTGGGCGACAAGATCGAGGCCCGCCGCATCGCCGAAGCCGTGGGCGCGCCGCTGGTCGCCGGCACCCCCGGCCCGGTCGAAAGCGCTGCCGAGGCGCTGGCTTTCGCGAAGGAACACGGCCTGCCCATCGCCATCAAGGCCGCTTTCGGCGGCGGCGGGCGCGGCATGAAGGTCGCCTGGCGGCTGGAGGAGGTCGAGGAGCTGTTCGAATCCGCCACCCGCGAGGCGCTGACCGCCTTCGGCCGCGGCGAATGCTTCATCGAGCAGTTCCTCGATCGCCCGCGCCATGTCGAGGCGCAGGTATTGGCCGACAAGCACGGCACCGTCAAGGTGATCGGCACCCGCGACTGTTCCCTGCAACGCCGCAACCAGAAGCTGGTCGAGGAGGCGCCGGCCCCGTTCCTGACCGACGAGCAGCGCACCCGCATCCACGAATCCGCCCGCGCCATCTGCGCCCATGCCGGCTATTCGGGCGCCGGGACGGTGGAATACCTGCTTTCGGCCAATGGCACGATTTCCTTCCTCGAGGTGAACACGCGGCTTCAGGTCGAGCATCCGGTGACCGAGGAAACCACCGGCATCGACCTGGTGCGCGCCATGATCCGCGTGGCGCAAGGCGCAAGGCTGGCCGACGAGACGGTGCCCGAGCCGCGCGGCCATGCCATCGAGTTCCGCATCAATGCGGAAGACCCGGCCCGGGGGTTCCTCCCCACTCCCGGGCCGGTCGAGGTCTTCGATGCGCCCTCGGGGCCGGGCATCCGCGTGGACAGCGGCGTCGCTTCAGGCTCGGTGGTGCCGGGCAGCTTCGATTCGCTGATGGCCAAGCTGATCGTCACCGGCGCCACCCGGCAGGAGGCCTTGCAGCGCGCCGAACGGGCGCTGCGCGAATTCCGCATCGAGGGTGTGGCCTCGGTGCTGCCCTTTGCCCGCGCGGTGCTGGCCCAGCCGGATTTCTGCGCCGAGGACGGGGATTTCCGCGTCCATACCCGCTGGATCGAGACCGATTTCGCCGAGGCGCTGGCCGAGGCGGTCGCGCCCCATGCCCGCGTCGCGCCGGCTGCGCAGGAGCCGCTCATGCGCCTCGCCATCGAGATCGACGGCAGGCGCCACGAGCTGGGCCTGCCCGCGAACCTGCTGGCGGCGCTGCCCGCGGGCGGCGGCGCTGCCGTCCCACAGGCGGAGGCCGAGGCGGATGCGGCCCTGCTGACCGCCCCGGTCCCCGGCACGCTGACCCTGTGGCAGGTCGAGGACGGGGCCGAGGTCGAGCCGGGCCAGGTCGTCGCCGTCATCGAGGCGATGAAGATGGAGACCCGCATCGAGGCGCATCGACCGGGCAGGCTGACCCGCATCGCCGCGCAGGGCGAGGTGCTGGGCTTCGGCGCGGCGCTGGCGCGGATCGACTGAACCGCGCCACGCCTGCCCGTCGGGCTCCGTCTCAGATGTTCATCTGCGCCCCGATCTCGACCACCCGGCCGGCCGGGATGCGGAAATAGTCCGAGGCGGCGGCGGCATTGCGCGACAGGGCGATGAACAGCTTGCCCTGCCAGCTTGGCACCCGCGAGCGGGTCGAGATCCGCAGCCGCCGCCGCGACAGGATGAACGAGGTCGCCATGATGTCGAATTTCCAGCCCTGCCGGCGGCATTGCAGCAGCGCCTCCGGCACGTCGGGTTCCTCGGCATAGCCATAGACCAGGGTGACGCGGCGGAAGCGTTCGTCGAGGTCTTCGATCCGCACCCGCTCGGCCGGGGGGACATGCGGCACCTCGGCGGTGGTGATGGTCAGGATCACGTTCTGCTCGTGCAGCGACTTGAAATGCTTGAGGCTGTGCAGCAGCGCCGAGGGCGCCAGATCCGGCGTCGAGGTCAGGAACACCGCCGTGCCCGGAACCGTGGCGATGGAATCGGATTTCTCGATCTGCGCCAGCAGCGCGCCCAGCGGCAGTTCGGCCTCGCGGTCCTTGGCCAGCACGATGGCGGTGCCGCGCATCCAGCTGGTCATGGTGATCAGCACCGCGGCGGCGATGCCCAGCGGCACATAGCCGCCCTCGCCGATCTTGATCAGGTTGGCGCCCAGGAAGGTCAGGTCCAGCACCAGAAAGGGCAGCATGATCGCCGTCGCCAGCCACAGCGGCAGCTTCCAGTGCTTCCAGATCACGATGGTCGCCAGCAGCGCCGTCACCACCATGGTCCCGGTCACGCTGATGCCGTAGGCCGAGGCGAGGCTTGAGGACGAGCCGAACAGCAGCACCAGCGCCAGCACCGCCAGCATCAGCCAGCGGTTGACGCCGGGCATGTAGATCTGGCCCTGGTGTTCGTCCGAAGTGTGGCGGATCTTCATCCGCGGCAGCATGCGCAGCTGCACCGCCTGCTGGGTCAGCGAATAGGCGCCGGTGATGACGGCCTGGCTGGCGATGATCGTGGCCAGCGTCGCCAGAATCACCACCGGCAGCAATGCCCAGGACGGGAACAGGTGGAAGAAGGGGTTGGCCATGGCCTCGGGACGCGACAGCAGCAGCGCGCCCTGGCCGAAATAGGTCAGCAGCAGGGCCGGGAAAGCCACTACCAGCCAGGCCACCTGGATCGGCTTGCGGCCGAAATGGCCCATGTCGGCATAAAGCGCCTCGGCCCCGGTCACCGCCAGGAACACCGCGCCCAGCACGACAAGGCCCAGCCGGCCGTTCTGCAGCAGGAAGCGCAGGGCATGAGCCGGGTTCAGCGCCGCCAGCACCTCGGGATCCTGGACCATCCAGTGGATACCGCCGGCGGCCATGACCATGAACCAGACCAGCATCACCGGCCCGAAGAACCGCGCCACCGCCTCGGTGCCGTGGTTCTGCACCAGGAACAGGGCGATGATGATGGCGATGGCGATGGGCTCGATGAACGGGTCCACGCCGGGCGTGACCAGCTTCAGCCCCTCGATGGCCGACAGGACCGAGATCGCCGGGGTGATCGCCGCATCGCCATAGAACAGCGCCGCGCCGATCAGGCCCAGGGCCAGCACCAGCCGGTGCTGCCGCCCCATGGCGCGCTGCGCCAGCGCCAGCAGCGACAGCGTGCCGCCCTCGCCCTGGTTGTCGGCGCGCAGCAGGATCAGGATGTATTTCACCGTCACCACCAGCGCCAGCGCCCAGACGATCAGCGACAGCACGCCCAGCACGTCCGCGCGCGAGACGCCGCCATGGCTGGCGCCGGCGGCATGCATCGCCTCGCGGAAGGCGTAGAGCGGCGAGGTGCCGATGTCGCCATAGACGACCCCGACCGCAGCCAGCGACAGCGACAACAGCCCGGCGCGGCGCGGCGCCTCATCGGGCATGTGGGTATCCAGACTTGCCATGCGTTCATTCCCAAGCGCCGGAATCACCTCCGGCAGAAGGCGCAGCATGTGGCGGCGCCGCGTAAGGGATCGACAGGGATTCCCGGAAAGGATGTAAGGAAATCGTAAAGACCATGGACAAGGGCCCCGTCCTCGCGCCAGATCCGCTCATGGACAAGTTCGACCCGCCCCCCTTGCCGCCCGACGACCGTCGCTGGATGACAGCGCCGCGGCCGGTCGGGTTCCTGGGCGCGGCGGCGCTGCTGGCGGCGGTGACGCTGGCGGCGGACCGGCTGCATGAATTGCTGCCCGAGAACGTCTCGATCCTGCTGTTCCTGACCGCGGTGCTGGTCAGCGCCGCCGCCTTCGGCTTCTGGGTCGGACTGGCCAGCGCGCTCGGCGCCATCGCCGCCTTCAACTACCTGTTCGTCGAGCCGCATTTCACCCTGCACATCGCCCGGCCGCAGGACCTGATCACTCTGGCCGTCTTCCTGCTGTCGGCGGGCCTGGCCGGCATCCTGGCCGGGCGCCTGCGCGAACAGGTGGACGCGGCCAAGGGCCGGGCGGCGGCGCTCGAGGTGGTGTCGCGCGTCAGCGGCGACCTGGCCGGGGCCAAGAGCACCGAGGACGTGGCGCGCATCGCGCTGCGCCACCTGCACGGCCTGTCGCAGGGCCCGGCAGTGGCGCTGCGGGCCGAGGGCGGGCAGCTGCAGCTTCTGGCCGCCGAGCCCGCCGACCACCTGCCCGAGGCCAGCGACCTGGACGCCGCCGACATCGCCTTTCGCCGCGGCCGGGCCGAGCTGGCCGCCGCCCGCGGCTGGAGCGGTTCGCGGCTGAGCTTCTATCCGCTGAGCGTCAGCGACGGCATGGGCGGCCAGCGCGGCATCGTGCTGGGCCATGCCCGGCTGGACCCGGATCGCAGCGACAGGGACTGGCGCGAGAAGACCATCGAGGTGGTGCTGCGGCAGTCCGAGCAGGCGCTGCAGCGCCTGGCCCTGGCCGAGGCGGCCGAGGCCGAGCGCCGCCGCGCCGTCACCGAGGAGACGCGGGCGGCGCTGCTCTCCTCGCTGTCGCATGACTTGCGCACGCCGCTGGCCACGATCCTGGGCGCGGTGACGACGCTGCGCGAGCTGGGCGCGACATTGCCCCCGGCCTCGCAGACCGACCTGCTGGCAGCGATCGAGGAGGAATCCGAGCGCCTGGCCCGCTATGTCGAGAAGCTGCTGCAACTGACCCGGCTGCAGGCCGGGATCGCGGCACAGATGGCCTGGGTCGATGCGGGCGACGCCGTCCAGGCGGCGGTGACGCGGGCGCGGCGCAGCTGGCCGCGGGCGCAGATCGCGGCAGAGCTGGCGCCGCTGCCGATGATCCGGGCCGAGGCGGGGCTCCTGGAACAGGCGCTGTTCAATCTGGTCGAGAACGCAGTGAAATACACGCCCGGCCCCATCCGCGTGACCGGCGCGGTCGAGGGGCGCGCGGAGGGGCGGGAACTGGTGCTGGCGGTCTCGGACAGCGGCCGCGGCCTGCCACCCGCCATCGCCGAATGGCTGGCCTCGGACGAGGCGGTGGGCGCGCCGCCCGGTGCCGGGCTGGGCCTGCCGATCTGCAAGGGCATCGCCCGGGCGCTTGGCGGGCGCATGACTGCGGCGCGCAGCGTCTCGGGCGGCGCCCTGCTGGCGATCCGCCTGCCACTGCCGGCAGATGATCCGGGCAATCCGGACGGCCAGGCCGCGGCATGAGGGAAAGGCGCCTGATCCTGGTTGTCGACGACGAGCCGCAGATCCAGCGGTTCCTGGGCCATGCGCTGGTCGCGGCCGGTTACGACACCTGCCTTGCCGCCACCGGCATCGAGGCGCTGGCCCAGGTCGCGGCGCAGGAGCCGGACCTGATGATCCTCGATCTCGGCCTGCCGGACATGAACGGCAAGGAGGTGATCGAGCGGTTGCGGCTGCGCTCGGACCTGCCGGTGATCGTGCTTTCGGCCCATGACCAGGAGATGGAGAAGATCATGGCGCTTGACCTCGGCGCCGACGATTTCGTCGCCAAGCCCTTCGGCATCGGCGAGTTGCTGGCCCGGCTGCGCGCCAGCCTGCGGCCGCGCCGCGCCGCGCGGGCGGAACAGATCCGCCAGGGCGGGCTGGTGATCGACCTGGCCGCGCATCAGGTCAGCCGTGACGGCGAGCCGCTGCGGCTGACGCCCAAGGAATTCGACCTGCTGGCGGCGCTGGCCGGCAATGCCGGCCGGGTGATGACGCATCACCGGCTGCTGCAACTGGTCTGGGGGCCGGCGCATGTCGATGACGTGCCCTATCTGCGCGTTTTCATCGGGCAGCTGCGCCAGAAGCTGGAACGCGACCCGGCAAGGCCCGAACTGATCCTGACCGAGCCCGGCATCGGCTATCGCTGGGCCCCCGCCGCCGAAGGAGGACAGCCCCCATGACCTGCCGCATCCTGCGCGCCGCCGATCATCGCCGCATGCCCTGGAAGAACGGCCGCGGCGAGACGGTCGAGATCGCCGTCCATCCCCAGGACGCCGGGCTGGCCGAATTCGGCTGGCGCGTCAGCATGGCCGGGGTGACCGAGGACGGCGATTTCTCGCTCTTCCCGCAGATCGACCGCACGCTGGCAGTGCTGACCGGCGAGGGGATCGAGCTGCAGGTGCAGGGCCGGCCGGTGCAGCGGCTGACTCCGGACTCGGCGCCGCTGGGCTTTCCGGCGGATGTGCCGACCTCGGCCCGGCTGCTGGCGGGACCCATCAGCGACCTGAACGTCATGACCCGGCGCGGCGCCTTCACCCACCGGCTGGCACGGCTGGCCGGAGCGGCCGCCGATCCCTGGGACACCGTGCCGGAATGGCGGCTGCTGCTGGCCATTGCGCCGGTCGCGCTGGAATACGCGGGCGAGGCCGTGGCGCTGCAGCCGCGCGACGCGCTGTTCTGCGAGGGGGCCGAGGCGGCGCTGCCCTTGCCCCCGGCCGCGGATCTGTGGCTGATCGAGATCGCGTGCGCCTAGCTCTTGCGATTGCCGAGCAGCAGGTCGCGGCCGGCGAAGATGCCGCCCAGGCATTCCATCTCGAACCGCTCCATGTCGCGACCGCGGATGTCCTCCATGACCTCCTCGACCGCCTCGGGATCGTCGCCCAGCCGCAGCAGCGCCTCGCGGCCCATGGCGAAGGCGCTTTCCAGCGTCTCGCGCAGCTGGTAGTCGGCCCCGGCCTCGACCAGTTCCAGCGCGTGCTCGCGGTCGAAGGCGCGGGCGATGACCGGGACCAGCGGAAATTCGTGCTTGGCCAGTTCGACGATCCGGGTCACGGCCCGCCTGTCGCCGGCCACGGCGACGATCAGCTTGGCCTCGGCGGCGCCGGCGGCATGCAGCACGTCCAGCCGCGAGCCGTCGCCATACCAGACCTTGAAGCCGAATTCGTCGGCGTCGCGAATGGTCTGCGGATTGCTTTCGATGATCGAGATGGAATGGCCGCGCGCGATCAGCGGCTGGCTGATGATCTGGCCCATGCGGCCGAAACCGATCATCAGCACCCGCGCTTCCAGCCCCTGCGCGGCCTCGACGCCCTCCAGCGACGGGGCGGGCTTCGGCGCCAGCCGGTCGTGCAGGATGACCAGCAGCGGCGTCAGCGCCATCGAGACGATCACGATGGCGGTCAGCACCGCGTTGTCCTGGCCGCTGATGATCCCGGCCTGCATGGCGCTGGAATACAGCACGAAGGCGAATTCGCCGCCCTGCGCCATCAGGACGGCGCGCTCCAGCGCCTCGGACCGGCCGGCACCCAGCACCCGGCCGGTGCCGTAGATCACCAGCATCTTCAGGACCATGTAGGCCGGCACGCAGAGGGCGATCAGCCCCCAGTTCTGGGCGATGATCCGCAGGTCCAGCGCCATGCCGACGCCCAGGAAGAACAGCCCCAACAGCAGGCCGCGGAACGGCTCGACATCCGCCTCGAGCTGGTGGCGGAAGCTGGATTCGGACAGCAGCACCCCGGCCAGGAAGGCGCCCATCGCCATCGACAGCCCGCCCCATTGCATCAGCAGCGCTGCGCCCAGCACCACCAGCAGCGCCGCCGCCGCCATCACCTCGCGCCCGCCGAACCGCGCCAGCAGGCCGAACATCGGGTTCAGCAGGTAGCGGCCCGCCAGCACCAGCGCGCCGATGCAGCCCAGCCCGATGGCAATAGCGATCATCCGGGCGGGCAGGGTGACCTCCTCGCCTCCCGGGGCAAGGAAGGCGACCAGCGCCAGCAGCGGCACGATGGCCAGGTCCTCGAACAGCAGGATGGCGATGATGCGGCGACCCTTGGGCAGGGCCATTTCATTGCGCTCGGCCAGCATCTGCATGACGATGGCGGTCGAGGTCAGCACGAAGCCGGTGCCCGAGACGAAGCTGGCCGCGACCGGAAAGCCGAGCGCCAGCCCGACGCAGGTCAGCACGGCGATGGCCAGAAGCACCTGCGCAAAGCCCAGCACGAAGATCTCGCCCCGCATCGTCCAGAGCCGCGAGGGCTGCATCTCCAGCCCGATCACAAACAGGAACAGCACCACGCCAAGCTCGGCGACATGGATGATCGACTGCGGATCGTGGAAGAACCCCAGCCCGTAGGGGCCGATGGCCAGCCCGGCGGCCAGGTAGCCCAGCACCGCGCCCAATCCCAGCTTGCGAAAGATCGGCACCGCGATCACCGCGGCCGCCAGCAACACCACCACGCCGAGAATGTCGGGGCCGCCGCCATGGCCCGCCGCCTCGCTTGCCGCCGCCGCGGCGGCCGTCATCTCTCCTGCCATCGGTTCCCCCGTCCGCCGGTTTCAGGTTCCAGCCTAGCTTGGTGCCGGAGGGGGACAAGGCCCTGCCGCACCGGCATTCAGCGCCAGCCCAGGGCCGGGGCGACATGTTTCAGGATCGCCTCGATCACATGCAGGTTGTAGTCCACGCCCAGCTGGTTCGGCACCGTCAGCAGCAAGGTGTCGGCCTCGGCGATGCCCTCGTCGCCGCGCAGCTCCTCGATCAGCCGCTCGGGCTCGGCCGCATAGCCGCGGCCGAAGATCGCGCGGGTCTCCTCGATGAAGCCGATCTGGTCGCTTTCCTTGCCGCCGCGGCCGAAATACATCCGGTCGCGGTCGTCCATCAGCGCGAAGATCGAGCGGCTGACCGAGACGCGGGGCGTGCGCTTGTGCCCGGCCGCCGCCCAGGCTTCGCGATATGCGCGGATCTGCTCGGCCTGCTGGACGTGGAAGGGCTTGCCGTTCTCGTCATCCTTCAGCGTCGAGCTTTGCAGGTTCATGCCCAGCCGCGCCGCCCATTGCGCCGTGGCGTTCGAGGCCGCGCCCCACCAGATGCGGTCGCGCAGGCCGGGCGAATGCGGCTCGAGCCGCAAGAGGCCCGGCGGGTTCGGGAACATCGGCCGCGGGTTCGGCGGCGCGAAGCCCTGTCCCTCGAGAAGCTGCAGCAGGACCTCGGCATGGCGGCGGGCCATGTCGGCATCGCTTTCCCCCTCGGCCGGGCGATAGCCGAAATAGCGCCAGCCCTCGATCACCTGTTCGGGCGAGCCACGCGAGATGCCGAGCTGCAGCCGCCCGCCCGCGATCAGGTCGGCGGCGCCCGCATCCTCGGTCATGTAGAAGGGGTTCTCGTAGCGCATGTCGATGACGGCGGTGCCGATCTCGATGCGTTTCGTGCGCGCGCCGACCGCCGCCAGCAGCGGGAAGGGCGAGGCAAGCTGGCGGGCGAAATGATGCACGCGGAAATAGGCGCCGTCCGCGCCCAGCCCCTCGGCGCCCTGGGCCAGGTCGATGGA
Source organism: Paracoccus binzhouensis (assembly GCF_016446475.1). Taxonomy (GTDB): domain Bacteria; phylum Pseudomonadota; class Alphaproteobacteria; order Rhodobacterales; family Rhodobacteraceae; genus Paracoccus; species Paracoccus binzhouensis. The sequence continues at coordinate 73,865 of NZ_JAEHFP010000003.1, read as the reverse complement.
TTGCAGCAGCACGTCCTGGGCGCTGCGGGTCTGCGAGGCGGGCTCGTCCGACCAATGGCCGAAGGACAGGAAACCGATCTTCTTCACGCCATCCTGGTTCACGGGGCGACCTTTGATGCTGAGAGTTCCGGGGACATGGCGTCGCGGCGGCCGGTGCCCCAGCCCGCCTGCCACGAGGGCAGGCGCAGTTCCGACGCCACATGGTCGATGAAGCGGCGCAGCTTGGCCGGCATGGGCTGGACCGGCGGCCAGACCGCGACGATGGGCAGCGGCCTGGTGCCGAAGCCGGTCAGCACCCGTTCCAGCCGCCCGTCCGCCAGCGCCGGGGCGACGACGAAGCCGGGCAGCATGGCGAGGCCCAGCCCCTCGATGGCCATGTCGCGGATCGCCTCGCCATTGTTCATCGACAGCCGCCCCGCGACCCAGGGCGAGACGAAGCGGTCGCGATCCTGGAACTGCCAGAGCTGGCTGTTCGGCAGGTGGCTGTAGCCGATCACCTCATGCTCGCGCAGGTCGGCCAGAGTCTGCGGGCGGCCCCTGCGGTCCAGATAGGCGGGGCTGGCGCAGGCGACGCTTTCATCCTCGCACAGCTTGCGCTGCATCAGCGCCTTGTCGCGCATCTTGCCGATGCGGATGCCTATGTCGAAGCCCTCGCGCGCCAGGTCGCGGGTGCGGTCGTCGTAATCGACGGTGATCTCCAGCTCGGGGTTCCGGGCGGCGAAGCGGGCGATGATGGGCCCCAGATGCAGCACGCCGAAGCTCATCGGCGCGGCGATGGACAGGCTGCCGCGCAGCGGCGCCAGCCCGTCCATGTCCCAGGCGGTGCTTTCGGCGGCCGCGACCAGCTCGGCCAGCGCCGGGCGCAGCCGCTCGGCCAGGCGCAGCGCCGCCTCGGTGGGGGTGATGCGGCCGGCATTGCGGCGAAACAGTGCCGCGCCCAGCGTGGCCTCCAGGTCGGTGATGCGCTTGCTGACCACGGATTTCGACAGGTTCAGCCGCGCGGCGGCGGCGGTGACCGTGCCCAGCTCCATCACCGTCAGGAAGGTTTCCAGATCGTTCAGGTCATAGCGCATGGCGGCAGTCTAGCCGCTGCCGCGCCGTTCGCAATCGCAGAACGCGATGTTCGCGGCCGCCGCCGTGGCGGAAACGGCTGCCATGGCCGATATTGGCAGGCAAGAGAAAGGAGGCCCATCATGGAGCTGACCGGAATTCACCACCTGACGGCGATCACCGCCGATGCGCCCGGCAACAAGCGGTTCTATACCGACACGCTGGGGCTGCGGCTGGTCAAGAAGACCGTCAACCAGGACGACACCAGCGCCTATCACCTGTTCTATGCCGACGGGTTGGCCCGTCCCGGCACCGACCTGACCTTCTTCGACTGGCCGGCGGCGCCCGAGCGGCGCGGCACCCATTCGATCAGCCGCACCGGGCTGCGGGTCGCGAGCGACAGTCTCGACTACTGGGCCGGCAGGCTTGCGGATCGCGGCCTGACCGTTGGGCGGATCGGCGCGCTGGATGGCCGCGCCAGCCTCGATTTCGAGGATCCCGAGGGCCAGCGTTTCCGCCTGACCGCGGACACGCCCGACGCCGAGCCCGCGCCCTGGGCGAAAAGCCCGGTGCCGGCGCAGCACCAGATCCACGGGCTGGGGCCGATCACCATTTCGGTGCCCGATCTGGCGCCGACCGAGGCGGTGCTGACCCAGGTGATGGGCCTGCGCAAGGTGCGCGACTATGCCAGCCCCGACGGGCAGGGCACCGTCCATGTCTACGAGATGGGCCGGGGCGGCCCCGCGGCCGAGCTGCATGTCGCGGTCCAGCCCGATCTGCCGGTGGCGCGCCAGGGCGCGGGCGGGGTGCATCACGTCGCCTTCCGCGTGCCCGACAAGCCGGCGATCCACGCCTGGGCCCAGCGGCTGGCCGCACTGCGGGTGCCCAGCTCGGGCGAGGTCGAGCGCTATTATTTCCGCTCGCTCTATTTCCGCGAGCCGGGCGGCAACCTGTTCGAGATCGCCAGCGACGAGCCCGGATTCGCCGTGGACGAGCCGCTGGAGAGCCTGGGCGAAACCCTGTCGCTGCCGCCCTTCCTGGAGGGCCAGCGCGCGCAGATCGAGGCACGGCTGAAGCCGCTGGACTGAGCCCCGCCGAACCAAAGGCAAGGCCGCCGGATCGCCCCGGCGGCCTTTTTCATGCCGCGCCTGCCCGCAGCGTGGGCCCATGAAAAAGGGGCGGTCGCAATGACCGCCCCCATGCCGATCGACCTGCCCGCCTCAGGCGGTCTTGGCGCGCTGCGCCATGGTTGCCTCGGCCCACCAGGCCAGTTCGTCCAGCATGGCCTCCAGCGCCGGCAGCAGGTTCGCCTCGACCTCGGCCATCTCGCCATTGGCACCCAGCGGCGAGACCTTGAAGAAATCGCCGCCGCCCAGATGCACGGCATTGCGCAGCGGCACCATCTGCAATTCGACGGCGATGCCGCGCAGATGCTCGATGGCGCGGGCGGCGCCGACGCCGCCATAGCCCATGGCCGCCGCCGGCTTGCGGTTCCATTCCTTGTAGGCCTGGTCCAGCGCGTTCTTCAGCGAGCCGCTGACCGAGTGGTTGTATTCCGAAGTCACGAAGACATAGCCGTCGAACTCGGCCAATTTCTGCTGCCATCTCACCGCCCGCGGATCCTGCGACGGCACCCAGAGGTTCGAGGCGACCTCGTCGAACAGCGGCAGGTCGTAATCGCGCAGGTCCACCAGCTCGAAGCTCATGTCCTTGCGCTTCTGTGCATTCTCAAGCAGCCAGGCGGCCGGCTTGTCGGCAAAGCGCGCGGCGCGGGTCGAGCCAATGATGATGGCGATATGCGGTTTCTTGCTCATGGTCTGGTCCTTCGTGCTGGTCTTGCGGGCCGGTCGCGGCCGCGGGCCTGATTGTCGTGGTCTCAAGCTGGCCGCGGCGCGGCCTTCGGGCAAGCCAACCGGAATCGGAAGCCGCGTTCGGAAATCGGAAACAGCCCGCCGGAAAGGAACAGGCTGGCCTCGCGACCCGCCTGTCGGTCTTCTCTGTTCCATGAATACTCATGCGACAGGGCCGAGGGTCGCCGCGCCGCCGGCCCGGAACCTCAGCCGCGGCCCAGCCAGTCGGCGGCCAGCGTCAGGTCCTCGGGCTGAAGCTCGTGCCCCGCCTCGATGGTCCGCGCCTCCAGCGCCGCGCCGCCGTCCTGCAAGGCGCGCTCCAGCGCCGGGGCCATGCGGGCAAAGGGGTCGCGGGCGCCGGTCAGCATCAGCACCCGGCTGCCGGCCAGGGCCTGTGCGTCCAGCGCCGGCGGCTGCTCCAGAACCTGCACGGCGCGCAGCAGAACCGCGCGGCGGACCAGGCCGGGATGCAGCTGCATGACCGCGCCCAGCAGGTTCGCGCCGTTGGAATAGCCCAGGCAGGTCAGCGCCTTGGGGTCCAGCCCATAGGCCCGCGCCGCCTCGTCGATGAAGCCGGCAAAGGCCGCAGCCTCGGCGCGGATGTCCTCCTGGTCATAGGTCACCGCGTCGTATCGGCGGAACCAGCGGTTGATGCCTTCCTCGGTCGAGCGGCCGCGGACGCCCAGCAGCGTGGCGTTCGGCGCCATGCGATGGGCCAGCGGCATCAGGTCGGATTCGTTGCCGCCGGTGCCGTGCAGCAGCAGCATGGTGCTGCCGTCCGGGTTTTCCGGGCGGTGGAAGCGGTGGATGAAATGCAGATCGCGCATCGGGCTCCTTTCCTCGCCCGGCAGGGCGAATTGCGGCAGGATCACGCGCAGGTCCTCGGCGCGGGCCGCGTCATGGGGCGGGACGAACAGCGTCTCGCCCAGGTGCTCGGCCGCCTCGTCCACGGTGAACCCGGGGGCGTCGGTGGCATATTCCAGCAGCGTCCCCGCCGGCTCGCGCACATAGAGCGACAGGAAATATTTCCGGTCATGCACGCTGGTCGCGTCGGTATCCTTCAGCGCCAGCCGCATCCGGCGCACCGCATCGGCGTCCGGCGCCCGGAAGGCGACGTGATCCAGGATGCCGGTGCCGGGAATGCCCGGAAAGAAGCCGGTGGCGTCGCGGATGTCGACGACATCCGTGTCCGATTCCATGCGCTGCACCGCGCCCTCGGTCGCGCCGGGGCGATAGCCGAAGCGGGTCAGGAAATCCCGCGTCGCCTGCGGCTGCTCGGTCAGGATGGTGACGCCGCGCAGCCGCGTCGGCGCGATCGGGTCGGGCAGGCGGGCCGCGGCGGCCAGGTCCGCCCCCACCAGCTTGACGATCACGCCATCGGGATCCTTCAGCCGCAGCACGGTCTCGCCCCGTTCGCGCAGCGGTCCCTCGACCGGCACGCGCGCAGTCATGGCGCGGGTCAGCCAGTCGCCGATGCTGGCGGGCGGCACCGCCAGCGCGATCTCGGCCACCTGGCTATGGCCGACCCGGCCCGGCGCCCCGTCCTCCCACACCAGGAAGGTGACGAGCGAGCCGGGCGAGCCGAGCGTGTCGCCATAGAACAGGTGCAGTTGCTTGGCATCCTCGAACCCGCCCGTGCGCTTGACCAGACGCAGACCCAGGAAGCCGGCGTAGAAATCGACATTGGCCTGCACCCGGCGGGTAATGCCGGTGACGTGATGGATGCCGGTGGGCATGGCGTTTTCTCCTCAGGCGCCCTCTTCGCGGGCAAGGACGGTCTGCACGGCCGGATCGGCCGCGATGCGGTCATGCAGGGCCTGCACATCGGCCCAGCCCTGGGTTTCCTCGGGCAGCAGTTTCGCGGCCCAACGCAGCATCGGAAAGGCATAGGCGTCGATCACCGAGCGGCGGCCTAGGATCCAGTCGCGCCCCTCCAGATGCGCATCCAGCAGCGCCAGCCGCTTGCGGACCAGCTTGCGCGCGGCCTCCTGCACCGCCTCGCGGTCGGCCTGCTCGCGGCTGGTGGTATAGCGCTGCGGCGTGAACAGCGGGAAGAAGGCCGGATGCAGGTCGCCGGTGAAGAAGCTGGACCAGCGGTCGAGCTCGGCCTGCGCCCGCAGGCCGTCGCCGCCGGCCAGATCGGCCTCGGGATGCTTGCGCGCCAGATGGTGCAGGATCGCGCCCGCCTGGGTCAGGGTCCAGCCGTCATCCTCGCGCAGCACCGGCACGGCGCCGGCCGGGTTCACCGCCAGCAGTTCGGCCGAGCCGAATTCGACCGCCACCGCCTCATAGGGCGCCTGGATCCATTCCAGCACGATATGGGGCGCGAGCGAGCAGGCGCCGGCATGGTAGAACAGGGTGGGCATGAAATCCTCCGTCTTGCGATGCGTCCAAGATAGCGTCGCGCCGCGTTTCCCCAACCGACAAAGGCGGGAACGCGGCGTTCTGCATCATCGAACGCGCCGGGCGGAGGATCGGTTCAGGCGCTATGCGCGCCGCGCGCCAGGTCGGCGACGAAGGACAGGATCTCGGGCACCGGGCGGCCCTCGCCGATCAGCTTGACGATGGCCGAACCCACGACGCAGCCATCGGCCACGCCCGCCACCGCCTGCGCCGCCTCGGGGGTCGAGATGCCGAAGCCGACCACGACCGGCAGTTTCGCGCTGGCGCGGATGCGGGCCACTTCGGGCGCGACCTCGGCGGCATTGGCGGCGGGACCGCCGGTGATGCCGGTGACCGAGACGTAATAGACGAAGCCCGAGGTGTTCTTCACCACGGCGGGCAGGCGGCGGTCGTCGGTGGTGGGCGTCGCCAGGCGGATGAAGTTCAGCCCGGCCTCGCGTGCCGGCAGGCACAGTTCGGCATCCTCCTCGGGCGGCAGGTCGACGACGATCAGCCCGTCCACGCCGGCCTCGACCGCCTCGGCGATGAAGCGGTCCACGCCGCCCTTGCGGGCATAGATCGGGTTGTAATAGCCCATCAGCACGATGGGGGTGGCATCGTCGTCCCGGCGAAAGGCGCGCACCATGTCCAGCACCCGGCTGACGCTGCCGCCGGCCGCCAGCGCGCGCTGGCCCGCCGCCTGGATGGTGGCGCCGTCGGCCATCGGGTCGGTGAAGGGCATGCCCAGTTCGATGATGTCCACGCCCGCGCCGGGCAGGCCGCGCATGATCTGCAGCGAGGTGTCGAAATCCGGGTCGCAGCCCATCATGTAGGCGACGAAGGCCTTGCCGCCGGTTTCGGCCAGCCGCGCGAAAGTGTCGTCGATTCTGCTCATGCGCCCCGTTCCCTCATGGTCCGCCCAGCCCTAGCCCGCGCCCGGGGCAAGATCAACGGCCCGCCACTGGACTCGGGCGACGTGGCCCCATAATAAGCGCGGAAATCCGGGAAAAGGGGTGCATCATGGGCTTTCGCATGGGGATCGTCGGCCTGCCGAACGTGGGCAAATCGACGCTGTTCAACGCGCTGACGAAAACCGCCGCCGCGCAGGCCGCGAACTTCCCCTTCTGCACCATCGAGCCGAATGTGGGCGAGGTCGCGGTGCCCGATCCGCGGCTGGACAGGCTGGCCGAGATCGCCGGTTCGAAGCAGATCATCCCGACCCGCATCACCTTCGTCGACATCGCCGGGTTGGTGAAGGGCGCCAGCAAAGGGGAAGGGCTGGGCAACCAGTTCCTGGCCAATATCCGCGAAGTGGACGCCATCGCCCATGTTCTGCGCTGCTTCGAGGATGGCGACGTGACCCATGTCGAGGGCCGCGTCGATCCCATCGCCGATGCCGAGACCATCGAGACCGAGCTGATGATCGCCGACCTGGAATCGGTCGAGCGCCGGCTGGCCAATATCGCCCGCAAGCTGAAGGGCGGCGACAAGGAGGCCGTGGCGCAGGAAAAGCTGCTCAAGGCCGCGCAGGCGGCGCTGGAATCCGGCAAGCCCGCCCGGACCGTGCAGGTCGCGGACGAGGACCGGAAAGCCTGGGACATGCTGCAGCTGCTGACCGCCAAGCCGGTCCTGTTCGTCTGCAATGTCGAGGAAGACAAGGCCGCCACCGGCAACAGCCAGTCCGAGCGCGTGGCGCAGATGGCGGCCGAGCAGGGCGCCGGCCATGTGGTGATCTCGGCCAGGATCGAGGAAGAGATCAGCCAGCTGCCCGCCGAGGAGGCCGGGATGTTCCTGGAGGAGATGGGCCTGCACGAGGCCGGCCTCGACCGGCTGATCCGCGAGGGCTACAAGCTTCTGGGCCTGGAGACCTATTTCACCGTCGGCCCCAAGGAAGCGCGCGCCTGGACCATCCACAAGGGCACCCTGGCCCCGGCAGCGGCGGGCGTGATCCATGGCGATTTCGAGCGCGGCTTCATCCGCGCCGAGACCGTCGCCTATGACGATTACGTCACCTACAAGGGCGAGGCCGGCGCACGCGAGGCCGGCAAGTTCCGCGTCGAGGGCAAGTCCTATGTGGTGCAGGACGGCGACGTGCTGCATTTCCTGTTCAACGCCTGATTGCTTGGATTCAATAACCTTTCCTTTAGGTTGAGTGACGCTGCGGCATCGCCGGATCCGGCCTTTATTCTGCACGATCTGGCCTGAACCGCTCGGTCGGAACCGTTAGGATGTTGACCGCGCCGCCCAGGTCGGGGGGCGTGCTTCACGCGCTGTCTGAAGAAGTCTCAACACAACGGAAAAGGGCCAGACCATGGCGGACTTCACGATCAATGCGAATGGATTCGGATCGTTTTATGAAAATGTCGGAAACAACGGCACCGACGACACGGTGACGGTAAATATCGGGCCGGGGTTCAGCGGCGCGATCACCGTCGATTCGCAGCCTTCCGACGAAGAAATCGACAATACTGTCGTCAACCTGCCCGAGGGCTGGTCGCTGCAGGTGGACAATCTTGCCGAGGATGACGCCGAGAGCCCGTCCTACAAGGACTGGTCCTATCGCGTCATCAACAGCGACGGCCAGGAGGTCGGCACGCTGAGCATCCGCAGCAACGACATCCAGGGTGCGCCCTGTTTTTGCCGCGGCACCCTGATCGAGACGCCGAACGGTCCCGTCGCCATCGAGACGCTGGCGGCCGGCGACCTGGTCATGACCCGCGACCATGGCCCGCAGGTGCTGCGCTGGATCGGCAGCACCCGGCTGTCGGCCCTGCAACTGCTGCGGGCCCCGCATCTGCGGCCGATCCGCATTCGGGCGGGCGCGCTTGGCGCAGGCCGGCCGGTGTGTGATCTGCTGGTCTCGCCGCAACACCGGATTCTGGTGCGGTCCTCGATCGCATGCCGCATGTTCGGCGCGGCCGAGGTGCTGGTCGCGGCCAAGCAGCTGCTGGTGCTGGACGGCATCGACATCGCCGCGAACTTTGACCAGGTCGAGTATTACCACATGCTGTTTGACCGGCACGAGGTGGTGATCTCGAACGGCGCCGAGACGGAATCGCTCCATACCGGGGCCGAGGCGCTGAAATCGGTCGGACCAGCCGCCGCCGCCGAGATCTTCGCCCTGTTCCCTGAACTGCGGGACAAGGATTTCCGGCCCGAGGCGGCGCGCGTGCTGCCCAGCGGGCGCCGGGGCCGCAAGCTGGCCATGCGGCACCTGCAGCACCGTCGGCCGCTGGTCATGTGAACCGCAGAGGGCCGGGTCACACCCGGCCCCTGCATATGTCTTTCAGTTCGAGAAGGCGTTGATCAGTTCCAGCACCGCCAGGATTCGGCGGGTGCTGCTGTCCACGCGATAGATCCGATCATCGTCGCGGTAATAGTCCCAGCCGCGGCGCTGTTCCAGCGCATAGCGGTGCGGGTCGCCGATCAGCCGGTAATCGCCGGCGCGCAGATATTCGCCCGCCCGCGGATAGCGGCGGGCATGCTTGCGGGCCTGGCCGGGCGGCACGCAGGCCCGGTCCTTCTTCATCAGTCCCGGCGGGCAGTGCCAGCGGACCTCATGGCGGTGATGGCGGCGGCGGTCGTCGTCGTGGCGCTGGTGGTGATGGCGCTCGTGCCGGTCATGCCGGTCGCGGCCGCGATCCCGGTCGGCCAGCGCGGGGGTGGCAAGGCTGCCGGCCAGCGCAAGGATCAGGGCAAGCCGGAGGGGGCGTTTCATTCTGGATCTCCATCGCAGGGCTTCTGATGGAGAATAACGCGCAGGCAGCCGCGGGTTTAGCGGCGATGCCGCGAAATTGCAGGCTGGCGGCGGCCATGCGCGACAAGCCGCCGATCCCGGGCTCAGCGATGCGTCCGGGCTTGCGCCAGCATCATCCGGCCGGCGCGGATCGAGCCGTCATGCACATCGGCCTCGATCGCCACGCAAAGCGCCGGCAGGTCGCGGGCCCGCATGGCGGCCAGCATCTCCTTGTGACGGTCGGCGGCGGTGATTCCGGACAGATGCTCGATCGCCTGGCGCTGGAAGGGGCCCAGCTGCAGCCAGACGCTCTCGATCAGCGGCATCGCCGCCTGGTCGGGATTGAGCCCGTAAAGCATCTTGTGGAAATCCTGGTTCAGCCGCGTCAGCCCGTCGAGATCATCGCCGGCCAGCGCGGCATCCATGGCCGCGTCGATCCCGGCCAGCCGGTCGATGGCGATGTCCGAGAGCCAGGGGAAGGCGCGGCCGGCGGCATGGGTTTCCAGCGCGATGCGCAGCTGCACCAGTTCCTCGAACCGGCCCGGCGTCATCTCGGGCACCCGCAGCCGGCGGTTGCCCAGCACCTCGATGGCATGTTCCGAGCTCAGCCGCCGCACCGCCTCGCGGATCGGCGTCGGGCTCAGCCCCATCTGCTCGGCCAGGCCGCGAAAGGTCAGCGCCGTGCCGGGCCGCAGCGCGCCGACCATGACCGCATTGCGCAGCCGGCCATAGGCATATTCCTGCGTCGTCATCGCCGCGTCGCGCGGGATCTCGGGAAGCAGGGGCTGGACCATGGCGGGCGCTCGGGCAGGGGCAGGGGCAGGGGCAGGGGCAGGGGCAGGGGCGGCCAGAATGACGCAGGTGCCGACTTGACTCAAGGCATTAATCCATCACATCATAAGAAATGCTATCACAAAATTTCGTATGTGATCTTCAAGGAGCGCGATCATGACAACCGTGGATGCCACGGCCTGGCTTGCCGACCGGCCGGAGATCGAGACGATCTTCGCCTGCATCTGCGACCTGAACGGCGTGATGCGCGGCAAGCGCGTGCCGGTCGATCAGCTGGACAAGATCACCTCGGGCGCGCTGCGCATGCCGCTGTCGCTGCTGGGCATGGATATCTGGGGCGAGGATATCGAGGGCAACGAGCTGGTCTGGGATACCGGCGATGCGGACGGCATCTGCGAATTCACCGGCCGGCCGCTGAGCCCGGTGGACTGGACCACGCGGCCGGCCGCCTTCGCCCAGCTGTGGATGCGGCAGGAAGACGGCACGCCCTTTCCGGGCGACCCGCGCCGGGCGCTGGCCGCGGTGGTCGAGCGCTACAAGGCGCGCGGCCTGACCCCGGTGGTGGCGACCGAGCTGGAATTCTACGTCGTGGATCCCTCGGGGCCGGTGCCGCAGCCGCCGCGTTCCCCGATCACCGGCAAGCGGCTGGATTCGGACGGCGCGCTGTCTCTGGACGAGTTGCAGCATTTCGACGCCTTCCTGAACGAGGTCTATGACTGCTGCGCCGCGCAGGGCATCCCGGCCGATGCGGCGATCTCGGAAAACGGCGCCGGGCAGTTCGAGATCAACCTGCTGCATGTCGCCGACCCGCTGGAGGCCGCCGACGACGCGGTGCTGTTCAAGCGGCTGGTGCGCGGCATCGCCCGCAAGCACGGCTTCGCCGCCACCTTCATGGCCAAGCCCTATGGCGAGCGGGCCGGATCGGGGATGCACGTGCATTTCTCGCTCAACGATGCCGAGGGCCGGAACGTCTTCGACAATGGCGGCGAGGAGGGGACCGGGATCCTGCGCCATGCCGTTGCCGGGCTGATCCGCACCATGCAGGAAAACGCGCTGGTCTTCGCGCCGCATGAAAACAGCTTCCGCCGGCTGCTGCCCGGTGCCCATGCGCCCTCGGCCGTGGCTTGGGGCTATGAGAACCGCACCGCCGCCATCCGCATCCCCGGCGGCAGCCCCAGGGCGCGGCGGATCGAGCATCGCGTGGCCGGCGCAGACGCCAATCCCTATCTGGTGCTGGCCTCGATCCTGGGCGGCGCGCTGCTCGGCATCGAGAACCAGTGGGAGCCGCCGCCGCCCATAACCGGCGACGCCTATTCGCTGGATCTCGACTCGCTGCCGCCCGACTGGGCCTCGGCCATCGAGGCCTTTTCGCGCGGGGCGCTGGTCGAGCGCATCTTCAGCAAGCGGCTGCGGCGCATGTTCGTGCAATGCAAGCAGCAGGAGTTGCGCCGCTTCACCCGCCACGTCACCGAATTCGAATACCACTCCTATCTCGAGGCCGTCTGATGCCCGCGACGTCCTATGCCGGCAGCGGCGCCTATCCCGCCAGCTATTACGCCGCCTCGGCCAATCCCGCGCCGCTGCGCCCCGCGCTGACCGGGCTGCACGAGACCGAGATCTGCGTCCTCGGCGCCGGCTATACCGGGCTTTCGACCGCCCTGCACCTGGCCGAAAAGGGCTACAAGGTCACGGTCATCGAGGGCGCGCGCATCGGCTGGGGCGCCTCGGGACGCAATGGCGGGCAGATCGTCAACGGGCTGAATGCCAGCCTGCAGACCATCGCCCGGCGCTACGGCCAGGACACGGCGCGCTTCGTCGCCGGGCTGGTCATGGAGGGCGGCGACATCATCCGCGAGCGCGTCGCGACCTATGACATCCGGTGCGACCTCAAGCCCGGCAACGTCTTTGCGGCGCTGACCGGCGCGCATATGCGCGAGCTCGAGGCCCGCTGGACGCTCTGGCGCAGCTACGGCATCGACAGCCAGGAGATGCTCGACGCCGCCCGGATGCAGGACCATGTCGTCACCGACCGCTATGTCGGCGGCATGATCGACCACAAGGGCGGGCACATGCACCCGCTGAACCTGGCCCTGGGCGAGGCCGCGGCGCTGGAAAGCCTGGGCGGCACCATCTTCGAGATGTCGCCTGCGATCTCGGTCGATCACGAGGCCGCGGCCCCCCGCCTGCGCACCGCCACGGGCGAGGTCCGGGCCAGGGTGCTGGTGCTGTGCGGCAATGCCTATCTGGGCCATGTCGTGCCGGCGCTGGAACGGCGGGTGATGCCGGTCTCGACCCAGATCATGGCGACCGAGCCGCTGGGCGAGGCGCGGGCCCGCGCCCTGATGCCCTCGGATGCCTGCGTCGAGGACGTGCGCTACATCCTCGACTATTTCCGCATGTCGGCGGATCACCGGCTGCTGTTCGGCGGCGGCACGGTCTATGGCGGCGCCGATCCCCGCGACATCCAGGCCAAGCTGCGGCGCAACATGCTCAAGGTGTTCCCGCAGCTTGGCGGGGTGCGGATCGACCATGCCTGGTCGGGGAATTTCGCGCTGTCCTTCAGCCGGGTGCCGCAGATGGGCCGGATCGGCGCAAACACCTATTTCGCCCATGGCTATTCGGGCCATGGCGTCACCGGCAGCCATACCTTCGGCCGCATCCTGGCCGAGGCGATCCACGGCGACAGCACGCGCTTCGACACCTTCGCCGCCGTGCCCTGGATCCCCTTTCCGGGCGGGCGGATGCTGCGCGTGCCCTATTCGGTGATCGGCTCCTGGTGGTATGGGCTGCGCGACCGGCTGGGGATCTGAGCATCAGGCCGGGGCGGTGCAAAGCGCCGCGACATGCTCGGCGATCGCCAGCGCGGCGGTCAGGCCGGGGCTCTCGATGCCGAACAGGTTGACCAGCCCCGGAATGCCGTGAAAGGCAGGGCCGTCGATGCGGAAATCCGCCGGCGGCTCGCCCGGCCCCGACAGCTTGGGCCGGATGCCGCAATAGGTGGCGGCCAGGGCGTCGCGGGGCAGGGCGGGCCAGTATTTGCGGATCTCGGCCTCGAAATGCGCGCGCCGGGCCGCGCTGACCCGATAGTCGATGTCCGGGATCCACTCGACATCCGGCCCGAAGCGCATCGCCCCGGCCAGGTCCAGCGTCAGGTGGACGCCCAGCCCGCCGGGTTCGGGAACCGGATAGATCAGGTGCGAGAAGGCCGCCCGGCCCGGCAGGCCGAAATAGCTGCCGCGCGCGTAGCGCGTCTGCGGCACCGATGCCGGATCCAGGCCCCGGATGGCCCGTGCCACCTCCGATGCGGCCAGCCCCGCGGCATTCACGAACAGCCGCGCCCCCAGCCGGTAGCGCGCGCCACTGGCCGCATCGCGGCTCTCGACCACGAAGCGGCCGGTCCCGGCCTCGACCGCAGCGACCGGGCTGTTCGGGCTCAGCACCGCGCCATGCGCCTCGGCCTCGCCCAGCAGCGACAGCATCAGCGCATGGCTGTCGACGATGCCGGTCAGCGGCGAATGCAGCGCCGCATGGCAGGACAGCGCCGGCTCCATCGCCATCGCCTCGCGTCCCGGGATCAGCTGCAGCGCGCCGGCACCGGCGGCCATGGCGCGGTCGCGGATCGTCTCCAGCATCGCCTGCTGGTCGGGGGTGGTAGCGACGATCAGCTTGCCGCAGCGCCGATGCGGCACGGCATGTTCCGCGCAATAGGCATAAAGCAGGTCGCGGCCGCGCAGGCACAGCCGGGCCTTCAGACTGCCGGGCGGGTAATGGATGCCGGCATGGATGACCTCGGAATTGCGCGACGAGGTTGCGGTGCCGAAGGCCGCCTCGGCTTCCAGGATCAGCACCTCGATGCCGCGCAGCGCCAGGGCGCGGGCGATGGCCAGGCCGACCACCCCGGCCCCGGCGACGACGCATTCCACCTGTTCCACCCGCGCCCCCCTCGCATCGCTGCCCGACAGGCATAGCGGGTTCCGGCGCGGGCCTCCAGCGCCTCAGCCGCGCAGGCCGTCGACGTCCAGCCCGCCCGAGAACACCCGGCTCGCCCGCAGATCGGCGCCGGTGATGGTGGAAAGCGCCTGCGCATCGACCGGGGCGTCGCCGGAAAACAGCCGGTTCGCCTGCCGCAGCCGGGCCCGGTCCAGGGCGTTGCGGATCGAGCGCGCATTGGCGAAATGCGGCTGCTCGCGGCGCAGGCGGATATAGTCCGCCATCGCCTCGCGACCCGAGGCGTCGAAGGCATAGCCCTGGCCCTCGAGCATCGAGGCCGAGATCCGCGCCAGTTCCGCGTCGGTATAGTCGGGAAACTCGATGTGATGGGCGATGCGCGACCGGAAACCCGGATTGGCCGAGAAAAAGCGGTCCATCCGGTCGGCATAGCCGGCCATGATCACCACCAGGTCGTCGCGGTTGTTCTCCATCACCTGCAGCAGGATCTCGATGGCCTCCTGGCCATAGTCGCGCTCGTTGTCGGGCTTGTAGAGGTAATAGGCCTCGTCGATGAACAGCACGCCCCCCATGGCCTTCTTCAGCACCTCCTTGGTCTTGGGAGCGGTATGGCCGATATATTGCCCGACCAGGTCGTCGCGGGTGACGCTGACCAGATGGCCCTTGCGCACATAGCCCAGCCGGTGCAGCAACCCGGCCATCTTCAAGGCTACCGTCGTCTTGCCGGTGCCGGGATTGCCGGTGAAGCTCATGTGCAGGGTCGGCACCTCGTAGGCCAGCCCCAGCTCGCGCCGCGCCCGGTCCACCAGCAGCAGCGCCGCGGTCTCGCGGATCCTCTGCTTGACCGGCGCCAGCCCGATCAGTTCGCGGTCCAGCTCGTCCAGGATCTCGCGCACGCCCGAGGATTCATACTCGGCCTTCAGATCGACCGTGGCGGTTTTCTCGCTCACATCGCCATCCATCGGGCTTTCTCCGTTTTCCAAATACTCTCGGGGGTCCGGGGGCAGACAGCCCCCGGTCGCGGCCGTGCCATCAGCCGATGAGCTCATGCGTATAGCGGATATGCCGGCCGTCGGCCTCCATCCGCCAGGTCCGGAAGCTCGGCTCCGACTTGGGCCGGTTGACGATGAAGGACATCATCACCGTCTCCCATCCCCGGGTGCTGTCGAAGGCGTTGATGCGGATATAGCTGTCGCCATGCGCCTTGCGGCAGTCGTCCAGCTCCATCATCACGCCCTTGGCGTCCCGGAGGTCGAACATCGGATTGCCCCACATCTCCCAATAGGTGTTGCGGGGATGCGGCTCGTCGGTGAACTCGATCCCGACCGCCCAGTCCTTCGACAGGATATATTCGACCTGGTCGCGGATCTGCTCGTCCGTGAGGTCGGGCAGAAAGGAAAAACAGCCCTGAGTGATACGCATGTGATCCTCCCTTAGCTGACGGACGCGGTCGGAACGAAGTCCGAGGTGTCGGTCGAGGTATAGTTGAAGGTGATGTTGCCCCAGGTATCCAGCGCCGCCTCCAGCGGCTTGCACCATTTGGCGGCGCGGCGCAGGACTTCCGGGCCTTCGGTTGCGATGTCCACGCCCTCGTTGCGGGCCAGGACCATGGCCTCCAGCGCCACGCGGTTCGCGGTGGCGCCGGCCTGGATGCCCATCGGGTGGCCGATGGTGCCGCCGCCGAATTGCAGGACCACGTCGTCGCCGAACAGGTCCAGCAGCTGGTGCATCTGCCCGGCATGGATGCCGCCCGAGGCGACGGGCATCACCTTCTTCAGGTTGCCCCAGTCCTGCTCGAAGAAGATGCCGCGCGGCAGGTCCACTTCGTTCACCATCTCGCGGCAGACGTTGTAATAGCCCTGCACGGTCAGCGGATCGCCTTCCAGCTTGCCGACCGCGGTGCCGCAATGCAGGTGATCGACGCCCGCCATGCGCAGCCATTTGGCGATGACGCGGAAGCTGATGCCGTGATTCTTCTGCCGGGTATAGGTGCCGTGGCCGGCGCGGTGCATGTGCAGGATCATGTCGTTCTGGCGGCACCAGTTCGAAATCGACTGGATCGCGGTCCAGCCGACGATCAGGTCCACCATGACAATGACCGAACCCAGCTCCTTGGCCAGTTCGGCGCGGCGATACATCTCCTCCATCGTGCCGGCGGTGATGTTGAGGTAATGGCCCTTGACCTCGCCGGTGGCGGCGGTGGCCTTGTTGACCGCCTCCATGCAGTAGAGGAAACGGTCGCGCCAATGCATGAAGGGCTGTGAGTTGATGTTCTCGTCGTCCTTCATGAAGTCGAGCCCGCCCTTCAGCCCCTCGTAGACCACGCGGCCGTAGTTCTTGCCGCTAAGGCCCAGCTTGGGCTTGGTGGTGGCGCCCAGAAGCGGGCGGCCGAACTTGTCCAGCCGCTCGCGCTCGACCACGATGCCGGTGGGCGGGCCGCCAAAGGTCTTCATGTAGGCGACCGGAAAGCGCATGTCCTCCAGCCGGGCGGCCAGCAGCGGCTTGAAGCTGAACACGTTGCCGATGATCGAGGCGGTAACATTGGCGATCGAGCCTTCCTCGAACAGGATCAGGTCATAGGCGACATAGCAGAAATACTGTCCCGGCTGGCCCGGCACCGGCTCGACCTTGTAGGCCTTGGCGCGATACTGGTCGCAGGCGGTCAGCCGGTCGGTCCAGACCACGGTCCAGGTCGCGGTCGAGCTTTCGCCGGCTACCGCCGCCGCCGCCTCGACGGGGTCCACACCGTCCTGCGGGGTGATGCGGAACAGCGCCAGGATGTCGGTATCCTTGGGCTGGTAGTCGCCATCCCAATAGCCCATCTGGGCGTATTTCAGCACGCCGGCGGCATAGCGCTTCTTCTTGTCGGTGATCTCGGACTTGCTCAGCTCGTTCATCAGGCTTCCTCCTCTCAGGCGGCTTTCGCGCCGGTGATCGCCGGGTCCAGCGCCCCCGACGCATAGCGTTTGGCCATCTCGTCCATCGGGATGACCCTGATCTTGCCGGCATGGCCGGCGGTGCCGAAACGCTCGAAACGGTCGCGGCAGAGCGCGGTCAGTTCCTGCATCGCCGGGATCAGGAATTTCCGCGGGTCGAATTCCTCGGGGCGCTCGCGGGCGACCTTGCGGAACTGCCCGGTCATCGCCATGCGGCAATCGGTGTCGATGTTGACCTTGCGCACGCCGTGGCGGATGCCGCGCTCGATCTCCTCGACCGGGACGCCGTAGGTCTGCGGCATCTCGCCGCCCGCCTCGTTGATGAGATCTTGCAGGTATTGCGGCACCGAACTGGAGCCGTGCATGACCAGATGCGTGCCGGGCAGGCGCTCGTGGATCGCCTCGATCACCGACATCGCCAGGATATCGCCATCGGGCTTGCGGCTGAACTTGTAGGCACCATGGCTGGTGCCGCAGGCGATGGCCAGCGCGTCGCAGCGGGTGCGGGCGACGAAATCCACCGCCTGGTCGGGGTCGGTCAGAAGCTGGCTGTGATCCAGCTTGCCCTCGGCGCCCGAGCCGTCCTCGGCCGCCGCCTCGCCGGTTTCCAGCGAGCCCAGCACGCCCAGCTCGCCCTCGACCGAGGCGCCGACGGCATGGGCGGCCTCGGATACCTTGGCGGTCACCGCGACATTGTAGTCGTAATCGGCGGGCGTCTTCATGTCCTCGAGCAGAGAACCGTCCATCATCACGCTGGTGAAGCCGTGGCGGATCGCCGACATGCAGGTCGCCAGGTTGTTGCCATGGTCCTGGTGCAGGCAGATCGGGATCCCCGGATTCATCTCGGCCAAGGCCTCGACCATGCGGCGCAGCATGATGTCGCCGGCATAGGAGCGGGCGCCGCGGCTGGCCTGCAGGATCACCGGCGCATCGACCTCGGCCGCCGCCTTCAGGATGGCGAGGCCCTGTTCCATGTTGTTGATGTTGAAGGCGGGCACGCCATAGCCATGCTCGGCGGCGTGGTCCAGAAGCTGTCGCAGCGTGATGAGGGCCATCACTTTCCTCCCTGGATAAGCTGGTTGGCAAGGTCGGCGGCGCGTTCGGCGGTGATGCCGAAATGCCGGTAGAGCGCGGGGGCAGGGGCCGAGGCGCCAAAGCCCGCCATGCCGATGAAGCCGTCGCCGGGCCGCAGGATCAGCCCGTCCCAGCCCTGCCGGATCAGCGCCTCGATGCCGATGCGCGGGGCGCGGCCCAGCACGCTTTCGCGCTCGGCCTGCGGGCGCTCGGCGAACAGCTCGAAGCAAGGGGCCGAGACGACGGCGGCGCGCACGCCCTGCGCGGCCAGCAGGTCCGCCGCATCCAGCGCGATCTCGACCTCGGAGCCGGTGGCGATCAGCGTCACGTCGCGCGCGCCCCCGGTCTGGCGCAGGACATAGGCGCCCTGGCGGGTCAGGTTCTCGTCGCCGGCTTCCAGCCGCAGGGCGGGCAGGTTCTGGCGCGACAGACACAGGACCGAGGGCGTGGTCGGCGCGGTCAGCGCGATCTCCCAGGCCTCGGCGGTCTCGACCGCATCGGCGGGGCGGAACACCAGCAGGTTCGGGATTGCCCGCAGCGCCGCGACATGCTCGACCGGCTGGTGGGTCGGGCCGTCCTCGCCCAGCCCGATGCTGTCATGGGTCATGACATGCACGACCGGCACCCCCATCAGCGCGCCCAGCCGGATGGCGGGGCGGGAATAGTCGGAAAAGGCCAGGAAGGTGCCGCCGTAGGGCAGGAAGCCGCCATGCAGGGCGATGCCGTTCATGATCGCCGCCATGCCGTGTTCGCGGATGCCGTAATGCACATAGCGGCCGCCGCGGTCGGCGGGCGTCACCGCCGCCATGCCCTTGCTGCGGGTGTTGTTCGAGCCGGTCAGGTCGGCCGAGCCGCCCAGCGTGTTCGGCAGCGTGGCGTTCACCACCTCCAGCGCCATTTCCGACGCCTTGCGGGTCGCCACCTTCGGCCGGTCCACGGCCAGTTTCGCGACATGGTCGCGGATGGCATGGCGTAGCGCCACGGCATCGGGCGCGGCCAGCATGGCCGAGAAAGCCGGCTTGAGAGGGGACAGATCAAGCCGTTCCTGCCAGGCCGACCGCGCCGCCGCTCCTCGCGCCGAGACCGCGCGCCAGGAGTCCAGGATGTCTTGCGGGATGTCGAAAGGGTCGTGCGGCCAGCCCAGATGCGCGCGGGCGGCGGCGATTTCCTCGGCGCCCAGCGGCGCGCCATGCACGTCATGGCTGCCCTGCTTGTTCGGAGCGCCATAGCCGATCACCGTCCTGCAGGCGATCAGCGACGGCCGCTCGTCGGCGCGCGCGGCGGCGATGGCGGCGGCCACCGCCTCGCGGTCATGGCCGTCCACCGCCTGCACATGCCAGCCGGCGGCGGCAAGGCGTGCCGGCTGGTCGATCGAGGTCGAAAGGTCGGTATGGCCGTCGATGGTGATGCCGTTGTCGTCCCACATGACGATCAGCCGGCCCAGCCGCTGGTGGCCGGCGAAGTCGATGGCCTCGTGGCTGATGCCCTCCATCAGGCAGCCGTCGCCGCAGATGACATAGGTCCAGTGATCGACCAGCCCGTCGCCGAAGCGGGCGTTCATCATCCGCTCGGCCAGCGCCATGCCGACGGCGGTGGCCAGCCCCTGGCCCAGCGGGCCCGTGGTGGTCTCGACGCCCTTGGCATGGCCGTATTCGGGATGGCCGGCAGTGCGGGCGCCCAGCTGGCGGAAATTGCGCAGCTGGTCCATGTCCATGTCGTCATAGCCCAGCATGTGGTTGATGGCATAGACCAGCATCGACCCATGACCGGCCGACATCACGAAACGGTCGCGGTCGGGCCAGGCGGCATCCGCCGGGTCGATGCTGATGAAGCGGTTGAACAGCACCGTCGCCACGTCGGCCATGCCCATGGGCGCGCCGGGATGGCCGGATTTCGCCGCCTCGACCGCGTCCATCGCCAGCGCGCGGATGGCATTGGCCATCTGCGCCTCCATGCCGGTGTCGATCCTTGCCAGCTGGTTCATCCTCTCCTCCTGTTCAGGCGCGTTTCGATTCGCTGACCATGCGCGTGACCATCGGCGTGAAGATCAGCTGCATGGCGAGGTCCATCCTGGGCCCCGGAATGACGATTGAATTGGCGCGGCTCATCCACGAGCCCTGGATCATCGAGGTCAGGTAGGGGAAGTCGATGCCGCGCGGGTTCCTGAAGCGGATGACGACCAGGCTTTCGTCCGGGGTCGGGATCCAGCGGGCGATGAACGGGTTCGAGGTATCGACCACCGGCACGCGCTGGAAATTGATGTCGGTCTGGGTGAATTGCGGGCAGATCACATGCACATAGGCATGCATCCGGCGCAGGATCACGTCGGTCACGGCCTCGGTCGAATAGCCGCGGCTGGCCTTGTCGCGGTGGATCTTCTGGATCCATTCCAGATTGATGACCGGCACCACGCCGATCTTCAGGTCGGCCTGGCCGGCAATGTCGATGCCGTCGGTCCTGACCGCGCCATGCAGCCCCTCGTAGAACAGCAGGTCCGAGCCCGGCTCGAATTCGGCCCATTCGGTGAAATGGCCGGGCAGGGCGCCGTAGCGTTCCGCCTCGCGCTCGTCGTGGACATAGTGCCGGGTCATGCCGGTGCCGGTCTCGCCATAGCTGCGGAACACCTGTTCCAGCTTGGCCAGTTCGTTGGCCTCGATGCTGAAATGGCTGAAGGTGTGGTCGCCGGCCTCGGTCCGCCGGGCCAGCTCGGCCTTCATCGCGGCGCGGTCGTAGCGATGGAAGGCATCGCCCTCGATGCTGACGGCGGTGATGCTCTCGCGGCGGAAGATCTGGTCGAAGGTGTTCTTGATCGTGGTGGTGCCGGCCCCCGACGAGCCGGTGACGGAGATGATCGGATGTTTCTTGCTCATGGTGTCCCCCGGTTTTCCAGATCAGGCCCGGAACAGGCCACGATTGCCGAACAGCGCCGAGATCTCGGTTTCGGGCAGGTCGTGATAGGCGGCGATGCGCGCGACCTTCTCGGCCGAGCCGAAGACGAAGGGCGTGCGCTGGTGCAAGGCCGTGGTGACCAGGTCCAGGATCGGCTCGGAAGTGTCGGTGGCCCGACCGCCCGCCTGCTCGATCAGGAAGGCGATGGGCGCGCATTCGTAGAGCAGCCGCAGCCGGCCGCGCTCATAGCCCTTGCGGGCGTCGGCGGGATACAGGAACACGCCGCCGCGCATCAGGATGCGATGCGCCTCGGCCACCAGCGAGGCGAGCCAGCGCATGTTGAAGTTCCGCTCGCGCGGGCCATCGATCCCGGCCAGGCAATCGTCGATATAGGCCCGGACCGGACGCGCCCAATGCCGGTAGTTCGAGGCGTTGATGGCGAATTCGAACGAACAGTCCGGCATGGCCAGCCGACCGTCCACCAGCTGGAAGCGGCCGCTGTCGGGGTCCAGCGCGTAATGCTGCACGCCGTCGCCGAAGCTGACCATCATGGCGCAGCGCGGGCCATAGATGATGTAGCCGGCGCCGATCTGCTGGCGGGCCGGGCGCAGGAAGCTGGCCTCGGCCGTCGCCTCGGCCGGGTAGATCGAGAAGATCGTGCCGATGGTCAGGTTGGTGTCGATGTTCGACGAGCCGTCCAGCGGGTCCAGCGCCAGGGCCAGCGCCCCCTGCGGGTCCAGCGCCAGCGCCTCCTCCTGCTCCTCGGACGCGAACCAGCGCACCCCGACCCCGGCCAGCGCATGGTGGAACAGGTCATCGGCCAGCAGGTCCAGCGCCTTCTGCCCGTCGCCATCGGCATTGGTGCCGACCGGCGCGCCCAGATCGCCGCCGCGGCGGATCAGCCGGGCCAGCCCGGCCCCCGCCCCGGCCAGCGCCTGCATCACCGGGCGCAATCCCTCGGGAATCCGCTCGCTGTCGATCCTGTCGGCGGTCATCGTCCCCTCTCCCCTGGCCCATGTCCCGCTTCGTTGTTGACATGGCCGGGCCTTAAGGAACATTTAATAATGCAGAAGCATGTTTCGGAATTTCCGAATGTCCCGCATCGACGCCATCACCCTGCGCCAATTGCGCGCCCTGCGCGCCGTGGTCGAGAACGGCTCGCTGACCGCGGCAGCGGCCGACCTGCGCCTCAGTCCGCCGGCGGTGCATGGCCAGCTGCGCGCGCTCGAGGATCTGATGGCGGCGCCCCTGGTCATGCGCGGCGAGCATGGCGTGTTCCTGGCCACCGAGGAAGGCCGGGCGGTGCTGGCAGCCGAGGCGCAGATCGCCGTGGCGCTGGAGGGCTGCGCCCGCCGGGTGGCGGCACTGCAAAGCGGCCATGTCGGCAATGTCGCGCTGGGGGTGGTCTCGACCGGGAAATATTTCGCGCCGCGGCTGGTGGCCGAACTGCGCCGGGCGCTGCCCGAGGTCGAGGTGACGCTGCGCATCGGCAACCGCGACAGCGTGATCCAGTGGCTGCAGTCGCGGGCCCTGGACCTGGCGATCATGGGCCGGCCGCCGCGCAGCCCGGCCGTGCAGGCCGAGCCCATCGGCCCGCATCCGCATATCATCGTGGCGCCGCCCGACCATCCGCTGGCCCAGGCCGACCCGGCCATGCCCCAGGACCTGCTGGCCGAGACCTTCCTGGCGCGCGAGCCGGGCTCGGGCACCCGCATCCTGATGACGCGCTTCCTGGACCGCATCGGCGACGGCACCCCCTGGCGCATGGTCGAGATGGGCACGAACGAGACCATCAAGCAGGCGGTGATCGCCGGGCTGGGCATCGCGCTGATCTCGCAGCATACCGTGACCGAGGAACTGCGCTCGGGCCGGCTGGTGGCGGTCAGGGCCAACGGCCTGCCGATCCAGCGCAGCTGGTTCCTGCTCCGGCGCGAGGACATGGCGCTGTCCCCGGCCGGGCAGCGCGTCCATGACCACATCCTGGCCCAGCAAGGCGGCTTCCTGCCGCGGCTGGATGACTGAGCGCTGAACCGGTCCGGCCCGGCGGCGTTGACCCGCAAGGAGGGAAGCATGTCCCAGGATGCCATCCGGATCGCCGGGATCCCGCTCAGCAGCGGCGCGCGGGTGATCTTCGAGAAGCCGCGCCTGACCAAGGCGGATCTGGCGCGCTATTACCAGGCGGTGGCCGGGCCGATGCTGCGCGAGATGGCCGACCGCCCGCTGTCGCTTCTGCGCCTGCCCGAGGGCATGGCCGGCGAGCGCTTCTTCCAGAAACATCCCGGCAAGGGCTTCCCCGAGGCGGTGAAGACGGTCGAGATCACCGAAAGCGACGGCGCCGCGGCACCCTATGCCTATGTCAACGATGCCGCCGGCATCGTCGGCGCTGTGCAGATGGGCAGCGTCGAGTTCCATCTCTGGGCGGCGCGTCGCGACCGGCTGGAGCGGCCCGACCGGCTGGTGCTGGACCTCGATCCCGACGAGGGGCTGGACTTCGCCGCGGTGCGCCGCGCGGCGCTGGATCTGCGCGACCTGCTTGCGGATCTGGGCCTCTCCTCATGGCCGCTGCTGACCGGCGGCAAGGGCATTCACCTTGTGGTGCCGCTGCGCCGCATCCTGGGCTGGGACCGGCTGAAGCGTTTCGCCCGCGGTGTGGCGGTGCTGGCCGCCGAGCGCCAGCCCGAGCGGTTCACCGCCAGCATGGCCAAGGCCGGCCGCAAGGGCCGCATCTTCATCGACTGGCTGCGGAACGAACGCGGCGCCACCGCCATCGCGCCCTTCTCGATCCGCGCCCGGCCCGGCGCGCCGGTGGCCTGCCCGGTGACCTGGCAGGAGCTGGAACGCATCCCCCGCGCTTCGGCCTTCGGCCTCGATGCGGCGCGGGAGCGCGGCTGGGGCGACCTGGAGCCGCCGCCACCGCAATCTCTGACTGCCCGGATCGTCGAGGCGCTCGAGGACCGCAGCCGGGCCGCCGACCAGGGCTGAGGCGTCAGAAATCCCAGTCCTCGTCCTCGGTCGCGACCGCCTTGCCGATGACATAGGACGAGCCCGAGCCGCTGAAGAAGTCGTGGTTCTCGCTGTCGGGCGACAGCGCGGCCAGGATCGCCGGGTTGACCTCGCAGGCGGCGGGCGGGAACAGCGCCTCGTAGCCCAG
The DNA here is from genome assembly GCF_016446475.1 of Paracoccus binzhouensis. Lineage (GTDB taxonomy): Bacteria > Pseudomonadota > Alphaproteobacteria > Rhodobacterales > Rhodobacteraceae > Paracoccus > Paracoccus binzhouensis. The sequence goes on along the minus strand of NZ_JAEHFP010000003.1, from coordinate 50,057 downwards.
GTTCTGCAAGGCCTTGTTAGCGTTATAATGCAGGAAGGCCTTCACGTCCTCGGTCAGGCCGATGCCGTCGTAAAGCTCAGCCGTATAGCGCGACTCGATCTCGTAAAGGTCGAAGATCAGCGAAAAGGCGAAATCCTTCAGCTCCTGCTGCTTCTCGGCGCTCAGCTTCTCCAGCCCACGCTGGTATTTGTAGCCGATGTAATAGCCATGTACCGCCTCGTCGCGGATGATCAGGCGGATCAGGTCGGCGGTATTGGTCAGCTTGGCGCGGCTCGACCAATACATCGGCAGGTAGAAGCCGGAATAGAACAGGAAACTTTCCAGAAAGACGCTGGCGATCTTGCGCTTCAGCGGATCGGCCCCGGCCGCATATTTATCGACGATGGTCCGGGCCTTGGCCTGCAGATGCGGGTTCTCCTCGGCCCAGCGGAAGGCCTCGTCCACCTCCTTGGTCAGGCACAGCGTCGAGAAGATCGAGCTGTAGGACCGCGCATGCACCGCCTCCATGAAGCTGATGTTCGACAGCACCGCTTCCTCATGCGGCGTCAGTGCGTCGGGCATCATCGACGGCGCGCCGATGGTATTCTGCACCGTATCGAGCAGCGTCAGCCCGGTAAAGACCCGGATGGTCAGCTCGCGCTCGGCCGGCCGCAGCGTGGCCCAGCTCTGCACGTCATTCGACAGCGGCACCTTCTCGGGCAGCCAGAAGTTGACGGTCAGCCGGTTCCAGACCTCCAGGTCCTTCTCGTCTTCCAGCCGGTTCCAGTTGATCGCGCGCAAGGGCGCCCGCACGGCATGATCCTTCATCGGGAAGAACCTTTCTTTCTTGTTCAAATATCCCACGGGGGTCCGGGGGTGTGAAACCCCGGTAAACGGAGCGGGTCCGGGGGGTGTGAACCCCCGGCTCACAGCGTGCAGGACACGCAGCCCTGCACCTCGGTGCCTTCCAGCGCGGTCTGGCGCAGCCGGATGTAATAGATCGTCTTGATGCCCTTCTTCCAGGCATGGATCTGGGCGCGGTTGATGTCGCGCGTCGTCGCCTCGGCCGGGAAGAACAGCGTCAGCGACAGGCCCTGGTCGACATGCTCGGTCGCGGCGGCATAGGTGTCGATGATCGCCTCGGGGCCGATCTCATAGGCGTCGCGATAGAACTCGATGTTCTCGTTCGACATGAAGGCGGCGGGGTAATAGACGCGGCCGATCTTGCCTTCCTTGCGGATCTCGATCTTGGCGACGATCGGGTGGATCGAGCTGGTCGAGTTGTTGATATAGCTGATCGAGCCGGTCGGCGGCACCGCCTGCAGGTTGCGGTTGTAAAGCCCGTGCTGCATGACCGCGGCCTTCAGCGCCGCCCAGTCCTCGCGCGTGGGCAGGGCGACCTTCTCGAACACCCGCTCGACGTCGGGCAGGGTGGGCAGCCAGTCGCGGCTGACATATTTGTCGAAGAACGAGCCGTCGGCATATTTCGACTTGTCGAAATCCTTGAAGGTCCGGCCCTTTTCCTGCGCCAGCAGGTTCGAGGCGCGGATGGCGTGATAGGCCACGGCGGCGAAATAGACCGAGGTGAACTCGACCCCCTCGGGGCTGCCGTAATGGATGCGCTCGCGCGCCAGGAAGCCGTGCAGGTTCATCTGCCCGAGGCCCACGGCATGGGCCTCGTCATTGCCGCGCCGGATCGAGGGCACGGCGTCAATGGCCGACATTTCCGACACCGCAGTCAGCGCCCGGATCGCCGCCTCGACGGTGGCGCCCAGGTCCGGGCCGTCCATGGTCGCGGCGATGTTCAGCGAACCGAGATTGCAAGAAATATCAGTGCCCAGGTGGGCATAGCTCAGATCTTCGTTGAAGGTGCTGGCCTCGTTCACCTGCAGGATTTCGCTGCACAGGTTCGACATGCTGATGCGGCCATGCACGGGGTTGGCGCGGTTCACCGTGTCCTCGAACATGATATAGGGATAGCCGCTCTCGAACTGGATCTCGGCCAGGGTCTGGAAGAATTCGCGGGCGTTGATCTTCTTCTTCCTGATGCGCTTGTCGTCCACCATCTCGGCATATTTCTCGGTGACCGAGATCTCCGAGAAGGGCACGCCATAGACCCGCTCGACGTCATGCGGCGAAAACAGATACATGTCGGCATTCTGCTTGGCCAGTTCGAAGGTCACGTCGGGAATGACCACGCCCAGGCTCAGCGTCTTGATGCGGATCTTCTCGTCGGCGTTCTCGCGCTTGGTGTCCAGGAAGCGCAGGATGTCGGGGTGATGCGCGTTCAGATAGACCGCGCCCGCACCCTGCCGCGCGCCCAGCTGGTTGGCATAGCTGAAGCTGTCCTCCAGCAGTTTCATCACCGGGATCACGCCCGAGGACTGATTCTCGATACCCTTGATCGGCGCGCCGGCCTCGCGCAGGTTGGTCAGCATCAGCGCCACGCCGCCGCCGCGCTTCGACAGCTGCAGTGCCGAGTTGATCGAGCGCCCGATCGATTCCATGTTGTCCTCGAGCCGCAGCAGGAAGCACGAGATCAGCTCGCCCCGCGACTTCTTGCCGGCGTTGAGGAAGGTCGGCGTCGCCGGCTGGAAACGGCCCGACAGGATCTCTTCCATGAAGCGCATGGCCAGCGCCTCGTCGCCGCGCGCCAGGGTCAGGGCGACCATGACCACGCGGTCCTCGTAGCGTTCCAGGTAGCGTTGGCCGTCGCGGGTCTTCAGCGTGTAGCTGGTGTAATACTTGAACGCGCCCAGGAAGGTCGGGAAGCGGAACTTGCGCGCATAGGCGGCATCCCAGATCGCGCGCTGGAAGTTCCTGGAATACTGGTCCAGCACCTCGGGCTCGTAATAGCCCTCGTCGACCAGGTAGCGCAGCTTCTCGTCCAGGTTGTGGAAGAAGACGGTGTTCTGGTTGACATGCTGCAGGAAATACTGGCGCGCAGCCTTGCGGTCGGCGTCGAAGCGGATCTTCCCCTCGCCGTCGTAAAGGTTCAGCATCGCGTTCAGCGCGTGATAGTCCAGCTCGGCCTTTACGCCATCGTCAAGCATTCCGTCCCCCAGAATTTTTCAAGCCCCGCCCGGATGCGGGCAATGTCCAGATCGGTCCCCGCCAGCTCGAATCGATACAGCACGGGGATGTTGCATTTGTCGGAAATCACCCGACCGGCCAAGGCGTAAGTCGCCCCGAAATTCCGGTTGCCGGTGGCGATGACGCCGCGCAAGCCGGCGCGGCGGTCGGGATCGTTCAGGAAGCGGATGACCTGCTTGGGCACCGCGCCGCGCCCCGCGCCGTCGGCATAGGTCGGGCAGATCAGCACATAGGGCAGGGCGGGTGCGGGCATCGCGCCCTTGGGCGAAATCGGGATGCGCCCGGCCGGCAGGCCGAGCCGCGCCACGAAACGCGCCGTATTCCCCGAGGCCGAGGAGAAATAGACCAGCCCGCCCATGGCCCCGGTCAGGACAGGCGGCCGATCATGTCGGGGCGGAAGCCGGCCCAATGCGCCTCGTCGGCGATGACGACCGGCGCCTGGCGATAGCCCAGCGAGGTGACCAGTTCCATCGCCGCCTCGTCCTCGGTCAGGTCGACCAGGTGATAGTCCAGGCCGCGCGCATCCAGGGCGCGGGTGGTGGCGGTGCATTGCACGCAGGCGGGCTTGGAGTAAACGGTGATGGTCATGCCTCTGCTCCTTCATGGTCGCGACAAAGGCAGGCCGAGGCCGAAGGCAGCGCCCTTCGAACCGATCCAGCCCGCGCCCGCCGCACGGTTTCGTCCTTTCGCGTCATGGCAGGTCTTCTGACTCGCAGGTCTCGGCTCAGCTGGCCTTCCCGGTTGCCCAGTGGTGCTCCAGCGTCGCTCTCCGCTCACAGCTGCGGGGGCAGTGCCGGATTCGCACCGGCTTCCCTCTTCGTCCCCCGGATCGCTCCGGGTTAACCACGACCCGGCCAGTAAGCCACGGCTGAGCGGGCTGGTCAATCCATATCTAGTGGGGTAGGGCGAAGTATCCCCAAATATCTGGTAGGGTCCTGCATTGCCTGGCCTTGCACTCCGCCGCGCGCAATCCAGCCGGCTTGATATGGATAATCCGTCTTATGTAACCAATATCGCATCCCGGCGCCAGATGACGGATTCCCGCCCAAACCGGTCCGGTCGCCGGCGCGGTTCTGCCGAAATCGTGAACGGCGGCAGAACCGCATGGACGCTGCCGCCCCGACGTATTAGGAAGACGGATCAAAGCGCCGCAATCCAGCGCGGCACAGAATCGAGCACAACCGAGCAGACGAGAATGCAATCCGGCAAGCGCGCGACCGAGCGAGTCGCGACCGTGAGACCATTACAAATCCGCGGCCGCTTCTTCACAGCGGTGGCGCTGCATCTGACCGGACGGCCGGATCGGACCTTCTTCGACGCGCTGGATGCGCGGCTGGCGCAGACGCCGCTGTTCTTCGACAATGCCCCGCTGGTCATCGACCTGGAACAGGCCGAGGGCATGGACAGCGCCGACGAGCTGCTGCAGTTCACCGCCGACCTGCGCGCCCGCAAGCTTTCGGTCTTCGGCGTGCAAAGCGGCACCGCCGCCCAGGCGCGGGCTGCGGCCAAGGCCGGGCTGATCTCGCTGCCCGGCGGCCGCGACGTGCCGCTGGAGCGGGTGTCGCGCCAGGGCAGCCGCCCTGAGGCGGTCCAGGTGGTCAGGGAACTTCCGCAGTCCTCGAAGCTCATCACCCAGCCAGTGCGCTCGGGGCAGTTGATCTTCGCCGATCGCGGCGACCTGGTGATCGTCGGCTCGGTCAGTTCGGGCGCCGAGGTGATCGCCACCGGCAACATCCATGTCTATGGCCGACTGCGCGGCCGCGCCCTGGCCGGCGTAAACGGCGACAGTTCGGCCCGGATCTTCTGTCACGCGCTCGATGCCGAACTGCTGGCCATCGCCGGCCTCTACCGCACCAGCGAGGACCTGGGCCCGGATACGCCGCGAGAGCTGGTGCAGGTCTGGCTCGACGGCGAGCGGCTGCGCATTGAATCGCTGAAATAACCCATGATCGAAAGGAAACGCTCGTGAGCAAGGTTATCGTAGTCACCTCGGGCAAGGGCGGCGTCGGCAAGACGACCTCCTCTGCCGCCATCGCCGCGGGTCTCGCCATGCGCGGGCACAAGACGGTCGTGATCGATTTCGACGTGGGCCTGCGCAACCTCGACATGATCATGGGCTGCGAGCGCCGGGTGGTCTTCGACTTCATCAACGTGATCCAGGGCGACGCCAAGCTGAAGCAGGCGCTGATCAAGGACCGCCGGCTGGAAAACCTCTACGTGCTGCCGACCTCGCAGACCCGCGACAAGGACGCGCTGACCACCGAGGGCGTCAAGGCGGTGCTGGACGAGCTGCGCGAGGAATTCGACTATATCGTCTGCGACAGCCCGGCCGGGATCGAGCGCGGCGCGCATCTGGCGATGTATTACGCCGACGAGGCGGTGGTGGTCACCAATCCGGAAGTCTCGTCCGTGCGCGATAGCGACCGGGTGCTGGGGCTCTTGAACTCCAAGACCTTCCTGGCGGAAAAGGGCGACGGCAGCGCCGTCAAGGCGCAGCTGCTGCTCACGCGCTTCGACCAGAACCGCTCGGCCAATGGCGAGATGATGAGCGTGCAGGACGTGCTCGAGATCCTGGCCATCCCGCTTCTGGGCATTATCCCGGAAAGCACCTCGGTGCTGAAGGCCTCGAACGAGGGCACGCCGGTATCGCTGGACGAGAAATCGCCGGCCGGCAAGGCCTATATGGATGCCGTCGGCCGCTTGGTCGGCGAGCAGATCGAGATGCGGGTGAACCCCGGCGAACAGCGGCGCGGCTTCTTCCAGCGGCTGCTGGGACGGACGGCCTGACCATGTTCGGTTTCTCGTTCCGCCAGCGCAAGCCCAGCTCGGCGCAGACCGCCAAGGAGCGCCTGCAGATCCTGCTTGCACATGAGCGCACCAGCAATTCCGGCCCCGATTTCCTGCCGCTTCTGCAGCGCGACATCCTCGAGGTGGTGCGCCGCCACATGGATGTCGATGGCGACGCGGTCGACATCAAGCTGGAACGCAGCGACGACCTGTCGAGCCTCGAGATCAACATCGAGATGCCGGGCCTCCGCAAGACCGCCTGACCCTGCGCTTTTCCGTTTTCCCAATACCCCGGGGAACGCTGCGCGGTCCCGCAGGGGCGGCGCAGCGTGGGGGCAGCGCCCCCGCCCGCTGCCCCGGGACCGAGCTACGGACCTGGGATCCCTCGTTGGCGCACGCCTACCCCACGACAAATAATTTGTGGGGTAAGACGCGGCATGTTATATACCCCACGGATCGGAAAGCGTGGGGTAGGCGCGGTGAAGGATCTCTCGCCGGTGGCGGTCGCCGCCTGGACCGACCTGCTGCGGCACCTGCGCGATGCGGCGGTGGGTGAGCTGCGCGGCACGCCGCGGCTGAAGAAGGTCGGGCAGAAATCCTACTGGTACGACCATTTCCGCATCGGCGACCAGACCGTCGACCGCTATATCGGCGAGGACGGCCCCGAACTGCGCGCCCGGCTCGAGCGCGCCGAACGCATCCGCGCCGCCGAAAAGCAAGGCCAGGCCGAGCGTTCGCGCCTGATGCGTATCCTGCGGGCCGAGGGCTGCCTGATGACCGATCGCGGCTCGGGCCAGGTGATCTCGGCCATGGCGCGCAGCGGCGTGTTCCGGCTGGGCGGCACGCTGATCGGGACGCAAGCCTTTCGCTGCTACGAGGGCGAGTTGGGCGTGCGCATCGGCTTCGACCAGGCGGCGATGACCGATGACGTGGACATCGCCAGTTTCGAGCGGCTGTCCATCGCCCTCGGCGACCAGGTGACCGAGCCGCTGGCCGAAGTATTCCGCGACCTCGACTTCGCCCCCCTGCCCTCGGCCGAGGGCCGGCATGTCTGGCGCTGGCGCCAGAGCACGCAGCAGACGCTGGTCGAGTTCCTGACCCCCTGCTTCGACGCGGCCGAGGGCCTGCGCGAACTGCCGGCGCTTGGCGTCTCGGCGCAGAGCCTGCATTACCTCAACTACCTGATCGCCGAGCCAATCCAGGTGCCGCTGCTCTATCGTGCCGGCTTCCTGATCCAGGTGCCCCGCCCCGAGCGCTATGCCATCCACAAGCTGATCGTCGCCGACCGGCGACGCGACGGGCCCGACGCGCTCAAGGCCCGCAAGGATCGCGCCCAGGCCGAATTCCTGATCGGGGTGCTGGCGCGAGAACGCCCGGAAGACCTGCGCGAGGCTTATGAGACGGCCAGGGGAAAAGGCCCCTCATGGCGGGCACGGTTGCAATCCAGCCTGAACCGGCTGCCGCATCTGCGGCATATCCTCGAAACTATGTGAAATAATATCCGCAACAACATGAAAATACTGCATGGATTCCCAAATCCGGCAAAATGTTCCGCCATGCGCCGATAAATACATATTTATCAGCATCTTGAAACAACAATCTGCAATTCTTCGAGCACCCTGCCGGCCATCACTCCGGCAGCCGCAAGGCCAGTTCCTCGCCCCGCGCCCGCAGGCTGGCGGCCAGAAAGGCGATGACCTGCCCCGCCCATTGCATCATCCGCACGTCGCGGTGGCAGGTCAGCCAATAGGTCCGCGTCAGCCGCACCTGGTCGGGCAGCACGATCTGCAGTTCGGGATATTTCCGGGCGATGTAATGCGGCAGCACGCCAATCCCCAGCCCGTTGCGAACCGCCGCGAGCTGGTTGAAGATGCTGGAACTTTTCACTGTCGCCCGCAGCGAGGGATGCACCTCGCCCAGATAGTCGAGGCCGGGCGCGAAGATCATCTCCTCGATATAGCCGATGATGCGGTGCGGGCGCAGGTCCGCGGGGGCCTGGACCGGCGGCATGGCCCGCAGATAGTCGCGCGTCGCGTAAAGATGCAGGGTGTAATCCGCCAGCCGTTCCGAGCGGTAGGGCCCGTTGGTCACCGGGTCCAGGGTGATCCAGATATCCGCCTCGCGCCGGGACAGCGACAGCACCTGCGGCATGGTGATCAGCTCGGGCGAGAGCAGCGGGAACCGCGCCAGGAACTCGGGCAGCAGATGAGTCGAGAACAGGCTGGCGAACCCCTCGGGCATCGCCAGCCGCAGCGAGCGGACCTGCCCGGCCGCGGCACCGCGGTCCAGCGGGATCTGGCTGGCCGCCTCCTCCATGCGCTCGGCGGTCTCGAGCAGCCGCAGGCTGGCGGCGGTGGGTTCGTAGCCGCGGGGATTGCGCTCGAACAGCCGGGTGTTCAGCGCCTGTTCCAGCCGGTCGATGCGCCGCGAGACGGTGACATGCGAGGTGCCCAGCAGCCGCGCGGCGCGCGACAGCTGCCGCTCGCGCATCACCGCCAGGAAGAATTGCAGGTCGTCCCAGTCGAGATTGGCCATCTGTTCAGAAATGCACAGGATCTGTATGAAATTAAACTTCTCTGAACGCTTGTGTCAAAGCCGATTCCGCTGCATCGTTCCGTCAGGGAGGCGGCCGACATGAAGGCGGCCCCCATGTGAGAAAGCGTCCCGAACCGGCAGGCAAGACGAACCGCCGGAAGGGACTATCCTGGGGAGGAAAACGTGCGAAACATTCTGCTCACGACCGCTGCGGTCGGCCTTGCCGCCACGCCCGCCTTGGCCGAGATCTCGGACGGGGTGGTCAAGATCGGCATCCTGAACGACCAGTCCGGGGTCTATGCCGATTTCGGCGGCAAGTATTCCTATGAGGCCGCGCGGATGGCGGTCGAGGATTTCGGCGGCAAGGTGCTGGACGCGCCGATCGAGGTCGTCACCGCCGACCACCAGAACAAGCCCGACATCGCCTCGAATATCGCCCGGCAATGGTATGACACCGAGCAGGTCGATTCGATCATGGAGCTGACCACCTCCTCGGTGGCGCTGGCGGTGCAGGCGCTGAGCAAGGAAAAGAACAAGGTCACCATCACCACCGGCGCGGCCACGACCGAGCTGACCGGCGCGCAATGCTCGCCGCTGGGTTTCCACTGGGCCTATGACACCCATGCGCTGGCCGTGGGCACCGGCGGCGCGCTGGTCGAGGCCGGCGGCGACAGCTGGTTCTTCCTGACCGCCGACTATGCCTTCGGCTATTCGCTGGAGGAGCAGACCGCGAATTTCGTCAAGGAAAAGGGCGGTCAGGTGGTGGGCTCGGTCCGCCACCCGCTGGCGACGACGGATTATTCCTCGTTCCTGCTGCAGGCGCAAAGCTCGGGCGCCAAGGTGATCGGCCTGGCCAATGCCGGCATGGATACGCAGAACGCCATCAAGCAGGCGTCCGAGTTCGGCATCACCCAGGGCGGGCAGAAGCTGGCCGCGCTGCTCTTCACCATTGCCGAGGTGCACGGGCTCGGGCTCGATGCCGCGCAGGGGCTGAACCTGACGGAAAGCTTCTACTGGAACCGCACCCCGGAATCGGCCGAGTTCGGCAAGCGCTTCAAGGAACGCACCGGCGTCATGCCGAACATGGTCCATGCCGGCACCTATTCGGCCGTCACCCAGTATCTGAAGGCCATCGAAGCCGCCGGCACCGACGAGACCGAGGCCGTCGCCGCCAAGCTGCACGAACTGCCGGTAAGCGATGTCTTCACCCAGAACGGCAAGGTCGCGGCCAACGGCCGGATGATCTCGGACGTCTATCTCATGGAGGTCAAGAAGCCCGACGAGGTGACCGAGGACTGGGACTATTACAAGGTCGTCGCCACCATTCCGGGCGATCAGGCCTATCTGGACCCGGCTGAAAGCGGCTGCCCGCTGGTCAAGTGATGGCGGCGTCCCTGGCAACGCAGGCCGAGCCGCGGGTGGTGCTATCCGCCCGCGGCCTGGGCAAGGATTTCGCGGGTTTCACGGCGGTGAACAACGTGGATCTGGACGTGGAGCACGCCCGCATCCACGCCCTGATCGGGCCGAATGGCGCGGGCAAGACCACGGTCTTCAACCTCTTGACCAAGTTCCTGCAGCCGACGCGGGGCCAGATCACGCTGTTGGGCCAGGACATCACGCGCACGCCGCCCGACAAGGTGGCGCGCATGGGGCTGGTGCGCAGCTTCCAGATCTCGGCCGTCTTCCCGCACCTGACCGTGCGCGAGAACGTCAAGGTCGCCCTGCAGCGCCCCGCCGGGCTGGCGGTGCAGTTCTGGCTGCCACTCTCGTCGCTCGACCGGCTGGACGCGCGGGCCGATCAGCTGATCGAGCAACTGGGCCTGGCGCCGTATCGCGACCACCGCGCCGCCGACCTGTCCTATGGCAGGAAGCGCGTCTTGGAGATCGCCACCACGCTGGCACTGGACCCCGAGGTGCTGCTCTTGGACGAGCCGATGGCCGGCATGGGCCAGGAGGACGTGGCCATGGTCGCGGGCATCATCCGCGACCTCGCCACCGAGCGCGCCGTGCTGATGGTCGAGCACAACCTGAGCGTCGTGGCCGATATCTGCCACCACGTCACCGTGCTGCAGCGCGGCGAGATCATCGCGGCGGGCGACTATGCCACCGTCTCGGCCGATCCGCGCGTGCGCAGCGCCTATATGGGGTCCGAGGCATGAGCGCGCTTCTGTCCGTCGAGAACCTGCAGGCCTGGTATGGCGAAAGCCATGTCCTGCACGGCGTGAACCTGACCGTCGCCGAGGGCGAGACCATCTGCATCCTGGGCCGCAACGGCATGGGCAAGACCACCACCCTGCGCAGCATCATGGGCATCCTGCGCAAGCGCACGGGCCGGATCGAATTCGCCGGGCGCGACATGATGGCGCTGCCCCTGCACCAGACCGCCCGCGCCGGCCTGGGCTTCGTCCCCGAGGAGCGCGGCATCTTCGCCAGCCTCTCGGTCGAGGAGAACCTGATGCTGCCGCCCAGGGTCGCCCCGGGCGGCATGTCGGTCGAGGAGATCTATGCGCTGTTCCCGAACCTGCAGGAACGCCGCAATTCGCAGGGCACCAAGCTGTCGGGGGGCGAGCAGCAGATGCTGGCCATGGCGCGCATCCTGCGCACCGGGGCGCGCTGCCTTTTGCTCGACGAGCCGACCGAGGGGCTGGCGCCGGTCATCATCCAGGCCATCGGCGAGGTGCTGCAGAAGCTGAAGGGCCGCGGCATGACCGTGGTGCTGGTCGAGCAGAACTTCCGCTTCGCCGCCAAGGTCGCCGACCGCTTCTACCTGATGGACCACGGCCGGATGACGGCGGAATTCCCCGTGGCCGACCTGCCGCAGCAGATGGACCTGCTGCATCGCGAACTGGGGGTGTGAGATGACCATGATCTTCGGCATTCCCGTCCAGGCGCTGATGGGGCAGCTGCTGGTCGGGCTGATCAACGGCTCGTTCTATGCGCTCTTGTCCCTGGGCCTCGCCATCATCTTCGGCCTGCTGCGCGTCATCAACTTCGCGCATGGCGCGCAATACATGCTGGGCGCCTTCGCGGCGCTGCTGCTTCTGAACTGGGGCGGCATCAACTACTGGCTGGCGCTGATCCTTGCGCCGCTGATCGTCGGGCTGATGGCCGCCGTGGTCGAGAAGACCATGCTGTCGCGGCTTTACAAGCTCGACCATCTCTACGGCCTGCTGTTCACCTTCGGCCTGGCCCTGGCGATCGAGGGAACGTTCCGCTATTTCTTCGGCGCCTCGGGCAAGCCCTATGCGCCGCCCGCGCAGTTGACCGGCGCGGTGAACCTGGGCTTCATGTTCCTGCCAATCTATCGCGGCTGGGTGGTCATCGCCTCGCTGGCGGTCTGCATCGCGGTCTGGCTGCTGATCGAGAAGACCAAGCTCGGCGCCTATCTGCGCGCCGCGACCGAGAACCCGGTGCTGGTTCAGGCCTTCGGCGTCAACGTGCCCCTGCTCCTGACCCTGACCTATGCGCTCGGCGCCGGGCTTGCCGGTTTCGCCGGGGTGCTGGCAGCGCCGGTCTATCAGGTCAGCCCGCTGATGGGCTCGAACCTGATCATCATCGTCTTCGCCGTGGTGGTGGTCGGCGGCATGGGCTCGATCCTCGGCGCCATCGTCACCGGCTATCTGCTGGGCGTGGTCGAGGGGCTGACCAAGGTCTTCTACCCCGAGGCCTCGAACATCGTGATCTTCGTCATCATGGCGATCGTCCTGATCCTGCGGCCCGCGGGCCTTTTCGGAAAGGATGCCTGACATGGCCGCAAAATCCGAAACCGTCGCTTCGGAGGACCATGTCACGGCCCATCCCCGCGCCGGGCAGGTCCAGCTGGTGCTGGTCGCCCTCGCCCTGGCCGGGCTGCTGGTGGCGCCGATGTTCCTCTATCCGATCTTCCTGATGAAGCTGCTGGCCTTCGCGCTCTTCGCCTCGGCCTTCAACCTGCTCTTGGGCTATACCGGGCTTCTGTCCTTCGGCCATGCCACCTTCTTCGGCGGGGCGGCCTATTTCACCGCCCATGCGGTCAAGGTCTGGGGCTGGTCGCCCGAGGCGGGCATCCTGCTGGGCGTCGCCGGCGCCGCCCTGCTGGGGCTGGTGATGGGCGCCATCGCCATCCGCCGCCAGGGCATCTATTTCGCCATGATCACCCTGGCCTTGTCGCAGATGTTCTTCTTCTTCTGCCTGCAGGCCCCCTTCACCCATGGCGAGGACGGCATCCAGTCTGTGCCGCGCGGGCATCTCTTCGGGCTGATCGACCTGAACCGGCCGATGAACATGTATTACTTCGTGCTGGCGGTCTTTGTCCTGGGTCTGCTGATCATCCGGCGCTTCGTGAACTCGCCCTTCGGCATGATCCTGAAGTCGATCCGGGAAAACGAGCAACGCGCGATCTCGCTGGGCTATTCGGTGCAGCGCTACAAGCTGGGCGCCTTCGTGATGTCGGCGGCGCTGGCCGGGCTCGCCGGCGGGGTCAAGGCGCTGATCTTCCAGTTCGCGACGCTGACCGACGTGACCTGGCAGATGTCGGGCGAGGTGATCCTGATGACGCTGCTGGGCGGCATCGGCACGCTCCTGGGCCCCATCGTCGGCGCCGGCCTGGTGGTCACCTTGCAGAACTACCTCGCCACCTCCGACTTCCCCGTCACCATCATCACCGGCGTCGTCTTCATGGTCTGCGTCCTGCTGTTCCGCAGAGGCCTGGTGGGCGAGTTCTTCGCAACAAAAATCGGCAGAAGGCTCGGGTTCAGGGCGGAATCGTGATGTCGCGGCCCTCGCCCGCCAGCGGAGGCCCTGCATGGAGTATCCGATGGAAAGCTATGACTACATCGTGATCGGCGCGGGCAGCGCCGGCTGCGTGCTGGCCAACCGCCTCAGCGCCGATCCCGGCACCCGCGTGCTGTTGCTGGAGGCCGGGGGGCGCGACAATTACCACTGGATCCATATCCCGGTCGGCTATCTCTACTGCATCGGCAACCCGCGCACCGACTGGGGCTTCCGCACCCAGCCCGAGCCGGGGCTGAACGGCCGCGCGCTGCTTTATCCGCGCGGGCGGGTGCTGGGCGGCTGCTCCTCGATCAACGGCATGATCTACATGCGCGGCCAGGCGGCGGATTACGACCATTGGCGCCAGCTGGGCTGCACCGGCTGGGGCTGGGACGACGTGCTGCCGCTGTTCAAGGCGCAAGAGGACCATTATCGCGGCGGCGACGCCATGCACGGCGCCGGCGGCGAGCTGCGGGTGGAAACCGCGCGGGTCCGCTGGGCTGTGCTCGACGCTTTCATGGACGCGGCCGAGCAGGCCGGCATCCCGCGCACGGACGACTTCAACCGCGGCGACAATGAAGGCGGCGGCTATTTCGACGTGACCCAGAAAGCCGGCTGGCGCTGGAGCGCCGCCCGCGCCTTCCTGGGCCCAGTGAAAAACCGCCCCAACCTGCGCATCCTGACCGGCGCCGAGGTCGAGCGGCTGGTGATCGAGGCGGGCGAGGTCGCGGGCGTCGTCTTTCACCATCAGGGCCAGCGCCGCGAGGTCCGCGCCTTGCGCGAGACGGTGCTGGCGGCGGGCTCCATCGGCTCGGTGCAGATCCTCGAACAGTCCGGCGTCGGGCGCGGCGAGGTGCTTCAGGCCGCCGGCATCGCCCCGCAGGTCGAGGTCCCGTCCCTGGGCGAGAACCTGCAGGACCATCTGCAATTGCGACTGGTCTACAAGGTCCGCGGCGTGCCGACGCTGAACGAGAAGGCCTCGCATCTGCTGGGCAAGGCGGCGATCGGGCTGGAATATCTGCTGAAACGCTCGGGACCGATGTCGATGGCGCCGAGCCAGCTGGGCATCTTTACCCGATCCGGGCCGGACAAGGCGACGCCGGACCTGGAATTCCACGTCCAGCCGGTCAGCCTGGACAAGTTCGGCGACCCGGTGCATCCCTTCCCGGCCATGACCGCCTCGGTCTGCAACCTGCGGCCGGAAAGCCGCGGCTCGGTCCATGTCGCCGGGCCGGATTTCCGCGCCCATCCCGCGATCCGGCCGAACTACCTTTCGGCCGAGGCCGACCGCGAGGTGGCGGTGCGCGCCATCCGCCTGGCGCGCAAGATCGCCGCGCAGCCGGCCTTCAACCGCTTCGACCCCGAGGAATATGTCCCCGGCATCGCCTTCCAGACCGACGAAGACCTGGTCAAGGCGGCCGGCGCGGTCGGCACCACCATCTTCCACCCGGTCGGCACCTGCCGCATGGGCGCCGATGACGGCGCGGTGGTCGATCCCCGGCTGCGGATGCGGGCGCTTGGCCGGCTGCGCATCGCCGACGCCTCGGTCATGCCGACGATCACCAGCGGCAATACCAACGCCCCGGTGATGATGATCGCCGAAAAGGCGGCGCGGATGATGCTGGAGGATGCCCGGGGCTGAAGCCCCTGCCCCGCCTCGTGCCATCGCAGGTGGCCGGCAGGTGCGGTGTGCGCCGGGGCGCGAGGCCCCCTTTTTCCGATCCGGGGATCACGCCAGCGCGGCCGCGGCGAAGGCGCGGGCCTCGGCGGGGGCGGTGCCGAGGCCACCCGCCGCCGAGAGATCCAGATCCGGGAAATCGCGGTTGACCAGGCCCGGCAAGGGCGTGCCCGTCGCCAAGGCCTCCTTGCACAGCGCCTTGATCCTTGCCTGCGCCTCGGGGCGCGGCATGTGGCGGGCCAGGGCGAAGGTGAAGGCCTCGGCATGGATCAGCCCGCAGCCGCCCTCGAGCCCGCGCGCCATGGCCGCGGCATCGGGGGTGATGCGTCCCGCCAGGTCCAGCGCCAGCGCGATGCCGCGCCCGGTCGAGATGCAAAGCTGCGGCAGGGTCAGCCACTCGACGAACCAGGCGGCGCCGTCGCGCTGCTGGCGGTGGATGCCGGCGGCCTGGATGGCCGCGGCCAGCGCCGCCGCCTGCCGGGCCAGCGCCACCAGGACCGAGGGGCCGACCGGGTTCTGCTTCTGCGGCATGGTCGAGGAACCGCCCGCGCCTTGCAGCCGGATCTCGTCGATGCCGGACTGGCTCATCAGGATGAGATCCTCGCCCATCTTGCCGAGGCTGGCGGCCAGTCCCGCCATCCAGGCGGCGAAACCGCCGATGCGGTCGCGTTCGGCATGCCAGCCATGGCCCGGATCGGCCAGTTCCAGCGCCTCGGCCAGCGCGGCGCGGACGGCGGGCCCCTCGGGACCCATGGCCGACAGCGTGCCCGCGGCGCCGCCCAGCGAGACGGTGGCGATCCCGGCGCGGATCTCGTCCAGCCGCCGGCGGTGGCGGATCAGCGGATGGCCCCAGCCGGCGACCACGGCGCCGAAGCTGGTGGGCGTCGCCGCCTGGCCATAGGTGCGCGCCGCCATGGGCAGATCGGCATGGTCGCCCGCCAGCCGGCCAAGGGCGCGGACCAGATCCCGCAGCCGCTCGTCCCAGATCTGGGTCGCGCGGCGCAACCGCAGGGCCAGCCCGGTTTCCATGATGTCCTGGCTGGTGGCGCCCCAATGCAGGTATTGCGCATGGTCGGGCGCCTGCATCGCCTTGCGGAAGGCGGCGACCAGCGCCGGAACCGGCACGCCGTTGGTCGCGGTCTCGGCGGCCAGCGCGGCGGGGTCGATCTGCACCTCGCGCGCGGCGCGGTCGATGAAGGCGGCGGCGGTTTCCGGGATCAGGCCCAGCCGGCCCTGCACGCGGGCCAACGCGCCCTCGACCAGCAGCATGGCGCGGATCTCGGCGCTGTCGGTGAACAGCGCGGCGGTGGCCTCGTCCGAGAACAGGCTGCGATAGATGGCGCTGTCGGCGAGTGCGGCGGGCATCGGCGGATCCTTTTGTCGGGGTGGCGCCGGGGGCTGTCTGCCCCCGGACCCCCGAGGGTATTGGGGAAACGGAAAGACGGGCGGTCAGGCGGCGGCGCGCAGGCCGAGGATCTGCCGGGCCTGCTGCACCGTCGCCACGGGGCGGCCGTATTTCCCGCAGAGGTCGACGGCGCGCTTCACCAGCGCAGCGTTCGAGGGCGCCAGCCGGTCGCGGTCGAGGCGCACATTGTCCTCAAGCCCCGTGCGGGCATGACCGCCGGAGGAGATTGCCCAGTCGTTGAGCAGGATCTGGCTGGCGCCAATGCCCGCCGCGCACCAGGGCACGTCCGCGCCGAAAAGCCGCCGGACGGTGTGGACGTAGTAGTCGAAGACCTCGCGGTCGGCGGGCATGGCGTTCTTCACCCCCATGACGAATTGCACATAGGGGCGGTCCTTGATGCGGCCGTCCCGGTGCATCTGCGCCGCCTGCAGGATATGGCTGAGGTCGAAGGCCTCGATTTCCGGCTTGACGCCGTATTTCAGCATTTCGGCGGCCAGCCAGTCGACCAGGTCCGGCGGGTTCTCGTAGACCCGGGTCGGGAAGTTGTTCGAGCCGACCGAGAGCGAGGCCATGTCGGGCCGCAGCGGCAGCATGCCGCCGCGGGTCCTGCCTGCGCCCGAGCGTCCGCCCGTCGAAAGCTGGACGATCAGGCCGGGGCAGTGCTTCTCGAGCCCTTCCTTGAGCCGCGCGAAGCGTTCCGGGTCGGAGGTCGGCCGGCCCTCGTCGTCGCGGACATGGCAATGGGCGATGCTGGCGCCGGCCTCGAAAGCCTCATGGGTCGACTCGATCTGCTCGGCGACGGTGATCGGCACCGCGGGGTTGTTGTGCTTGGTCGGCAGCGAGCCGGTGATGGCGACGCAGATGATGCAGGGCTTGTCGGACAGATCCAGCATGATGCCTCACAGGTCGAAGAAGACGGTTTCGTTCTCACCCTGCAGGATGATGTCGAAGCGATAGGCCTGCGCGCCGGTCTTGCGGGCGATCAGGGTGCCTATGCGCTCACGATGCTCGATGCGCTGCAGGACCGGGCAGGAGTCATTGTCCTCGTCCTCGAAATAGATCCGGGTCTGCAGGCCGAGATTGATGCCGCGCGCCACGATCCAGAGCGAGATGTGCGGCGCCATCGGCCGGCCGTCATGGAACGGCACCCGGCCCGGCTTGACGGTCCGCAGCGTCCATTCGCCCGAGTCGAAATCGGCGATGATCCGCGCCCAGCCGGTGACGTTCGGATCGGCCGGGCCGCGCGGGTCGTTGCCCGGGAAGATGCCCTCGGCATCGGCCTGCCAGCTTTCGATCAGGGCATCGCGCAGGATCATGCCGGCGCCGTCCCGCACCGTGCCGGTGATGGTGATCTCCTGCCCGCGCGCGCCCGGCCGGATCGGGCTTTCGCCCAGGTCGGCGGGATAGATGCCGGCATTGCCCAGCTTGTTCGGGGTCAGGCCGATATGGACATAGGGGCCGGCGGTCTGCGAGGGGGTTTCCTTGAGATAGTCCAGCCGTTGCATCACATCCCCTCCTTGCGGTTCTCGAAGAACGACTGGCGGCGGCCGCGCAGCACGATGTCGAACTTGTAGGCCAGACAATCCATCGGGATCGCCCGGTTCATGTCAAGCGGCGCGACCAGCGCCTGGATGGCGCGGTCCTGGCCGATGGTGTTGACGATCGGGCATCTGGCGATCAGCGGGTCGCCCTCGAAATACATCTGGGTGATCAGGCGCTGGCCGAAGCCGGTGCCGAAGATCGAGACATGGATATGCATCGGCCGCCAGTTGTTGACGTGGTTCGGCCAGGGATAGGCGCCGGGGCGCACGGTCAGGAATTCGTAGGAACCGTCCTGCGCGGTGACGGTGCGCCCGCAGCCGCCGAAGTTCGGATCGAGCGGCGCCAGGTAGCCGTCCTTCTTGTGGCGGTAGCGGCCGCCGGCATTGGCCTGCCAGATCTCGACCAGCACGTTCGGCACGCCGCGGCCGTTCTCGTCCAGCACCCGGCCGTGCATGATGATGCGTTCGCCGATGGCGGGCTGGCCGGTGAAGTTCACGATCAGGTTGTTGTCCAGCTCGCCCAGCATGTCATGGCCGAAGGCGGGGCCGGTTTCCTCGCTGAGCGTCGAGCCGAGCGCCACCAGCGCCCGATGCGGCGCCCGGGTCATCGAGGTCTTGTAGCCCGGCGTATAGGCCGGCGGGTGCCAGTCGCGGTCGCGGAAGAACAGCGGCCCGCGGTCGATGGAATGGCTGAGGGTCATCGCTTTTCCTCCATTTCGGCGAATGTCTCCTTGGCGATCCTGATGGCGTGGTTCGCGCGCGGCACGCCGGCATAGATGGCGACATGCAGCAGCGCCTCGAGCACGTCCTGGGGCGTGGCGCCGGTATTGGCGGTGGCGCGGATATGCATGGCCAGCTCGTGATCGTTGCCCAGGCCCGCCAGCAGCGCGATGGTCAGCATCGAGCGCTCGCGCGGGCTGATGGTGTCGCGCGACCAGACCGAGCCCCAGGCGGATTCGGTGATCAGGGTCTGGAAGGGCGCGTCGAAGGCGGTCTTGCCGGCCTCGGCCCGGTCCACATGGGCATCGCCCAGCACCCGGCGGCGGGTGGCCATGCCCTGGTCGTAGCGTGTCGTCATCGGGCGATTTCCTGCAGAAAGCGCTTCAAGATTGCGGCGTAAACCTTTGGTTGTTCGACGCAAGGAAGATGGCCGGCATCGGCGATGACATGAAATCCGGCGCCGGGGATCAGCGCGGCGGTCGCCCCGACCAGCTCTGCCGGGGAGGAGCCGTCCCGGTCGCCCGCGATCACCAGCACCGGCAGGCGCAGCGCCCGGGCGCCCTCGGTCAGGTCGGCGGCGGCCAGCGCCTCGCAAGCGGCGACATAGCCGCCGGCCGAGGTGCGCACCACCATGTTGCGCCAGGCGGCAAGCTCGGCTCGGGCGCGGAAGCCGGGCGCGAACCAGCGCTGCATGATCGTGTCGGCGATCGAACCGATCCCGGCCGCGCGGATGGCGGCGATGCGCTCGGCCCAGCTTTCGGCACTGCCCATGCGGACTGCGGTGTTGGACAGCACGGCGGCACGCACCAGATCGGGCCGGCGCGCGGCCAGGCTCTGGGCGATCATGCCCCCGATGGACAGGCCGACCAGCGCCACCGGGCCCAGGCCCAGATGCGCGATCAGCGCCGCCGCATCATCGGCCAGGTCCTCGATGCGGAAGGCCCCGCCCTCGTCGGAGAGGCCGTGGCCGCGCTTGTCGAAGCGGATGGCGCGAATGCCCGGCATCTCGGCCAGCAACGGATCCCACAGGCGCAGATCGGTGCCCAGCGAATTGGCGAAAAGCACCGGCAGCCCATCGGCGGGCCCGTCGATCCGGTAATGCATCGCCCCCCAGGGGCGTATCAGAACTTGCATGGCTATCTCCCTCGATTCATAATCTGGCATAAGGGAAATCGCTTGGATAATGCTAAATGAACCGAAATGAATAATCATGCGGTTATCCATCCGGGGATCAAGCTGCGCCATATCCGCGCCTTTCTAGCTATCGCGGCCGAAGGCGGGCTGTCGCCCGTGGCGCGGGCGCAGGGCATCTCGCAGCCGGCCCTGTCCCGCACCCTGGCCGAGCTGGAGACATTGCTGGGCCAGCCCATGTTCCTGCGCCAGGGCCGCCGGCTGCTGCTGACCGAGGCGGGGGCGCTGTTCCGCCGCCATGCCAGCGCGGCGCTGCAATCGCTCGAGGCCGGGGCGGCGGCCCTGCGGCCCGGCAGCGGCGGCGCGCTGCGCGTCGGCGTGCTGCCGACCGTCGCCACCCGCTTCCTGCCCCAGGTGGTGCTGCGCTTTCACGCCCTGCGCCCCGAGATCCTGCTGGCGGCCGAGACCGGGCCACATTTCCACCTGATGCGGCTTTTGCGCGAAGGCGCGGTCGATCTGGTCGTCGGCCGCCTGCCCGGCGCCGCCGAGATGGCGGGACTGAGCTTCGACCATCTCTACGAGGACGAGATCACCCTGGTCGCCCGCGCCGATCATCCCGCCCGCGCCCTGCCCGCCCCCGAGGCTCTGGCCGCCTCTCCGGTGATCCTGCCGCCGACCACGGCGCTGATCCGGCCGCAGGTCGACGACTACCTGGCCGCAAACGGGCTGTCGGGGCTGCGGCCGCTGATCGAGACCGTCTCGCTGGCTTTGGGGCGCGGCATCTGCCTGGGCTCGGAGGCGCTGTGGTTCATCTCGCGCGGGGTGGTGGTGCACGAGATCGCGCAGGGCGAACTGGTCGAGCTGCCGACCGGCGCGGGCTTCTTGTCGGGCGCGGTCGGCATCACCCAGCGCCAGGAAACCGTCGCGCCTGGCCTGGCGGATTTCGCCCGCATCGCCCGCGACATCGCCCGCGAGCGGGGTTGAGCCGCGCCCCTCGGATCACCCGCCGGCCCGGACCCGGCCACGCCGCTCAGATCACCCGGGTGTGCAGCGGGGCAAGGCCGTCGATCTCGACCACCACCAGCGCGCCGCGGGACAGCGCGCCAACCCCCGCCGGCGTGCCGGTGAAGATCAGGTCGCCCGCCGCCAGGCGGACATGGCGCGACAGGATGGCGACGATCTCGGGCACCGACCAGATCATCTGGGACAGGTCGCCCTGCTGGCGCAGCACGCCATCGACCGTCGAGGCGATGCGGCCATGGTCCGGCGGCCCCGCCAATGCTGCCGCCGGGGTGATCGCCCCGCAGGCGGCGGAATGGTCGAAGCCCTTGGCCATGTCCCAGGGCCGGCCCAGCCGCTTCGCTTCGGCCTGCAGGTCGCGGCGGGTGAAGTCGTTGCCGGCGGCATAGCCCCAGACGTGATCCGGCGCCTGCCCGACCGGGATGTCGCTGCCGCCGTGGCCGAGGGCGACAACCAGCTCGGCCTCGTAATGCAGGTCGGCGGTCAGCGGCGGATAGGGCAGCGGCGCATCGTCGGTCAGCAGCGCATCGGCCGGCTTGGAGAAGAAGAAGGGTGGCTCGCGCTCCGGGTCGTGGCCCATCTCGCGCGCATGGTCGGCATAGTTGCGGCCGACGCAGAAGATGCGGCGCACCGCGAAACGCTCGGCGCGGCCGGCGACGGGAACCGAGGGCGTGACGGGAGCGGGCAGGACATAGGACATGCGCGGGGATCCAGGGCAAGGGACGGTGCAGCGAAACTGCCCGGTTCGGGCGCGCAGGGAAAGGGGGCGCAGGGAAAGAATGCATGCGGCCCCGGCCCAAGCGCGCCGTTGTCGCGGCGCGGGCGGTCAGCCGGCCAGCGGGAAGCGGATCCGCGCGCAAAGCCCGCGCCCGCCTGCGCCCTCGTGCAGGCTCAGCTCGCCGCCGAACAGCCGGGCGATTTCGTCCACGACCGGCAGGCCCAGCCCCATGCCGGGCCCCTGGGTCTGGCCGCGGGCGAAGCGGCCCACGGCGGCGGCGCGGGCCTCGGCGGGGATGCCGGGGCCGTCGTCCTCGACCTCGACCAAGGCCGTGCCCGCCTCGCGCCGCACGCGGATGGTGACCACGGCGCCGCGCCCGGCATGCAGGATTGCGTTCGAAACCAGGTTCTGCAGCGCCTCGCCCAGAAGCAGCGGCTCGGCGCGGATGGGCAGCGGCCCCTGCCCCTCGAAGCCCAGGTCGATGCCGGATTCGGCGGCGGCGGGGATCTGCTCGGCGGCGAGGTCGCGGGCCAGCGCGGCCAGGTCGATGGGCGCCAGGGCCCGCCCGGCCGCCGCATCGACCTTGGCCAGCAGCAGCAACTGCGCCAGGATGCGCTCGGCATGGGCGACGGCGGCATCGCCCTTGGCGGCGGCGGCTTGCGCCTCGACCAGGGTCGGGGCCCGCGCCGCCAGCGCCAGCTGGGTGCGCACCACCGCCAGCGGCGTCCGCAGCTGGTGCCCGGCATTGCCGGTGAAGTTGCGCAGCCCGTCCAGCGCCGATTTCAGCCGCAGCATGAAGCCGTTGATCGTGCCGACCAGCCCGCGCACTTCCGAAGGCACCGGTGTCTCGACCGGGCCCAGGTCGTCGGGGCTGCGGGTGGCGATGGCCTCGCCCAGCCGGTGCAGCGGCCGCAGCGAGACCGTGACCGCGATGCCGACGATCAGCGCCGCGCCCAGCATCATCAACACCAGCCGCAGCGCCGAGCGCATCAGGATGGTGCGGGTCAGTTCCTCGCGCGCGCTGGTGGTCTCGGCCACGGTGACGATGAAGGGCACCTCGTCGATGCCGGTCGAGGCGGCGCGGGCCAGGCTGGCCACCCGCACCGGCTCGCCGCGGAAGCTGCCGTCCGAAAAGGCCGGGTCGCCGCCCGGCACAGCCGCCGCCACCGGCAGGTCGCCATAGCCGGTGACCAGCCGTCCGGGCGGGCCGTCGACGCGATAGAACACCCGGTCCTCGGCCGCCGAGCTGAGCATTTCCAGCGCGCCATAGGGGATCTCGATGGCGATCCGCCCGTCCTCGTCCAGTGAGGCGCGCTCGGCGATCACCAGGGCCGAACCGGCCAGCACCCGGTCCGCCAGCGCCGTCGCCATGCGCTTGGCCTCGCGCCAGGTGTCGAGCAGCGCCAGCGCGCCGAAGACCGCCGTGGCCACCAGCAGCCACAAGAGCAGCCGCCGGCGGATCGAGAAGGGGCGGCCCGGCGGATGCGCGCCGCGATGCGCTGGCTGCAGGCCGGCGCTCAAGGCTCGGCCCGGTCCAGGAAATAGCCGATGCCGCGCGCGGTCCTGACCGTCAGCCCGGCCGGCGCCAGCCGCTTGCGCAGCCGGCTGACATATTGCTCGATGGCATTTGCGGACAGGTCGTCTTCCAGCGAGGTCAGCGATTGCACGATGCTTTCGCGCGGCACCACCTTGCCGGCGCGGGTGATCAGCAGTTCCAGCAGCCCGCGCTCGCGCGCCGGCAGGTCCAGCGGCTGCTCGCCCACCGCGAAGCTGCGGCTGTTCTGGTCGAAGGTCAGCCCGCCGAAGCTGACCGTCGCCGTGCGCAGCCCCGCCTGCCGGCGCAGGAGCGAGCGGATGCGCGCCTCGAACTCGCCGATGTCGAAGGGCTTGATCAGGTAGTCGTCGGCGCCAAGGTCAAGGCCGCGCACCCGCTCCTCGGGCGTGCCGCGCGC
Organism: Paracoccus binzhouensis; assembly: GCF_016446475.1. Classification (GTDB taxonomy): domain Bacteria; phylum Pseudomonadota; class Alphaproteobacteria; order Rhodobacterales; family Rhodobacteraceae; genus Paracoccus; species Paracoccus binzhouensis. The sequence continues at coordinate 26,746 of NZ_JAEHFP010000003.1, read as the reverse complement.
GGTCAGGATCATCACCGCGGCCGGGTTGCGCCGCGCCCGCATGGCGCGCAGCACCGAGAGCCCGTCCATCTGAGGCAGGTTCAGGTCCAGAATCACCAGATCGAAGCTTTCCGCCGCCGCCAAGGCCTCGGCCGAGGCGCCGTCATGCACCACGTCCACCGCATAGCCCGACTGGCGCAGCAGCTGCGCAAGCCCTTCGGCCAGCGAAAGATTGTCCTCGACCAGCAAGATGCGCATGACGTCCCCTTCCCGCCGCCAGCCTAGCGGCGCGCGGAGGCCTTGTGAACCGGGGCTTGTGAAGGGGGCGCTTGTGAACGCGGCGCGGCTCGGGCAAGCTGGCCCGATCATGCGCCTGCCCGCCCTTCTGCCAGCAATCGCCCTTGTCCTTGCCGCCGGGGCGAGCCTTGCCGAGACCACGCTTTTCCCGCCCCCATCCGGCCGGACGAGCGAGGAGCTGGTGATCTATTCCTCGCTGGACAGCGACCTGGCCCGGCCGCTGATCGTCGCCTTCCAGCGGACGCATCCCGACCTGGCGGTGCGCTACGAGGACCTGCTGACCGGCGCGCTGCACGACCGCATCGTCGCCGAAAGCCAGACGGCGGGCGAAGGGGCCGGCGGCACGGCCGATTTCGTCTTTTCCTCGGCCATGGACCTGCAGGTCAAGCTGGCGAATGACGGCTTCGCCCGGCCGGTGGTCACGCCCGACACGCCGGACTGGCCGGAATGGGCGAACTGGCGCGACACCGTCTATGCGCTGACCTTCGAGCCGGCGGTCTTCGCCTATCACAAGCCCAGCTTCGCCGGGCAGGAGCCCCCCGCCACCCGCGCCGACCTGATCCGCTGGCTGGCCGAGCACCCGGACGAGGCGCAGGGCCGCATCGGCACCTACGATCCGGCGCGCTCGGGCGTGGGCTACCTGTTCCTGGCCCGCGACCAGGAGCTTTATCCCGGCATCTGGGCGGTGGCCGAAGCGATGGGCCGCGCCGGGGTGCGCCAATACGCCACCACCGGCGCGCTGCTGGAGCGGATCGCCGACGGCCGGCTGGCGCTCGGCTACAACCTGCTCGGCTCCTATGTCACCGACTGGGCGCGGCGGCATCCCGATATCGGGCTGATCCTGCCGCGCGACTTCACCGTCGTCGTCTCGCGCGTAGCGCTGGTGCCCACGGCGGCGCGCAATCCCGAACAGGGCGCGGGCTTCCTGGCCTTCCTGATGTCGCCCGAGGGTCAGGGGCTGCTGTCCAGGACGCTGCGGCTTTCCGCCGTCAGCCTCGAGGTGGCGGGCCAGCCGACGCCGGCGGGCGGCATGCAGGACCTGGCCGGGCTGCGGCTGAAGCCGGTGCCGGTCAGCCCCGGCCTGCTGGCCTATCTGGACCAGGCGACCCGCGCCCGGCTGCTGGCGCGCTGGAACCGCGCGCTGTCGGGCCGCTAGATTTTTTCGCGGCTTTTTCGCGACATGTCAGGTCCGTGACAGGTTTCTGTGCTGAAAAGGGCGCAGGGTCCGGTTTCCGGACTCACGGAGGAGCGCCCGCATTCCGGGAGAGATGCAGGCCGCAGCCAGAAAAAACAGAAACGGGACCGGCGCCGACGCGCCCGGTCGATGCGGAGGAAAACCATGAAGCATCTCGTTCTCGTCAGCCTCTTCGCCGGCGCCATGGCGCTGCCGGCCATGGCCGATTACACCATCATCGCGCCGGCCAATCCCGGCGGCGGCTGGGACCAGACCGCGCGCACCATGCAGACCGTGCTGCAAGAGGAAGGCATCTCGCCATCGGTGCAGGTCCAGAACGTGCCCGGCGCCGGCGGCACCATCGGCCTGGCGCAATTCGCCAGCCAGAACAAGGGCAACCCGGATGCGCTGATCGTCGGCGGCTATGTGATGGTCGGCGCCATCCTGACCAACAACTCGCCCGTCTCGCTGAAGGACGTGACCCCCATCGCCCGGCTGACCGGCGAATACGAGGCGATCGTGGTGCCCGCCGCCTCGCCCATCCAGGACATGGCCGGGCTGATCGAGAAGCTGAAGGCCGATCCCGGCGCGGTCAGCTGGGCCGGCGGCTCGGCCGGCGGCACCGACCATATCGCCGTGGGCCTGATCGCCAAGGCGGCGGGTGTCGATCCGACCAAGATCAACTACATCGCCTATTCCGGCGGCGGCGAGGCGCTGGCGGCGATCCTGGGCAACCAGGTGACGGCGGGCATCTCGTCCCTGGGCGAATTCGAGGCCCAGATCCAGGCCGGCACCCTGCGCCTGCTGGCGGTCAGCTCGCCCGAGCGGCTTGAGGGCGTCGATGCCCCCACCCTGAAAGAGGCCGGGCTGGACGTCGCGGTCGAGAACTGGCGCATGGTCGCCGCCGCCCCCGGCCTCTCGGACGAGCAGAAGGCCAAGGTCACCGCCGATATCGAGAAGATGGCCAAGTCGGAAAACTGGCAGAAGCAACTGGCCGACAAGGGCTGGATGGACACCTGGCTGGCCGGTCCCGAATTCGAGGCCCAGCTTGACAAGGACATCGAATCGACCGCCGCCATCCTCAAGGACATCGGTCTGGTGAAATGAGCGTCCAGCGCCATGAACCGCCGCGCCGCCGGGATACGGCGGCGCTGATCGTCGCCGCCGGCCTGGCGGTGATCGGCGGCGTGATGCTGTGGGACAGCGCGCGCCTGGCCGACCTGGGCGGCTATTCCGGCGTCGGCCCCGCCAGCGTGCCGCGCGTCGTGGCCTGGGGCCTGATCGGCCTGGCCGCCTGGACCGCCGTCGAGGGGCTGCGCGGCGATTTCCCCGAACGCCCGGCGCAGAACCCGGCGCCGGTGCTGTGGATCGTCGCCGGACTGGCCGTGCAGCTGATGCTGCTGCACACGGCCGGCTTCTCGATCGCCACCGGCATCCTGTTCGCCTTTACCGCCCGGGCCTTCGGCAAGCGCAACCTGGCCATGACCATTCCCATCGGCATCGTCTTCGCCTTCGTGGTCTGGACGATCTTCTCGCAACTGCTGATGCTGCACCTGCCCGCCGGGCCGCTGGAGCAGCTGTTCTTCCCGGGGGGCTGAGCCATGGGCGCCTTAGACTTCCTGCTGCAGGGTCTGGCCACCGCGGCCGACCCGATGCTGCTGCTTTACGCGCTGATCGGCGTGACGCTGGGCACCGCCGTGGGCGTTCTGCCCGGCATCGGCCCGGCGCTGACCGTGGCGCTGCTTCTGCCCGTCACCTACCGGCTGGACCCGGCCGGCTCGCTCATCATGTTCGCCGGCATCTATTACGGCGGCATGTATGGCGGCTCGACCACCTCGATCCTGCTGAACACGCCGGGCGAAAGCGCCTCGATCATCACCGCGCTGGAAGGCAACAAGATGGCCCGCAAGGGCCGGGGCGGCCCCGCGTTGGCCACCGCCGCCATCGGCAGCTTCATCGCCGGGCTGGTGGCAACGCTGCTTCTGGCCTTCCTGGCGCCGACCATCGTCAAGCTGGCGCTGGTCTTCGGCCCGCGGGAATATTTCGCGCTGATGGTGCTCGCCTTCGTCACCGTCTCGGCCGCCTTCGGCGATTCGGCGCTGCGCGGGCTCACCTCGCTGTTCCTGGGCCTGGCGCTGGCCTGCGTCGGCATCGACCAGCTGACCGGCCAGGCACGGCTGTCCTTCGGCGTGCCGGAACTGCTGGACGGGATCGAGGTCACCACCATGGCCGTCGCCATGTTCGCCCTGGGCGAGGCGCTGTTCATCGCCGGCCAGCGCGTGCAGGTCGATGACGAGGTGACCGCCGTCAAGGGCTCGGTCTGGATGAACCGCCAGGACTGGGCGCGCTCGTGGAAACCCTGGCTGCGCGGCACCGTCATCGGCTTTCCCATCGGCGCCATGCCGGCGGGCGGGGCCGAGATCGGCACCTTCCTGTCCTATGCGACCGAAAAGAAGCTGACGAAGTACCCCGAGGAATTCGGCAATGGAGCCATCGAGGGCGTCGCCGGCCCCGAGGCCGCCAACAACGCCAGCGCCGCCGGAACGCTGGTGCCGCTCCTGACGCTGGGCCTGCCGACCTCGGCCACCGCGGCGATCATGCTGGCGGGCTTCCAGCAATTCGGGCTGCAACCGGGACCGTTGCTCTTTGCCACCAACCCGACGCTGGTCTGGGGGCTGATCGCCAGCCTGCTGATCGCCAATGCCATGCTGCTGGTGCTGAACCTGCCGCTGATCGGGCTGTGGGTCAGGCTGCTGACCATTCCCAAGCCCTGGCTCTATGCGGGGATCCTGCTTTTCGCCACGCTGGGCACCATCGGCGCCAACCCCTCGACCTTCGAGCTGGGGATGCTGCTCGGCTTCGGCGTGCTGGGCTATGTGATGCGGCTGTTCGGCTATCCCATCGCGCCCATCGTCGTCGGCCTGATCCTGGGCCCGATGGCCGAGCAGCAGCTGCGCCGGGCGCTGTCGATCAGCCAGGGCGACTGGGGCTATCTGCTGCACTCGCCCATCGCCGCCACGCTGCTGGGCCTGGCTGCGCTGGCGCTGATCGTGCCGCTGATCCTGCGGGCGCGCGGCAAGGGCCAGGTGCTGGCGCAGCTGGCCGGGGACGAGGACTGAGCCCCGGCCGGACCGGAACCGGGCCGCCATGATCTAGGGTCATGGCGGCCTTGACCAAATGCTGCGTTGCAGAAGCGCACCAGCGGGCCCATCTGTCTGTCGTTGAAACATTGACCAGACAGGCAAATCAAATGACTGCCCTTCAGTCCCTTCGCTCGTTCTTCGGCACCTTCCGCGCCGCCGTCCATGTCGCCGCCGCGGTGGACATGCACCGCACCCCGGATGTCCGCGACCTGAAGAAACTGGGCATCTCGCAATCGGCCTTCCGCAGCATCCATCTGTGATCGCCCCGCTGTGATCGCGGCTGGCCCTTGCGCCGTCGCGTTCCAATGCCGCCTTCGGGCAGCATTTCCGTATGCGCCGAGGCCGGTCAGTCCGGCGCCGCGTCCCAGCTTTCCCGCGCCACGGCGGCGGCAAGTTCGCGTCGAAACCGGCCGATGGCATATTCGGCAAAGCTGGACAGCTGCCGGTCCTTCTTGGTCACCACCCAGGCGGTGATGCCGCCCGGCTCCGCCAAGGGCCGGCGCACCACGCCGGGCATATAGACTTCGGCCACCGAGAATTCGTCGATCACCGCCACGCCAAGCCCGTGCCGCACCAGGCTGACCACGGTCTGCGCGAAACGGCCGCGCATGGAATAGCGCGGCTCGATCCCCGCCTCTCGGAACGGCTGGGCCAGGATCTCGCCATAGGGATCGGCCGGATCGACGCCGACGAAGGGCTCGCGCGCCAGGTCGTGGACCGAGATTGCCCGCTGCCTGGCCAGCCGGTGCCCCTCGGGAACGATGGCGACCAGCCGGCCATGCGCCAGCGGCGCACTGGACAGCGCCGAATTGTCGATGGCCGAGCTCATCAGCACGAATTCGCCGCGCTCCAGCAGCAGATAGTCCGAAGTCTCCTCGATCTTCAGGATGTTCAGGTCGATGAACAGGTCGGGAAAGCGGGTGCGGATGCCGCGGATCGCGCGGGCGGCGATGAACTGCGCGATCGAGGGCGCCGAGGCGAAGGACAGCCGCACGTCCTCGCCCTTGCGCAATGATGCCACGGCAGTGTTCAGGTTCTCCATCTGGCGATGGACCTGATGCACCATCTCGAAGATCGCCGCCGCCTCGGTCGAGGGCACGAACAGCCCGGCCTTGCGCTCGAACAGCCGGATGTCCAGCGATTCCTCGGTATGCTTGACCAGCCGGGAAATGCCGGGGGCCGAGACGTTCAGCAGCTTGGCCGCGCCCTGGATCGTGCCGGCCATCATCACGGCGCGGATCACCTCGACCTGGCGGAGAGTCAGTTCCTTCATGCGCCGATCCTAGCTGGGAACGGGGCGGATTTCTTGCGGAAATTCGCCCTGCCGATGCGGTTCAGGCCCGGCCCGCCGCGCGCAGGATCGCCATGGTCGCGGCATGGGCCATGGCGGCGCGACCAGGCGCGTCGATCTTGCCGGCCAGGGCGCGATGCGGCACCTCGACGCTGACGGTAACGCCGTCGGGGATCGCCCGGGCCAGGCCGATCAGGTCGATGCCGCCCAACCCCGGAAACAGCCGCTCGCCCCGCGCCACCCGGATCAGGCCCTCGTCGCTGGGGTCATAGGGCACGGCGCCGTCGCAGAACTGCACATAGTTCACCCTTTGCCGCGGCAGCGCCGCGATCTGCGCCAGCGTGGTGGCCGAGCGGTCGTAATGCAGCGCATCGACCAGCACGCCGCCATTCGGCCGGCCGGCCGCCTCGACGATGCGCAGCGCCGCGGTCAGGTCGGGCACGGCGGTCCAGGGCATGAATTCCAGGTCCGCCGTCAGCCCGTGCGGCGCGGCCAGATCGCAGAAACGCGCAAAGCTGTCGGTCAGCCGGCCAAGGTCCGGATCGTCGCCGGCGACAAGGACGTGGCGCGCCGCCAGCGCCTCGCAGCGGGCGCAGAACCGGGCGAACAGATCCCAGTCGTTTTCCGGCTTCAGCCGGATGATCTCGACATCGCCGACCCGGATGCCGGTATCGTCCAGCGCCGCGCGCACCTCGGCCAGCAGCCGGTCGTCGGTCAGCAAGGGATAATCCGGCTCGGCCCCCGGCGCGGCGGGCAGGATGCGCAGCCCGACCATCTGATAGCCGGTGGCGGCGGCGATGCGGACAGCCTCGGCGGGGCCGACCTCGAATGTGGTCAGGAAGGCCAGCGAAAGCGGATGCGTCATCACAGCCTCACTGCAGCGGAGAGAAGCCAAGCGGCAGCGCGATCTGGCTGGTCATGTCGGGCGACAGCCAGTCCGGTCCGCCCTTGGGCGGCCATTTGCCGTCCGCGACCGATTTCGCCCGCGCCTCGCTGCGCGCGGCCAGGCTTTCATAAGGCCAGATCTGGGTCAGGCGCGGCTCGCCGTCCAGCCCATACATGGCGACGGTCAGCTTCGAATAGGCCTCGCGCTCCGGCACCGCCGCGCGCCATTTCTCCATCGTGGGCAGGATGCCGTTCACCTTGGTCTTGTAGGTGCGGAACTCGTAGACCGGGCCGAAGCTGCCGGGCTGGACCGGCGGCAGGAAATCCAGCGCCCGATAGCTCTCCATCGACAGCCGCACCAGCTCATCGGCGCAGCCGAAGGGGTTGTCCGAGCGCAGGGCGCGCTCGCGTTCCTCATAAAGCTGCGCGAGGCTGTCGAAGGCGCGCAGCACGAAGACCCGGTTCAGCGTGCCGATATCGGTGCCCCAGGCACCGCAGAGCCGGCCCTGCCCTTGCGCCGCCCAGGCCTCGATGCCCGGCGCGGCCTTGCCCGCGCCAAAGATCACCGTGTCGAGGGTGGCGAGTTCGTAATAGCTCATGGCGTTTCCTCCTGTGAAAGCCCGGTCACGGGCAGGCCGGCCAGAACGCGGCCGGCGATATAGCCGAATGTCATGCCGGGCCCCAGCGTGATGCCGCCCGACGGGTAATGCCCGCCCATGACCGAGGCCATGTCGTTGCCCACGGCGTAAAGGCCGGGGATCGGCCGGCCGTCCTGGCCCAGCACCCGCGCCGCCGCATCGGTCCTGAGCCCAGCAAAGGTGCCAAGCGAGCCGGGCACGATCCTGACCGCGTAGAACGGCCCGCGCCGCAGCGGCCCCAGCGAGGGGTTCGGCCCATGCTCCGCATCGCCCTGCACGCGGTTGTAGAGGCTTTCGCCGCGGTGGAAATCAGGGTCTTCGCCCCGTTCGGCATGGGCGTTGAAGCGGGCCACGGTCTCGGCCAGCGCCACGCCGGGAATGGCGCAGGCGCGGGCCAGCTCCTCCAGCGTGCGGCCGCGTTTCAGATAGCCGCTGCGCAACGCCGGGCCCAGCGGAAAGGGAAAGGGCTTCGACCAGCCGAGCCCCCAGCGCCGCTGCGCCCTGTGATCGGCGATCAGCCAGCAATGCGGCGCCTCACCCGGCGGCGTGGCGGCGATCAGCGCCCGCATGAAATCGTGATAGCTGTCCGCCTCGCTGACAAAGCGCCGGCCTTGCGGGGTCACGGCGATGATGCCGGGCTTGGCGCGTTCGACCAGATGCGGGAAATGCGCGGATGTCCCGTCCCGGCGCGGCACCAGCGAAACCGGTGCCAGCGCGACGTTCGAGGCCAGCTCGCCATCGACCGTGGCGCCCGCAGCCTCGGCCAGCCGCAGCCCGTCGCCGGTATTGGCCCGTGGCGCGGCCGAGAAATGCCCCGCCCCGCCGCCCGCCTGCGGGGCCAACGCCTCCAGCCGCGCCGGATCATGCGGAAAGCCGCCGGTGGCCAGCACCACGCCGCGCGCCGCCTCGACCAGCAATTTGCCCTGCGGCGTCGAAAGCCGCGCGCCCGCGACGCGGCCGCCCTGCCGTTCCAGCGCCAAGACCGGCGCGCTGTCGAGCAGCACCACGCCCTTGTCCAGCGCCGAGCGCAGCAGCCGCGCCACCAGCGCATTGCCGTTGACCAGCTGCATGCCGCGCCGGTGCAGCGCCAGATCGCGCAGATGCCGCGCGATCCGCCCCGCCGCGTATAGCGCCGAGCACGGGCTGCGGCTGGCGCGGAAGAAATGCCGCATGTCGGCGCCGCTGGCGATGCCCATGCCCCACAGGCTCGCCACGTCCAGCGGCGGGCGCAGCTTGCCGATCCAGTCGCCCAGTTCGCGCCCGTCATAGGGCATGGCGGTGACCGAACGCCCGCCTTTCGCCGCCCCCGGCGTCTCATGGAAATCCGGGACCGCATTGCCGTCCACCCAGCGCATTGCCGTATGGTCCTGAAAGAAGGCCACCATCTCGGGGCCGTTTTCCAGAAACGCCTCCAGCCGCGGGTCGCTGGCGCGGTTGCCGAGTTCGCTGCGCAGATATTCACGAGGCGCTTCCGGCGGCTCGTCGATACCGGCGGCGCGGGCCAGGGGATTGCGTGGGATCCACAGCCAGCCCCCGGACCAGGCCGAGGTGCCGCCGAAGACCGGCGCCTTCTCGGCCAGGACCACGCGCAGGCCGAAATGCGCCGCCGTGACCGCAGCCGCCAGCCCCGAGGCCCCCGAGCCAATGACCAGCACATCGCAGGCCAGCCTGCGTTCGGATGAAACGTCCATTCTCTCCTGCCCGTCAGGGGCGCGAGCCGGGAAAAAGCCTATGCGCTTTTCCGCCCGTCCTCGGCATCGGCGTCGATCGCCCTGACATTTGCCTGAAAATACTTGGTTCCCGCGGCGGCGGCGCCCAGTTCCCCGGCCGCGGCCTGAAGGCGCGGCGCCAGTTCCGCCATCCGCTCGGGCGTCATGCGCACCGCCGGACCAGCGATGGACAGGCAGCCCAGCACCGGCCCGTCGCCGTGATAGCGCACCGGCACCGCCATGGCCGCCATGCCGGCGATATAGCTGTCCACCGCCGTCGCATAGCCGCGCGCCCGCGCCTCTGCCAGCTGCTGCAGCAGCAGGGTGATGCTGGTCGGCGCGTTCGGTCCCATGCCCTCGGCCTGGCGCAGCAGGCCCTGCGCGCCGACGCGCGCCAGTGCCTCGTCGTCGTTCATGCTGGCAAGCCAGGCCTTGCCGCCGGCCGAGCTGGCAAGGTGCACGACCACGCCCTGCTCCTGCCCCGGGTCATAGCGCAAGCCGCGCGTCGCGCCCTGCGCCACCGCCACCCAGATCAGCCGCTCGCCGTCGATTACCGACAGGCGGATCAGCTCGCCGCTGTCGGCGGCCAGCTGGTCCAGCACCGGCTGGGCGACATCGGTGATGCCGGCGCGGCCCATGAAGCCCAGGCCCAGGGCCGGCAGCTTGATGGTCAGCGCGTAATCGCCGCCCGCCTGCAACTGCCGGACATAGCCCAACCGCGCCAGTTCCTGCAGGGTGCGGTGCACGCCGCTGGCCGGCTGTTCCGTCACCGCCGCGATGGTGGTAACCGGCAGGCCCATCGGGTGATCGACCAGAAGTTCGACGATGGCGAGGGCTTTTTCCAGAACGCTGCTCATGATCTGCTTCCGCTGTTGAAGACGGTTTCAGGTTCGCGATTCAGCGCCGAAAGGTCAACCGCGACACGTTGCCCCGTCTCGGCCGCCGCGCGAATGGCGTCCAGCACGATCAGGTTGGCGGTGGCGTCGCGGGCCGAGACCCGCGGCGCGCCACCATGGCGCACCAGATCGGCGAAATGCGCCAGTTGCGCCTGATAGGGGTCGCCATGGCGGACGGGCAGTGGACGGGGCCGCAGCTCCTGCGTCCAGTCCGGCGCGCCTGGCGGCTGCCACAACAGCAGGTCGGGCAGCGACAGCCCCGCCCGGCTGCCGGCATAGTGATGCGCCGGGACGCGATGCGCCGGAAACCGCGCCATGTTCTCGCCCGCCGTCAGGTCCCAGGCCCAAGGCCCGACCGCCGCATCCGAGATGCACAGCGTCGCCAGCCCGCCGCCCGCAAAGCGCAGGCAGACCGCCGCCGTATCCTCGACCGGAAAGCCGCGGCGGGCATGGCTGGCGATGGCCTGCAGCTCGGCGATCTCGCCGAAGAAATGCCGCAGCAGGTCGATCTCGTGCACAAGGTTGATCAGCAGCGGCCCGCCCGCGCCCCTGCTGCGCCGCCACGGCGCCTGGAAATATTCATCGGGCTTGGCCAGCGAACAGGTCACGGTCGCCATGACCAGATCGCCCAGCATGCCGCCGCGGATCGCCTCATGCGCGGCGCGGATGATCGGATTGTGCCGCCGGTGATGGCCGACCAGCAGCGGCACCCCGGTTTCATCCGCCACCGCGATCAGTTGCCGCGCCGAATCGAGGCTTTCGGCCACCGGCTTTTCCAGCAGCACCGGGATGCCGGCGGCCAGCAGCGCCGTCGAGACCGGCAGATGCGTCTCGTTCGGCGTCGCCACGATGGCGGCCTGCGCCAGCCCCGAATCGACCAGCGCCGTCACGTCCGGCAGGCAGGGGACGCCCAGCGATTCGGCCAGCGCCCGGCCGGAGGGGGCGGGATCGACCAGCGCCGACAGCTGCAGGTCCGGCATGCGCGCCAGCGTGTCGATATGCGTGCGCCCGATGACACCGGCACCGATGACGGCAACAGCGATCCGATCCATGCTTCCCTCCTTGCTGCATTGCCGGCATCAAGCCAGAAGTTGAATCAGAAGTCAATTTTAATATTGAATGATATTCCAGATTCTGCAATCTTCCATCTCGAACAGGAGGAGGCCCGGAATCGGCCGCCGCAAGGGAAGAGGAACCAGCCCATGGCACAACCGCTGCGCATCGACGGAGAGACGGCGATCTTTCCCATCATCGGTCATCCGATCGGCCAGGTGAAATCGCCGGCCTCGCTGAGCCAGATCATGGCGGATCGCGGCCATAACGGCATGGTGGTGCCGATCCATGTCCTGCCCGGGGATTTGCCCGGCTGGCTGGCACAGGCGGGCTCGGTGCAGAACTGCCCGGGCATCGTGGTGACGGTGCCGCACAAGGCGCCCTGTCTGGCCTTCTGCAGTCGCCTCACGGCGCGGGCGCGGGCGGCGGGCGCGGTGAACATCATGCTGCGCCGGGACGGCGGCTGGATCGGCGACGCCACCGACGGGCAGGGCTACATGGACGGCATCGCCGCACAGGGCTTCGACGTCGCCGGAAAGCCGGCGCTGCTGGTCGGGACCGGCGGCGCCGGATCGGCCATCGCCTACGAGATCCTGGCCCGCGGCGCCTCGGAACTGGCGCTGCACGACATCGACGCGGCGCGGCGTGACGCGCTGATCGCGCGATTGGAGGCCGCCTTTCCCGGCCGGGTCCGCATCGGCGGCACCGATCCGCGCGGCTTTGCGCTGGTGGCCAATGCCACGCCGCTGGGCATGGCCGAGGGCGACCCGCTGCCGGTCGAGACGGACCTGCTGACCGCAGACCAGTTCGTCGCCGACGTGGTCACCCGCCCGGCCCTGCCGCCGCTGATCGCCGTCGCGCGCGCGAAGGGCTGCGGCACCATGCCGGGCTCGGGCATGTTCGAGGCGCAGGCGCTGCTGCTGGCCGAGCTGCTGATGGGGGTCCGGCCGGTCGAACCGGACTGACCGGCCGCGCCAAGGACGCCCCGGGGCCGCCTCATAACCGGCCGATTATGCATCGCGGCACGTTTTGCAATGTTCGCCCGGGGCATGCCATGGCAGATTACCGGAAGGAAGAGGAGATCCCATGCAAAACAGGGTCCGAACCAGGGAGGAAGGAAACACCATGTTCAGAACTCTGACCGCCAGCGCCGCGACCGCGCTGGCACTGATCGCCATGCCGGCGCTGGCCGAGCTGAAGATCGGCTCGATCGTCGAGCTTTCGGGCCCCGGCGCCGCCGCCGGCACCAATTTCCGCGACGGCGTGCGGATGGGCTTCGAGGAGATCAACGCCGCCGGCGGCATCCTGGGCGAACAGGTCGCCGTCACCGAATATGACAGCCAGACTGACCCGCAGGTCAGCCGCGCCATGGTGCAGAAGGCCATCGACGACGGCGTGGTGGCGATCACCGGCACGGTGTTCTCGTCCTCGACGGTGGTGAACATGCTGGTGGCGAAACAGGCTGGCATCCCGCAATTCACCGGCTCCGAGGCGCCCTCGATCACCGCGATGAACAACCCCTACATCTTCCGCACCGCCTTCGGCTCGCAGAAGGGCGTGCCCAAGATGGCCAAATACATGGCCGATGAGATGGGCGTGAAGAAGGTTGCCGTGGTCTGGGCCAATACCGAATTCGGCAAGGGCGGGCACGAATCCTTCCTGAAGGAGGCCGAGGCCCATGGCTTCGAGATCGTCGCCGACCTGCCCACCGAACAGGCACAGACCGATTTCTCGGCCGATGTCGTCAAGCTGAAGGGCATCGAGGCCGACGCCGCCTTCGTCTACCTGACCGAGGAGGAAAGCGCCCGCTTCCTGCGCGAGGCGCGCAAGCAGGGCGTAACCCTGCCGCTGGTGGGCGAGACGACGCTGATCGGCCACAAGGTCATCGAGCTGGCCGGCGACGCCGCCAACGGCGCCATGGGCCATGTCGGCCTGACCCCCGACGCCAACATCCCGGCGATGACCGAGATGGTCGAGAAGTTCAAGGCCAAGTTCAACTACACGCCCGATCACAACGCCATCAAGGGCTACACGGCCGCCTATACCATCAAATGCGTGGCCGAGATGGTGGGCGAGGCGGACAGCCAGGCCATCGCCGACAAGATGCACGGCCTGACGCTGACGGTGGCCGAATGCCCCGGCGTGCTGATGGACGTCAGCTGGGACGAGACCGGCGAAATGTCGCGCGAAAGCTTCTTCGTCGAGGTCCAGGACGGCAAGCAGGTGGTCAAGGCCATCCTGCCGCCGAACTGACCGGCCCACACAGCGCGAGGCAGGCTGGCACCGGCATTCCGCCGGCCTGCCCCCGTATCCGTCAACCTGACGTGAGGCTCTCATGGCCGAGTTAATCCAGATCCTGATTTCCGGCCTTGCCGCCGGTTCCATCTATGCCCTTGCCGCGGTGGGCTTCACCCTGCTGTGGCAGGCGTCGCAGACCATCAACTTCGCGCAGGGCGAATTCGTCATGCTGCCGGCCTTCTTCGTGCTGGTCGGCATGGGGCTGGGCCTGCCGATGTGGCCCGCCATCGGCTTCGCGCTGATCCTGTCGCTTCTGATCCTCGGCGCGCTGTTCAAGAAACTGGTGGTCGAGCCGATGCTGCCGCATGGCACCCTGCCGCTGGTCATCGCCACCATCGCGCTTGGCCTCTTGATGAAGGAAAGCGTCAAGGAATTCTACGGCGCCACCGCCCAGCCCTTTCCGGCGATCTTTCCGCAGAAGGTCTACCAGTTCGCCGGCGCCAGCGTCTCGGTGCAGGATATTGGCAACCTGGCCGTGTCGATGCTTGCCATTGGCGGCTTGCAGCTGTTCCTGAACCGCACCCGCACCGGGCGCTGCATGCAGGCCAGCGCCCAGAACCCCGCCGTGGCCGAGATCCTGGGCGTCGATGTCAAGCGGATGGTGATGTATACCTTCCTGATCAACGCGGCGCTGGCAACCATCGCCTCGGTGCTGATCTCGCCGATCTACCTGGCCAAGTTCTCGAATGGCGAGACGCTGGGCCTGGTGGCCTTCATCGCCGCCATCGTCGGCGGCTTCAACCAGATCCGCGGCGCGCTGGTCGGCGGGCTGCTGATCGGCGTCATCGACAACCTCTCGGCGGTCTATGTCTCGGCCGAATACCGCTCGGCCATGCCGCTGATCCTGCTCATCGCCATCATCCTGCTGCGCCCGCAGGGGCTGCTCGGCACCAAGGAGGGACGCGCCGTATGACCCGCATCCGCATCATCCTGATCGCCCTGGGCATCGCGGCGCTGGTCGCGGCGCCCATCGGCCAGGGCAATTACATCATCTATACGCTGACCTCCTGGCTGCTGTTCTCGATCTCGGCCATGGGGCTGAACCTGACGCTGGGCTATGCCGGGCAGGTCAGCCTGGCGCAGGCCGGCTTCATGGGCATCGGCGCCTATGTCACCGCGCTCTTGACCCTGGCGGGCGTGCCCTGGATCGCGGCGGCGCTGATCTCGATCACCTCCTGCTTCGCGGTCGGACTGCTGCTTGGCTGGCCGGCGCTGCGCGTGCAGCACCATTTCCTGGCCTTCGTGACGCTGGCGTTCAACACGCTGCTGTTCCTGGTGCTGCGCAACGAGGAAGAGATCACCGGCGGTTCCTTCGGGCTGGTCGGCATGCCTCGGCCCTCGGTCTTCGGCATCGCCACCGACAGCAACCTGAACTTCTATTATTTCGCGCTGGCCTGCTTTCTGGTCTCGGCCTTCGTGATGTGGTGGATCCTGCGCTCGCCCTGGGGCCGGGCCTTCAAGGCACTGCGCGAGAACCCGATCCGCGCCGAGAGCCTGGGGCTGAAGATCCGCCGCCAGACGCTTCTGGCCTTCGCCATCGGCTCGGCCTTCGGGGGGCTGGCCGGGGCGCTGCAATCGCCGCTGGTGCAGTTCATCGAACCGGGCAGCTTTGCGCTGATCCATTCGCTGAAGCTGCTTCTGATGGTGGTGGTGGGCGGCGCCGGCTTCTTCTTCGGCCCGATGCTGGGCGCGGCCGTGGTCATCCTGCTGCCGGAACTCCTGCGCTTTACCGAGGGCTACTACCTCATCATCTATTCGGCGCTGGTGATCGTGCTGATGGTGTTCTCGCCCCAGGGGCTGATCGGGCTGGGTCAGAAGCTGTGGAACCAGTTCCGCCCCCGGCACGAGACGCGCCGCGACATGAAGAAGGGATTCCAGCTATGACCGCCCCCGTGCTTTCCGTCCGCAACATCTCGAAGCAATTCGGCGGCATCCGCGCCGTGAACGATGTCAGCTTCGACGTGCAGAAGGGCGAGATCCTGGGCCTGATCGGCCCGAACGGCTCGGGCAAGTCGACGCTGTTCAACTGCATCCTGGGCCAGCTGCGCCCCAGCGCCGGCCATTGCCAGATAAACGGCCGCTCGACCGACGGCGTGCGGCCGGCCGACCTGTCGCTTATGGGTGTCGGCCGCACCTTCCAGCAGCTATCGGTCTTTCCGCGCATGACGGTGCTCGACAACGTCATCCTGGCCGGGCAGGAGCACGAGGGCTCGATGCTGAGCCGGCTGTTCGGCAAGTCCGACGCGGGCCTGACCGGCAAGGCCGAGCAGCTGATCGAGTTCTTCAACCTGACCCCTTATCGCGACACCGAGGCGGGCTCGCTCTCCTACGGCCAGCAGAAGCTGGTCGATGCCGCGATGGCCTTCATGGCCGGTCCCCGCATCGTGCTGCTGGACGAGCCGGCGGGCGGGGTGAACCTGACCATGCTGGCGCATCTGAAAGAGCGGCTGCTGACCTATAACCGCGAGCACGGCACCACCTTCGTGGTGATCGAGCACAACATGGAATTCGTCATGTCGCTTTGCACCCGCATCATCGTGCTGGCGCAGGGCGAGATCATCGCCGAAGGCTCGCCCCAGGAGATCCGGGCGAACCAGATGGTCATCGACGCCTATCTGGGGGGCTGACATGCTGGAACTCAAGGATCTCACCGGCGGCTATGGCCGCATCACCATCCTGAATGGCACCTCGTTCAGCATCCCCAAGGCCTCGATCACCACGGTGATCGGGCCGAACGGCGCCGGGAAATCCACGGTATTCAAGGCGATCTTCGGCCTGCTGAACATCCATTCCGGCCAGATCCTGCTGGAGGGCGAGAACGTGACCCGCAAGCGCCCGGCCGAGATGATCGCCCGCGGCGTCACCTATGTGCCGCAGGGCCGCAACGTGGTGCCGCAGCTGTCGGTGTTCCACAATCTCGAACTGGGCGGCATCACCGCCCGCGACCAATCCAAGGTCCGGCAGCGGATGGAGCAGGTCATGGACCAGTTTCCGATGCTGCGCGAGCGCCGCGACCAGAAGGCCATCGAACTGTCGGGCGGCCAGCAGAAGCAGCTGGAAATCGCCCGCGCCCTGCTTCTGGACCCCAAGCTGATCCTGATCGACGAGCCCTCGATCGGGCTGTCGCCCAACCTGGTGCAGGAGGTGTTCCAGACCCTGATCCGGCTGCGCGACCAGGGGGTGACGGTGCTGATGGTGGAACAGAACGCCAAGGCGGCGCTGGCCATGTCCGATTACGGGCTGGTGCTGGAACTGGGCCAGACCCGGATGTTCGACAGGGCCGACGCGCTGCTTCGGGATCCGCGCGTCGGCCAGCTGTTCCTGGGCGGCCATATCGAGGACGCGGCCTGACCCTTCGCCGGCTGCCGCGCTTGCGGCACGGCAGCCGGCAGGACCGGCGGGCGCCGCACCGGCCCCGCCGGATCGGGCATGGTGGCCGGATCGCGCCTTGCCGGCCTGACCGCCACCTGCCCGACACGGCCGGCGCGGGTGTCCCGGGGCCCTGCCCCTGCCCGCGGCTGTCCTGCGATCGTCACGGAAACTTCACCGCAATGCCGAAGAACTGAAACATCGCCGGCCTATCAGCCCCGTGGACGACGGAAAGGGGCCATCGGTGCTTGAAGTCAGGAACGTGACCAGGATCTTCGGCCGCAGAGCCGCGGTGGACGATATCAGCTTCTCGGTCGAGGGGCCGGCCTTCGTCGGCGTGATCGGCCGTTCCGGCGCCGGCAAATCCACCTTCCTGCGCATGATGAACCGGCTGACCGATGCCAGCGCCGGGCAGATCCTGGTCGAGGAGCGCGACATCCTTGCGCTGCGCGGCGCGGCCCGCCGGCAATGGCAGGGCGAATGCGCGATGATCTTCCAGCAGTTCAACCTGGTGCCACGCATGGACGTGGTGTCGAACGTGCTGCACGGGCTGCTGAACCGCCGCTCGACCCTGGCCACGATGTTCAACCTGTGGCCGCGCCAGGACATCCTGCGGGCCATCGCCATCCTCGAACGGCTGGGCATCGCCGAACAGGCGCCCAAGCGGGCCGAGGCGCTGTCGGGCGGCCAGCAGCAGCGCGTCGCCATCGCCCGCGCCCTGATGCAGGATCCGCGGATCATCCTGGCCGATGAGCCCATCGCCAGCCTCGACCCGATGAATGCCCAGGTGGTGATGGACACGCTGAAACGCATCAATGTCGAGGACGGCCGCATGGTCATCGCCAACCTGCACACGCTGGACACCGCCCGGCGCTATTGCGACCGGGTGATCGGCATGCGCGACGGCCGCATCGTCTTCGACGGCACCCCCGACCAGCTTTCGACCGGCGCGGCGCGCGACATCTACGGCGCCGACGACAGTTTCAACGAGGCCGCCACCTCGACCGCGATCCCCGCCGACAAGGCCCCGGACGACGCCTATGCGGCGCGCATGCTGGCCTGAACCCGCCCCGGCCGCCCGGCCGAGGCATCATCCCACGGAGAGACCATGAAAACTCCTGCCCTGGCGCTTGCCGCCGCCACCGTTACCGCCACCGCCCTGACCCCGATCGCCGCCGCCGCGCAGGAGATCAAGCAGTTCAACATCGGCATCCTGGGCGGCGAGAACGCCCAGGACCGCATGAGCTCGAACGAATGCTACCGCGCCGCCATCGAGAAGGCCCTGGGCGTCCCGGTCAAGGTCTTCACCCCGGCCGATTACGACGGCGTCATCCAGGGCCTGCTGGGCGGCACGCTGGACATGGCCTGGCTGGGCGCCTCGGGCTATGCCAAGATCTACCTGACCGATCCCCAGGCCGTGACCCCGGTGCTGACCAAGCAGAACATCGACGGCTCGACCGGCTATTACTCGATCGGCCTGGCGCGCAAGGACAGCGGCATCGCCTCGATCGCCGATGCCAAGGGCAAGCGCTTCGCCTTTGCCGATCCGAACTCGACCTCGGGCTACCTGGTGCCGGCCGCCGAGCTGAGCGCGGAATACGGCCCGCTGGACGACTATTTCGGCGAGCTGCGCTTCTCGGGCGGGCATGAGCAGACCATCGTCGGCGTCGCCAATGGCGATTTCGACGCCGGCGTCACCTGGGCCGACGGCCTGGGCGACTGGGAGGACGGCTACAATTCCGGCGCGCTGCGCAAGGCCGCCGATGCCGGGCTGGTCGACATGAACGACGTGGTCGAGATCTGGAAGTCCAAGCTGATCCCGGAAGGCCCGATGGTGGTGCGCAACGCCCTGCCGCAAGAGGTCAAGGACAAGGTGATCCAGCTGACCGCCGACCTGCACGAGACCGACAAGGCCTGCGCCTTCGGCGTCGCCCATGGCGAGGCCAAGGATTTCGTGCCGGTCGATCACAGCGCCTATGAGGGCGTCGTCGCCGCCCGCAAGCTGGAAGAATCGAACAGCTGATCCGCCCTTGTTCCCGGCCGCGCCCCCCACCGGGCGCGGCTTTCGCATTTCCCGTGCCGAGGATCACATGGTAGACACCGCCTTCGGACCGCCGCGCGACCCCGGCACCCGCCAGATCGAATCCGCCTATCTGGAGCTGACGCGCCGCCGCCGCATGTATGGCGGCATCCTGCTGATCCTGTTCGTGGCGCTGATGGCGTCCGGCTTCCGTCTGGCCGAGGCGCGCAATGCCGGCGGCTTCGTCGACGGGCTGCCGATGCTGCTGTCCTTCCCGGCCGAGGTCCTGTCCGAGGCCTGGCGGAACCGCGCCAACCTGCCCGGCATGGTCCTGGAACACCTGCCCTCGCTGGTCGAGACGGTGAACATCGCCGCCGTCTCGACGCTGCTGGGCGGGCTGGCGGCGATGCTGCTGGCGCTGCTCTCGACGCGCGGGCTGGCCCGCTGGCCGCGGCTGACGCCGCTGTTCCGGCGGATGATGGACGCGACCCGCGCCATCCCGGAAATCGTCATCGCGCTGATGCTGATCTACATCCTGGGCGGCGGCCCGGTGCCCGCCGTCGCCGCCATCGCGCTGCACACCGCCGGCGCGCTTGGCAAGCTGTTCTCCGAGGTGGCCGAGAATGCCGACCCGAAGCCGGTCGAGGGGCTGGCCTCGGTCGGGGCCGGCTGGGGGCAGCGCATGTGGCTGGGCGTCCTGCCGCAGGTGGCGCCGAACTGGCTGTCCTACGGCCTGATGCGGTTCGAGATCAATGTGCGCGCCAGCGCCATCCTGGGCTTCGTCGGCTCGGGCGGCATCGGCTATGACCTGAAGATCGCCATGCAATGGGGCCAGGGCCGCTATGACGAGGTGGTGGCGATCTTCCTGTTGCTGTTCGTGACCATCGTGGCCATCGACCGGCTGTCCGACCACGCCCGCACCCGCCTGGTGAAAGGCCGCAACGCATGACCGACGCAACGCCGATGACCGCCGCCCATCCCGCCGCGCCGATCCTGGCGGGCTTCGCGCGCCGCCGGATGATCTCTTTCGCGGTGCCGCTGGCGATCCTGGCCTATCTGGCCTATGCCGCCGTCGCCTTCGACCTGGCCGGGCTGGCGAGCCGGGCGCGGATGGACAATGCCGCGGTGCTGCTGTCGGATTTCTGGCGCCACAAGACCCATGTCACCCGCGACAACCGCAGCGGCAAGCTGACCGTCGCGGTCGAGGGCGAGGCCAAGGGCACCTGGCCCGAGGGCCGGCTGCCCGATTTCGTCACCACCGCCGGCGACACCACCACCATCGACCTGGGCCGGGGCCACCGCGTGGTCTACGACCCCCAGGGCGCGCGCTATCTCCACCCCGAGGCCGGCACCATCGCCATCCGCCCGGACGGCAACCGGCTGCTGCTGGATGCACCGGAACCGCTGCCCGACTGGATCAACGCCTCGGACAGCCGCGTCAGCATCACCACCGGGGCCGGGCGCTTCGCCTATACCCGCAGCAAGGTCGAAACCTTCCGCTATGCGGCAGGCTGGCCGCTGTTCTTCTTCACCCTGGACAGCCCGTTTGCGCATATGAGCTGGCCGGAACTGGCCGCCTCGGCGCTGTGGGGTCAGCGGGTCGATCCCGACCGGCCGAACATCGCCGCCATGGCCCATGACTTCTGGACCAACAGCATGTGGCGGCACGGCGACGTGATCTGGGCGATGTTCGAGACGGTGCTGATGGCGTTTCTGGGCACTTTCGGCGCGGCGATCATCTCGCTGCCGCTGGCCTTCCTGGCGGCCTCGAACATGAACCCGCTGGGGCCGCTGCGCTTCGGCCTGCGCCGGGTCTTCGACTTCATCCGCGGCGTCGATGCGCTGATCTGGACCATCGTTCTGGCCCGCGCCTTCGGTCCCGGCCCGATGACCGGATCGCTGGCGATCCTGCTGACCGATACCGGCAGCTTCGGCAAGCTGTTCTCGGAGGCGCTGGAAAACATCGACGAGAAGCAGGTCGAAGGCCTGCGCTCGACCGGCGCGAATACCCTGCAGCGCGCGCGCTTCGGGGTGATCCCGCAGGTGACGCCAGTGCTGCTGAGCCAGGTGCTGTATTTCCTGGAATCCAACACCCGCGGCGCCACGGTGATCGGCGCCATCGTCGGCGGCGGCATCGGCCTGTTGCTGACCCAGGCCATCCAGACCCAGAAGGACTGGGAGGACGTGGCCTATTACATGGTGCTGATCGTGCTGACCGTGATCGCCATGGACAGCCTGTCGGGCTGGTTGCGCCGCAAGCTCATCAAGGGCGCCTAGCTCTCGGGCGCGACGGTCAGCGTCACCCGGTCGCCCGCGAACCAGGTGGTGCCGAATTCGACCGGCCGTCCGTCCGCATCGACGTTGATCGCCACCGAGCGCAGCACCGGCGCGCCCTGCGGCAGTTCCAGCATCAGCGCCATGGTCGCCGGCGCGATCTTCGCCGTCAGCCGGGTCGAGGCGCGGGTATAGTCGAAAAGCCCGCATTCCGCGAGCGCCCGCGTGACCGAGGCATGCGCCTCGAGCTGCGCCAGCAGGCCGGGAAACCTGCCGGCATCGAAGACCGAGCGGAACACCGCCAGCGGCTGGCCATCGGCCAGCGACACCCCCTCGATGACATGCACCGGGGCGCCGGGGGCAAGCGCCAGCGCCTCGGCCTCTTTCGCATCGGCGCCGCGGGTGTCCAGCAGCGTCAGCCGGCGCGAGGCCGCGCGCCCCGAAGCCGCGACGTTCTGGTGGAAGCGCACCCGCCGCCCCAGCGGATAATCGGTCGGCACCGAGGCGACGAACACGCCGGCGCCGCGCCGGCTGCGCACCGTCCCCGCCTCGGCCAGCGAGGCCAGGGCATGGCGCACCGTATGGCGGTTGACCCCGAACCGGGCAGCCAGATCCGCCTCGGACGGCAGCTTGTCGCCGGGGCGGTAATGCCCGTCGGCGATCTCGGCCGCCAGCGTGGCGGCGATGGATTTCCAGATCGGCTGCTTGGTCGTCATCGAAAATTCACAACTCGGGACTTGAGCCGGGAGCTCCGGCGGGTTATCACTTGTCTAGTTGTATAGTAATCTAGACAAGCTGGCAAGATGTCGAGGCACACAATGTCGCAGACCGAAGCAACCGCCCGCCGCCGCGACTGGATGTCGCTTCTTGCCAGGGCGCCGGCCGCCCGGCTTGCCGCCCTGGCCCCCGACCTGCCCACCCATGAGCTGCTGCGCGCACCCGAGATCGGCGCCGTCATGCTGGAGGGACGGATCGGCGGCACCGGCAGCCGCTTCAACCTGGGCGAGATGACGGTGACGCGCTGCTCGGTCCGGCTGGGCGATGCGGTCGGCCATGCCTGCGTGCAGGGCCGCGACCGCGACCATGCCCGCCGCGCCGCGGTGCTGGACGCGCTGTTGCAGGGCGAGCAGGCCGGCCGGATCGAGGCCCGGGTCATCGCCCCGCTGCGCGCCGAGGCACAGGCCCGCCGCGGCGCCCGCGCCGAAAAGGCCGCGGCCACCCGGGTCGAATTCTTCACCATGATGCGCGGAGAGGACCAATGAACGCCCCCCTGACCTCGCCGCTGGCCGGCGGCTTCGCCGATCCCGCCCGCGACGCCGCCCATGCCTTCCGCGCCGTCCTGGACGCGATGGCCCGCCCCGGCCGCATCCATGCCGTGTCCGGCGGCGCCGCGCCGGGGCTGTCGGCAGCGGCGGCCACGGTGCTGCTGACGCTGACCGATGCCACGACGGCCCTGCACCTGGCCGGCGCTCTTGACAATGACGCCCTGCGCCGCTGGATCGCCTTCCACACCGGCGCGCCGCTGGCCGCGGCGGCGGATGCCGGTTTCGCACTTGGCCGCTGGCCCGATCTGCAGCCGGTGACGCGCTTCCGCATCGGCGAGCCCGCCTTTCCCGACCGCTCGGCCACGCTGATCGTCGAGGTCGAGCGGCTGGAACCCGACGGCCCGCGGCTGACCGGTCCCGGCATCCGGGACACGGCCCGGCTGTCGCTGCCGGAAACCGCCGCCTTCCGGGCCAACCGGGCGCTGTTCCCGCTGGGCTTCGACATCATCCTGACCTGCGGCGACCGGC
This sequence comes from Paracoccus binzhouensis, assembly GCF_016446475.1. Classification (GTDB taxonomy): domain Bacteria; phylum Pseudomonadota; class Alphaproteobacteria; order Rhodobacterales; family Rhodobacteraceae; genus Paracoccus; species Paracoccus binzhouensis. Next base: position 3,927 of record NZ_JAEHFP010000003.1, on the reverse strand, counting down.
TGGCCGCCCTGCCCCGCAGCACCATCGTGGAGGATTGCTGATGTATGTCGCCGTCAAGGGTGGCGAACGCGCCATCGACGCCGCCCATGCCTGGCTCGCCGAGGAGCGCCGGGGCGATCCCGCCATCCCCGAGCTGACCGTCGCCCAGATCCGCGAACAGATGGCGCTGGCGGTGAACCGGGTGATGGCCGAGGGTTCGCTCTACGATCCCGACCTTGCCGCGCTGGCGATCAAGCAGGCCCGCGGCGACCTGATCGAGGCGGTGTTCCTGATCCGCGCCTATCGCACGACCCTGCCGCGCTTCGGCGCCTCGCGGCCGGTGGACACGGCGGCGATGGCGGTGGACCGTCGCGTCTCGGCGACCTTCAAGGACCTGCCGGGCGGGCAGGTCCTGGGGCCGACCTTCGACTATACCCACCGCCTGCTGGATTTCGCCCTGATGGCCGAAAGCGAGGTGCCGCCCGCCCCGACCGCCGCGGCGGCGGCCGAGCCGGTGCCGCATGTCACCGGGCTTCTGGACCGCGACGGGCTGATCGAGGCCGAACCGCCCGGCGAGGACGCCCCCGCCGACCTGACCCGGACGCCGCTGGAACTGCCGGCCGACCGGGCGCTGCGCCTGCAGGCGCTGACGCGCGGGGACGAGGGCTTCGTGCTGTCCCTGGCCTATTCCACGCAGCGCGGCTATGGCCGCACCCATGCCTTCGTTGGCGAGCTGCGCATCGGCCGCGTCGCGGTCGAGGTCGAGCTGCCCGAGCTGGGCTTCGCCGTCGAGATCGGCGAGGTCGAGCTGACCGAATGCGAGACGGTGAACCAGTTCAAGGGCTCGAAGACCGAGCCGCCGCAATTCACCCGCGGCTACGGGCTGGTCATGGGCCAGTCGGAACGCAAGGCCATTTCCATGAGCCTGGTGGACCGCGCCCTGCGCTGGCAGGAACTGGGCGAGGATTTCACCGGCGCCCCGGCGCAGGACCAGGAATTCGTGCTGTCGCATTGCGACAACGTGCAGGCCACCGGCTTCCTGGAACATATCAAGCTGCCGCATTACGTCGATTTCCAGTCCGAGCTGGAACTGGTGCGCCGCCTGCGGGCCGAGGCCACGGCCCTGCGCGAGGCCGCCGAATGAGCGCCCCTCGCACCCCGTCACGCGCCATGCCACCGCAGGACCGGGCGGCGCGCCCCGGAAACCGCCCTGACCGAAAGGGGACCGCCGTGAGCGACTACAACTTCGCCTATCTGGACGAACAGACCAAGCGCATGATCCGCCGCGCGCTGCTGAAGGCGTTGGCCGTCCCCGGCTATCAGGTGCCCTTCGCCAGCCGCGAGATGCCGATGCCTTACGGCTGGGGCACCGGCGGCGTGCAGGTGACGGCGGCCTGCCTGACGCCCGGGGACCGGCTGAAGGTCATCGACCAGGGCGCCGACGACACCACCAACGCCGTCTCGATCCGCCGCTTCTTCCAGCGGACGGCGGGGGTGGCCGTGACGGAACGCACCGCTGATGCGACCGTCATCCAGACCCGCCACCGCATCCCCGAACAGCCGCTGACCGAAGCGCAGATCCTGGTCTACCAGGTGCCGATCCCGGAACCGCTGCGCTTCCTCGAACCGCGCGAGACCGAGACCCGCAAGATGCACGAGCTTGAGGAATACGGGCTGATGCACGTCAAGCTTTACGAGGACATCGCCCGCCATGGCGAGATCGCGACCAGCTACGCCTATCCGGTGAAGGTCGAGGGGCGCTATGTCATGGACCCCTCGCCCATCCCGAAATTCGACAATCCCAAGCTGGCGGACAATCCGGCGATCCAGCTGTTCGGCGCCGGCCGCGAAAGCCGCATCTATGCCGTGCCGCCCTATAGCCAGGTGGTCAGCCTGGATTTCGAGGATCACCCCTTCGTCGCCTCCAAGGCCGATCACGATTGCGACCTGTGCGGCGCGTCCGAGAGCTATCTGGACGAGGTCATCACCGACGACCGCGGCAGCCGGATGTTCGTCTGCTCGGACACCGATTTCTGCAATGCGCGGCAGGCGGCCGGGCATCGCGGCCGGCTTTCCGCGCAGGAGGTGGCGTGATGGACGGCGCGAACCTGACCATGCCGCTCTTGTCGGTCCAGCGGCTGACGAAACGCTACGGCCCGCGCATCGGCTGCGCGGAGGTCGCCTTCGATCTGTGGCCGGGCGAGGTCCTGGGCATCGTCGGCGAAAGCGGCTCGGGCAAATCGACGCTGCTGTCCTGCCTGGCGGGCTTGCAGCGGCCCGACGAGGGCGCGATCCTGTGGGAGGGCCGCGACGTGCTGGGCTTTTCCGAGGCCGAGCGCCGCCGCCTGCTGCGCGGCGACTGGGCCTATGTCCACCAGAACCCGCGCGACGGCCTGCGCATGGGCGTCAGCGCCGGCGGCAATGTCGGCGAACGCCTGATGGCCGTCGGCCAGCGCCATTACGGCGCCATCCGCGACACGGCGACCGACTGGCTGGGTCGGGTCGAGATCGCCGCCGAACGCATCGACGACCGCCCCTCGGCCTTTTCCGGCGGGATGCAGCAGCGGCTGCAGATCGCCCGCAACCTGGTCACCGGGCCGCGGCTGGTCTTCATGGACGAGCCGACCGGGGGCCTGGATGTCAGCGTGCAGGCGCGGCTGCTGGACCTGTTGCGCGGACTGGTGCGCGACCTGGGCCTGTCGGTGGTGATCGTCACCCATGACCTGGCGGTGGTGCGGCTGCTGGCCGACCGGCTGATGGTGATGAAATCGGGCCACGTCGTGGAAACCGGGCTGACCGACCAGGTGCTGGACGATCCGCAGCACGCCTATACCCAGCTTCTCGTATCCTCTGTCCTGCAGGTGTAATCCCATGATCCGCATCGAGAACCTGTCCAAGACCTTTACCCTGCACAACCAGGGCGGTGCCATCCTGCGGGTGATGGAGGGGGCGAACCTGACCGTGGAGGCCGGCGAATGCGTCGGGCTGACCGGACAGTCGGGGGCCGGGAAATCCACGCTGATGCGGATGATCCATGGCAATTACCTGGCCGCCTCGGGCGCGATCCGGGTGGCGGGCGTGGATGTGGTCACGGCCCAGCCGCGCCAGATCATCGCCCTGCGCCGCGACCGGCTGGGCTATGTCAGCCAGTTTCTGCGCGTTGTCCCCCGCGTCCCCACCATCGAGGTGGTGGCCGAGCCGCTGCGCCTGCTCGGCACGCCCGAATCCGAGGCCCGCGCCCGCGCCGCCGCGCTGCTGGCGCGGCTGAACATCCCGGAACGGCTGTGGGGCCTGTCGCCCACCACCTTCTCGGGCGGCGAGCAGCAGCGGGTGAACATCGCCCGCGGCTTCGCCCATCCCTATCCGCTGCTGCTGCTGGACGAGCCCACCGCCAGCCTGGATGCCGCCAATCGCGAGGTCGTGCTGGCCCTGATCGAGGAGGCCAAGGCCCGCGGCGGCGCCATCCTGGGCATCTTCCACGACGAGGCGGCGCGCAACCGGGTCTGCGACCGGCTGGTGGATGTCTCCGGCTTCACGCCCGGGGCCGCGGCATGACCCGGCTGGTCGCCGTCGTCGGCCCCTCGGGCGCCGGCAAGGACACGCTGATGGCGATGGCCTGCGCCGCCCGGCCGGACCGGATCCGCGCCGCCCGCCGGGTCATCACCCGCCCCGCCAATGCCGGCGGCGAGGATTTCGACCCCGTGACCCCGGCGGAATTCGCCCGCCGCCGGGCTGCCGGCGATTTCGCCCTGCACTGGCATGCGCATGGGCTGGATTACGGCATCCCTGCCGACGAATTGGCAGGGCCGGGCACGGTGCTGTTCAATGCCAGCCGCGCCATCCTGGCCGAGGCCGCCGCGCGCCTGCCCGGCCTGGCCGTGCTGCTGGTCACCGCCCCCGCCCCGGTGCTGGCGGCGCGCCTGGCCTTGCGCGGCCGCGAGGGCGCCG